>NZ_CP086208.1:0-7500 GCF_020790095.1 Priestia sp. J2
CTTCTATAATATATATTTACCCACATAATAGCAATTGTATAAATATAAATTTTTTATGCATAAGGTTTTGTACAGGTTGTACAAGGGTTGTACAAAGCGCATGAAAACTAGAAAAAGGAGGGGTTACTCGTTGGAAAACATTCATGATTTATGGAACAGAGCTTTAGATCAAATTGAAAAAAAATTAAGCAAACCTAGTTTTGAAACCTGGCTCAAATCGACAAAAGCTCATGCTTTGCAAGGAGACACGCTCATTATTACTGCGCCTAATGATTTTGCACGGGACTGGTTAGAATCTAGGTATTCTAATTTAATTGCTGAAACACTTTACGACCTTACGGGGGAAGAGTTAGATGTGAAATTTATTATTCCTCCTAACCAGGCCGAGGAAGAATTCGATATTCAAACTCCTAAAAAGAAAGTCAATAAAGACGAAGGAGCAGAATTCCCTCAAAGTATGCTAAATTCGAAGTATACCTTTGATACATTTGTTATCGGATCTGGGAATCGTTTTGCCCATGCAGCTTCTTTAGCAGTAGCAGAGGCGCCGGCTAAAGCGTATAATCCGCTTTTTATTTACGGGGGAGTAGGATTAGGTAAAACACACTTAATGCACGCAATAGGCCACTATGTGTTAGATCATAATCCTGCCGCTAAAGTCGTGTACTTATCATCTGAAAAATTCACAAATGAGTTTATTAACTCTATTCGTGACAATAAAGCAGTAGAATTCCGCAACAAATACCGCAATGTAGATGTTTTACTGATTGATGATATTCAATTCTTAGCGGGTAAAGAGCAGACACAAGAGGAATTTTTCCATACGTTTAATACGCTTCATGAAGAAAGCAAGCAGATTGTCATCTCAAGTGATCGACCGCCGAAAGAAATTCCTACACTTGAAGATCGACTTCGTTCTCGCTTTGAATGGGGCCTTATTACAGACATCACACCACCAGATTTGGAAACACGAATTGCTATTTTGCGTAAAAAAGCAAAAGCGGACGGCTTAGTTATTCCAAATGAAGTTATGCTTTATATCGCCAATCAGATTGATTCAAATATCAGAGAATTAGAAGGAGCACTTATTCGCGTAGTAGCTTATTCTTCACTAATTAATAAAGATATAAACGCTGATTTAGCAGCAGAAGCATTAAAAGATATCATTCCTAGTTCAAAACCTAGGGTTATTACGATTCAAGATATCCAACAGATTGTTGGACAAGAATTTAATATAAAATTAGATGATTTCAAAGCGAAGAAACGTACAAAGTCAGTAGCGTTTCCTCGACAAATTGCCATGTACCTTTCTCGCGAACTAACGGATTTTTCGCTTCCTAAAATTGGAGAAGAGTTTGGCGGGCGAGACCATACTACGGTCATCCATGCTCATGAAAAAATCTCAAAACTTGTTCAAACAGATACTGACCTACAAAAACAAATTAAAGAAATAAGTGAATCACTAAAAATATAGGCTTTTTTTACTTGTATTTTGTGTATAAGTAAGTTAGGATTGTACACAGTCTGTCCACATGTGGATAGGCTGTGTTCTCACGTTTTTAGGGGTTATCCACATTTCCACAGCCCCTATTACTACTACTATCTTAAAATATAATAAATAATAAGCTTTTAAACCTACTTTTAAGGAGGATTAATTATTATGAAATTTATCATACAGAAAGACTACCTAGTTCAAAGCGTTCAAGACGTTATGAAAGCTGTATCTTCTAGAACAACAATTCCAATTTTAACAGGGATTAAAATTGTAGCGACTGAAGAAGGTGTTACTTTAACCGGAAGTGATTCCGATATCTCTATTGAATCGTTTATTCCAAACGAGGAAGAAGGAAAAGAGATTGTTGATATCCAAAAACCAGGAAGCGTTGTTCTCCCAGCTCGTTTCTTTAGTGAAATCGTCAAA
Organism: Priestia sp. J2; assembly: GCF_020790095.1. NCBI lineage: Bacteria > Bacillati > Bacillota > Bacilli > Caryophanales > Bacillaceae > Priestia > Priestia sp. J2. The sequence goes on from NZ_CP086208.1 coordinate 1,922, forward strand.
AAGCTTCCTAAAGACATCGTAGAATTGGACGTCCAAAGTCACTTTTTAACAATCATTCGTTCAGGAAAAGCTGAATTTAACTTAAATGGTTTAGATGCAGAAGAGTATCCTCATTTGCCACAGATCGAAGAAAACAACATGTTTAGATTACCGACAGACTTATTAAAAAACATGATTCGACAAACTGTCTTTGCAGTGTCCACCTCAGAAACACGACCTATCTTGACAGGTGTAAACTGGAAAGTCGACGGCAAAGAATTAACGTGTATTGCCACTGACAGTCATCGTCTAGCTTTGCGAAAAGCGACCATTGAAACTGGAAATGAAGCAACGTATAATGTGGTTATTCCAGGTAAAAGTTTAAGTGAATTCAGTAAGATCCTTGATGATTCTCATGAATTAGTAGACATCGTTATCACGGAAAATCAAGTATTATTCAAAACAAAACACTTACTATTTTTCTCAAGATTACTGGACGGAAATTATCCTGACACTTCAAGATTGATCCCAGCCGATAGTAAAACGGATGTTATATTGAACGTAAAAGAATTTTTACAATCGATTGACCGTGCTTCTTTATTAGCTCGTGAAGGAAGAAACAACGTAGTAAAACTATCTACGCTAGATGAAGGAATTGTTGAAATTTCTTCTAACTCTCCTGAAATCGGAAAAGTAATTGAAGAGGTACAAAGCCAGTCTATCTCAGGAGAAGAATTAAAAATTTCTTTTAGCGCAAAATATATGTTAGACGCATTAAAAGCGCTCGAAGGAACAGATATCAAAATTAACTTCACTGGTGCGATGCGTCCATTTGTCATTCGAACATTAGAGGATGATTCAATGCTGCAGCTGATTTTACCAGTGCGAACATATTAAATCTCAGAAAGCTACTAGCATGCCGTACTAGTAGCTTTCTTTTCTCAAGAAGAATTATTTAGTAAAATAGAGATACATCATTAGAAAGTGAGAGAGTCGCATGAAAACAGAGGTTAAAATTTCAACTGAATACATTACGCTTGGCCAGTTTTTAAAACTAGCAGACGTCATTCAAACAGGTGGAATGGTAAAATGGTTTTTAAGTGAGCACGAAGTATATGTGAACGGGGAGCTAGAAGAGCGCCGCGGACGTAAATTATATGCAAATGACGAAGTGGATATACCGGCTGCAGGATCATTTGTTGTTATTACTTAAAGTTGGTGAAACGTTTGTATATTAAAGAAATTACTTTAACAAATTACCGAAACTATACGAAGACAACGATTCCCTTTGAAAATAAAGTAAACGTCATTTTGGGTGAAAATGCACAGGGTAAAACAAACGTGATGGAATCGATCTTCGTATTATCTATGGCTAAATCTCATCGTACGTCCAACGATAAAGAATTAATTAAATGGGACTGTGAGTATGCAAAGCTATCGGGCATTGTAGAAAAGCATAGAGGGCCCGTTACACTGGATTTAGTCATCTCAACAAAAGGGAAAAAAGCAAAATATAATCACATTGAGCAGAAAAAACTCAGTCAATATATAGGGTCAATTAACACTGTCATGTTTGCTCCGGAGGATTTGAACCTAGTTAAAGGGAGTCCGCAAGTAAGGCGCAAATTTATCGATATGGAAATTGGTCAAGTTTCGCCTGTTTACATGCATGATTTAAGCAGGTATCAAAAGATTTTGCAGCAAAGAAATCAATATTTGAAGCAGCTGCAGACAAAAAAACAAACGGATCTTTCACTTTTAGACGTACTTACGTTACAGTTAAGTGAAATGGCAGCGAAAATCTTAAAAAAACGTTTTGAGTTTTTACAGTTACTCCAACAGTGGGCAGAGCCTATTCATAAAGGGATCAGTCGAGACTTAGAAACATTAAAAATTGAGTATAAGAATTCAATTGATGTATCAGAAGATGCAGATTTGTCGAAAATGTTAGAAGCATATCATCAAAAGTTTGATAAAATAAAAAGTAGAGAAATTGATAGAGGTGTCACCTTAGCAGGACCACACCGTGATGATCTTCTTTTCTACGTTAATGAAAAAGACGTTCAAACATTTGGTTCACAAGGGCAACAGCGGACGACTGCTTTATCGTTAAAGCTTGCTGAAATTGAGTTAATTCATCAAGAAGTAGGTGAATATCCAATTTTGCTTTTAGATGACGTATTGTCTGAATTAGATGATTTTCGTCAATCACACTTGCTAAATACCATTCAAGGGAAAGTTCAGACGTTTGTAACGACAACGAGCATTGAAGGAATTCATCACGAGACCTTAGAAAAAGCCGCTACATATCATGTAGAAGCTGGCCAAATTCAAAAGGTCAAATAGCAATTGATCTGTCTAAAAACTTTTCACAAGGCAATCTAACTGAAATATGATATCATTATAGTTTTAAGTCTATATATTTCAACTCGTACCCTCGATTATGAAAATTTTGTGCATAAGTAAACAAATGGCAAATACATTAAAGGCTCCGTATTATTTCCACATAATATTCGAAAAACATAATACAAAATGATAAATACAGCAGTTTGCTGTTAAAAAAAAGTGTAGGTGATACATTTGACGATGGAACAAAAAGAAGTACAAGCATATGAAGCTGATCAGATACAAGTATTAGAAGGATTAGAAGCTGTTCGTAAACGTCCGGGGATGTATATTGGATCAACGAGCGCAAAGGGTTTACATCATCTTGTATGGGAAATTGTAGATAATAGTATTGATGAAGCGCTGGCCGGCTATTGCGATGAAATTAATGTTATTATCGAAAAGGATAATAGTATTACAGTCAAAGATAACGGTCGTGGAATTCCAGTTGGTATTCAAGAAAAAATGGGCAGACCTGCCGTTGAAGTTATCTTAACGGTTCTTCATGCCGGAGGTAAATTTGGCGGCGGCGGCTATAAAGTATCTGGTGGATTACACGGTGTAGGTGCCTCAGTTGTTAACGCACTTTCTACCTCTTTGGAAGTACACGTACATCGTGACGGTAAAGTTCATTATCAAAAATATGAACGAGGTGTACCGGCTGCTGACTTAAAAGTAGTTGGAGAAACAGATAAAACAGGTACTGTTATTCAATTCCATCCAGACGGTGAAATTTTTACAGAAACGCTTGAATACGATTTTGATACGTTAGCTAATCGTCTGCGTGAGTTAGCTTTCTTAAACCGCGGCATTAAAATTACGATTGAAGACAAACGTGAAGAAGATAAAAGACGTGAATACCATTACGAAGGCGGAATTAAGTCTTACGTTGAACACTTAAACCGTTCGAAAGAAGTGATTCACGAAGAGCCGATCTATATTGAAGGTAATCGAGACAACATTTCTGTAGAAATTGCTATTCAATATAACGATAGCTACACAAGTAATTTATATTCTTTCGCAAACAACATTCACACATATGAAGGTGGAACGCACGAAGCAGGATTTAAAACAGCGTTAACGCGTGTAATTAACGACTATGCACGTAAAAACAGCGTATTTAAAGATAGTGACGCCAATTTAACGGGTGAAGATGTTCGTGAAGGAATTACAGCTATTATCTCTATTAAGCACCCAGATCCGCAGTTTGAAGGACAAACAAAAACAAAGCTGGGAAATAGTGAAGCAAGAACAATTACTGACTCTGTGTTTGCAGAACACTTAGAAACTTACTTGCTAGAGAACCCTATTGTGGCGAAAAAGGTAATTGAAAAAGGTTTAATGGCTGCAAGAGCAAGAATGGCAGCTAAAAAAGCTCGTGAGCTTACAAGACGTAAAAGCGCACTTGAAATTTCAAACTTACCGGGTAAATTAGCAGATTGTTCATCAAAAGATCCTTCTATTAGCGAACTCTATGTAGTAGAGGGTGACTCTGCCGGAGGTTCAGCTAAGCAGGGAAGAAGCCGCCATTTCCAAGCTATTTTGCCTTTGCGCGGTAAAATTATCAACGTAGAGAAAGCGCGTTTAGATAAAATTTTATCTAATAACGAAATTCGTACAATCATTACCGCTCTAGGAACGGGTATTGGTGACGATTTTGATATTTCGAAAGCCCGCTACCATAAAATTGTGATTATGACAGATGCAGACGTAGATGGTGCGCATATTCGTACGCTTCTTCTAACGTTCTTCTATCGCTATATGAGACAGATTATTGAGCACGGATATGTGTACATTGCCCAGCCGCCGCTTTACAAAGTTTCACAAGGTAAAAAAGTAGAGTACGCGTACAACGATCGTCAATTAGAAGAGGTATTAGCTTCTTTCCCTGAAGGCGCAAAACCAAACCTTCAGCGTTACAAAGGTCTAGGAGAGATGAATCCTGAACAATTATGGGAAACAACAATGGATCCAGAATTCCGTACCCTTCTTCAGGTGAACTTGCAAGACGCAATTGAAGCTGATGAGACATTTGAAATTTTAATGGGCGACAAAGTAGAACCGCGCCGTAATTTCATTGAAGAAAATGCTCAGTACGTAAAAAATCTCGATATTTAAATGAACGGTAATACCCTTTATATTTTTTATAAAGGGTATATAAACGTCAGGATAGAGATAGGTTCTATCCTGCGTTTACATATATATGAATTACTATACTGAACTTCGCGAAGGAGGTTCTTATCGATGTCAGATAAACCAAACTCTCAAATAAGAGAAGTAAATATTAGTCAAGAAATGCGCGCATCCTTTTTAGATTATGCAATGAGCGTAATTGTATCGCGTGCTTTACCAGATGTAAGAGACGGACTTAAGCCCGTGCACCGTCGTATTTTATATGCAATGAATGATTTAGGTATGGGATCGGATAAGCCATATAAAAAATCAGCTCGTATCGTAGGAGAAGTAATTGGTAAGTATCACCCACACGGTGACTCAGCTGTATATGAAACAATGGTTCGTATGGCACAAGATTTTAGCTATCGTTATATGCTAATTGACGGTCATGGAAACTTTGGATCTGTTGATGGAGATGCAGCAGCAGCTATGCGTTATACAGAAGCAAGAATGTCAAAAGTTTCGATGGAACTGTTACGTGACATCAATAAAGATACAATTGATTATCAAGATAACTATGACGGTTCTGAACGTGAACCAATTGTATTACCTGCTAGATTTCCAAATTTACTTGTAAACGGTTCAGCCGGAATTGCGGTAGGTATGGCGACAAATATTCCTCCGCATCAGTTAGGGGAAGTCATTGACGGCGTTTTAGCTGTAAGTCAAGACCCTGATATCACAATTGCAGAGTTAATGGAGATTATTCCAGGACCGGATTTCCCAACTGCAGGACAAATTCTTGGCCGCAGCGGGATTCGTAAAGCTTATGAAACTGGGAAAGGTTCTATTATTGTTCGCGCAAAAGTAGAAATTGAAGAACAAAACAATGGTAAACAAACTATTATTGTTCATGAACTTCCATACCAAGTAAATAAAGCAAAGCTAATTGAAAAAATTGCCGAGCTAGCTCGTGATAAGAAGATTGATGGAATTACGGACTTACGAGATGAGTCTGACCGTTCGGGTATGCGTATTGTTATTGAAGTAAGACGTGATGCAAATGCAAATGTTTTATTAAATAACTTATATAAGCAGAC
>NZ_CP086208.1:12500-32500 GCF_020790095.1 Priestia sp. J2
AATGCCGGTATGAGTAGCGAAAGACAAGTGAGAATCTTGTCCACCGAATGCCTAAGGTTTCCTGAGGAAGGCTCGTCCGCTCAGGGTTAGTCGGGACCTAAGCCGAGGCTGAAAAGCGTAGGCGATGGCCAACAGGTTGATATTCCTGTACCACCTCCCCGCCGTTTGAGTAATGGGGGGACGCAGTAGGATAGGGTAAGCGCGCTGCTGGATATGCGCGTTCAAGCAGTTAGGCTGATGAGTAGGCAAATCCGCTCATCATAAAGGCTGAGCTGTGATGACGAGGGAATTATAGTACCGAAGTTCCTGATTCCACACTGCCAAGAAAAGCCTCTAGCGAGGCGGGAGGTGCCCGTACCGCAAACCGACACAGGTAGGCGAGGAGAGAATCCTAAGGTGATCGAGAGAACTCTCGTTAAGGAACTCGGCAAAATGACCCCGTAACTTCGGGAGAAGGGGTGCTCTGGTAGGGTGTATAGCCCGAGAGAGCCGCAGTGAATAGGCCCAGGCGACTGTTTAGCAAAAACACAGGTCTCTGCGAAGCCGCAAGGCGAAGTATAGGGGCTGACGCCTGCCCGGTGCTGGAAGGTTAAGAGGAGGGGTTATCCTTTGGGAGAAGCTCTGAATCGAAGCCCCAGTAAACGGCGGCCGTAACTATAACGGTCCTAAGGTAGCGAAATTCCTTGTCGGGTAAGTTCCGACCCGCACGAAAGGCGTAACGATCTGGGCACTGTCTCAACGAGAGACTCGGTGAAATTATAGTACCTGTGAAGATGCAGGTTACCCGCGACAGGACGGAAAGACCCCGTGGAGCTTTACTGTAGCCTGATATTGAATTTTGGTACAGCTTGTACAGGATAGGTAGGAGCCTGAGAAGCCGGAGCGCTAGCTTCGGTGGAGGCGTCGGTGGGATACTACCCTGGCTGTATTGAAATTCTAACCCGCGGCCCTGATCGGGCCGGGAGACAGTGTCAGGTGGGCAGTTTGACTGGGGCGGTCGCCTCCTAAAATGTAACGGAGGCGCCCAAAGGTTCCCTCAGAATGGTTGGAAATCATTCGTAGAGTGTAAAGGCACAAGGGAGCTTGACTGCGAGACCTACAAGTCGAGCAGGGACGAAAGTCGGGCTTAGTGATCCGGTGGTTCCGCATGGAAGGGCCATCGCTCAACGGATAAAAGCTACCCCGGGGATAACAGGCTTATCTCCCCCAAGAGTCCACATCGACGGGGAGGTTTGGCACCTCGATGTCGGCTCATCGCATCCTGGGGCTGTAGTCGGTCCCAAGGGTTGGGCTGTTCGCCCATTAAAGCGGTACGCGAGCTGGGTTCAGAACGTCGTGAGACAGTTCGGTCCCTATCCGTCGTGGGCGTAGGAAATTTGAGAGGAGCTGTCCTTAGTACGAGAGGACCGGGATGGACACACCGCTGGTGTACCAGTTGTCTTGCCAAAGGCATCGCTGGGTAGCTATGTGTGGACGGGATAAGTGCTGAAAGCATCTAAGCATGAAGCCCCCCTCAAGATGAGATTTCCCATAGCGCAAGCTAGTAAGATCCCTGAAAGATGATCAGGTTGATAGGTCAGAGGTGGAAGCGTGGCGACATGTGTAGCTGACTGATACTAATCGATCGAGGACTTAACCAAACTTTTAAAAGCGTAAGCTTTACTCAGCAAACTGTTACCTAGTTTTGAGAGAGCAATCTCTTGTCTGGTGGCGATAGCGAAGAGGTCACACCCGTTCCCATACCGAACACGGAAGTTAAGCTCTTTAGCGCCAATGGTAGTTGGGACTTTGTCCCTGTGAGAGTAGGACGTTGCCAGGCACTTGAAAAAAGACTAGCTATTTTAGCTAGTCTTTTTTTGTGTGTTCATTTAAGTAACAAGAAATTAAGTAAGGAATCTTTTGAGCTGTAACCTCAAGGAACCTCAAGATAAATGGATAATCTTTCGAAGAGTATGTATGCAATAATTCATACCACCACTCTGTTTCATAACGTGAAATCATACTTAAATTATAAAGTAATAAGTAATGTGCCAACATCTCAGGGAAATATAAGCAGCTATCTTTTTCCAACGGTGCATGCAGCGTGTTAGCTTGGAAATTGTACATAAAAGGTGAACAATTATATAAACAGCTTGAAGGGTCAAGAATACATACCTGATCTTCTGACAAAGACAATGATAGATGGGAACGCTCTTTTAAAAAAGAATAGAGTCTTTCGTGATTCATATGATAACACCGTGTAACTTGTTCAGGAATAGGCAAAGAGGTAGCTGGAAGCGATCCAATAGTTGTTAAATGGGAAGATGGCCTCGTGCTCAAATTTAAAAATAATGTATCTAATTCAGGTACACAAGACAACAGATAATTCATTGTATATTTACTACCTTCTAGTTGTTTCACATGAAACAATTCTTCTCCTACTTGTGAAAATAAACCGCTTTTTTGAATCTTAACTTCATCATCTAAAAAATCATAACTTTGTTTTTTTCTTTTTCGTGTTGATACTCCATGTGCTAACACCGCCGTATTTTCGGGATATACGGGGTTTTGTGTTAACAAACAAGCTTTTAACAGCTGTGACATTCCATAAAATAATAAAACGGGTTGAACTGATACAGGAGATTGTGCCGCAACTTGATAATAATTTTTACTGTGTTCCAAATAATAAATAAATGGGTAACTGTTTTTAAAACTATGTTGCTCTGCATCGCTATAATTCAATTTTTGATAGCGCTTTTTTAAAAAGTCTTGTACAAAAGGAACGGAGAAAAATAAATTGTAGGACGTCCAAACATCATTAAATTTATGCAACTAAATCACCTTTTCTTTTTATTAGAATTATCTGATATCTAGTGAAGTTATTGACAGGTACATATCTGCTTGTTAATCTACTAATAATATTCTGTCGTTTAAAGGAGGATTCTATAATGTGGGAAAGCAAATTTTCTAAAGAAGGCTTAACATTTGATGACGTTTTACTGGTGCCAGCAAAATCTGAGGTACTACCTAAAGACGTTGATATGAGTGTTGAACTAACAAAAACATTAAAATTAAAGGTGCCGTTCATCAGTGCAGGAATGGATACAGTTACAGAAGCTGAAATGGCTATTGCGATGGCTAGACAAGGTGGTTTGGGTATCATTCACAAAAACATGTCGATTGAACAGCAAGCAGAACAAGTTGATAAAGTAAAACGTTCTGAAAGTGGTGTTATCACGGATCCTTTCTTTTTAACTCCTGAAAACCAAGTATTTGCTGCTGAACACTTAATGGGCAAATATCGTATCTCAGGTGTGCCGATTGTCAACAACGAAGAAGAACAAAAACTAGTTGGAATCCTTACAAACCGTGACTTGCGTTTCATCCAAGATTATTCAATGCAAATTGCTGACGTAATGACAAAAGAAGAATTAGTTACTGCTCCAGTAGGAACGACTTTAGAAGAAGCAGAGAAAATTCTACAGCAATACAAAATTGAAAAGTTACCTCTTGTAGATGACAATGGCGTATTAAAAGGCCTTATCACAATTAAAGACATTGAAAAAGTAATTGAGTTTCCAAATGCAGCTAAAGATCAACAAGGTCGATTATTAGTTGGAGCAGCTGTTGGCGTAACAGCTGATTCAAATGTTCGTATCGAAAAATTAGTACAAGCTGGCGTTGATGTTATCGTTATTGATACAGCGCATGGACATTCACAAGGCGTTTTAGATACAGTGCGCAGCATTCGCGAGGCATATCCAGAATTAAATATTATTGCTGGTAACGTAGCAACGGCTGAAGGTACAAAAGCATTAATTGAAGCTGGAGCAAACGTAGTAAAAGTAGGAATTGGACCTGGTTCAATTTGTACAACTCGTGTTGTCGCTGGTGTAGGCGTTCCACAAATTACGGCAGTATATGACTGTGCAACTGAAGCTCGTAAGCACGGGGTAGCTATTATTGCAGATGGCGGTATTAAGTACTCTGGAGATATCGTAAAAGCACTTGCAGCTGGTGGACATACAGTAATGCTAGGAAGCCTTCTAGCAGGAACGACAGAAAGCCCTGGCGAAACAGAAATCTACCAAGGAAGACGCTTTAAAGTGTATCGTGGAATGGGCTCTGTGGGAGCTATGGAAAAAGGAAGTAAAGATCGATACTTCCAAGAAGATAATAAAAAATTAGTTCCAGAAGGTATCGAAGGCCGTTTGCCTTACAAAGGACCTGTAGCAGATACTTTATATCAAATGATTGGTGGTTTACGCGCAGGAATGGGTTACTGTGGTTCAGCTAACTTAGAAGCGTTACGTGAACAGGCACAATTCATCCGTATGACTGGAGCAGGCTTAAGAGAAAGTCACCCACATGATGTACAAATTACAAAAGAATCTCCTAACTATTCTATGAGATAATCATGAATGTGTAAAAAACACGTTTCCTTAATAGGGAAACGTGTTTTTTATGTCATTAATCATGAATGTAACAGTACTTCTTTATCTATTTTTTTAAATTTTAGTATGATAAAATTATATTTATGTGAGTTTACGTTTGGAGGGTATAGAGTGAGAAACGCAGTACAGAAACAATTAATTTGTGTCATTGCTGTTATGTTAATGGCCAGCGTATTTTTTGTCTCTACACAAGCATCAGCTGCTTCTAAAACAGATGATATTGGCGTTGAAGCAGACGCAGCCATTTTAGTAGAGGCAAGTACGGGGAAAGTGCTATACGGGAAAAATACGGATGCTTTATTAGGTATTGCAAGCATGACAAAAATGATGACGGAATACCTAGTATTAGAATCCATAAAAGATAAGAAATTATCTTGGGATCAACGTGTGCCAGTTAGTAAATATGCAGCTAAAATTTCTCAGGATTATGGATTATCAAATGTACCATTAATCGAAAACCAAAAATATACGGTAAAAGAATTATATGATGCCATGGCTATTTATTCAGCTAATGGAGCAGCCATTGCTTTAGCTGAAGCTGTCAGTGGTTCTGAAGAAGGTTTCATTAAGTTAATGAATGAAACAGCAAAAAAATTAAATATGGGTGAATCAAAATTTGTCAATTCTACAGGTCTTTCTAATTCCTTGTTAAAAGGGATGTATCCAAAAGGAACAAAGGAAGAAGATGAGAACCTCCTATCTGCTCGGGCAGTTGCTACTCTTGCTTATCACTTGATTCATGATTATCCAGAATCTTTGGAAGTAGCCAAAACTCCTTCCAAGATGTTTAGACAAGGGCAACAAGGCGAAACAAAAATGAACAATTGGAATAAGATGCTCCCTGGTTTTTCAGCTGCATACAGCGGCGTAGACGGCTTAAAAACTGGTCATACAGATTTTGCAGGTCAATGTTTCACTGGAACTGCAGAGCGTAACGGGGTAAGATACATAACAGTTGTAATGAATGCCAAGGAAAACGGCAAGTCTACAGAAGCTGCTCGTTTTTCTCAAACGAAAAAGATATTGGACTATGCTTTTAGTCATTTTCAGTTAAAAGAAGTAGTGCCTGCTAACGGCGAGATTAAAGGGCATGAAACAATTGATGTTGCTAAAGGAAAATCAAAAGAAGCTTCCGTTTCTCCAAAGAATTCGGTAAAAATTATTACCGAAAAAGGTCAAAAAGATCATACTAAAATCAACTTTAAGTTAAACGATAAAGTTATGAACGATCAAAAAGTTGTTGCTCCTATTAAAAAAGGAGAAACAGTTGCTTATGTAAGTGCAACAAACAGCAATCTTAAAGATCTAGGCTATGTAGGAGGCCAAACTACAGATAGCATGACGCCGGTCGTGACAAACGAATCTGTTGAAAAAGCTGGATGGTTCTCTCTCGCTATCCGCAGTATTGGCAACTTCTTCAGCGATATTTGGATGAATGCTGCAAATACAGTGAATAACTGGTTTTAATGATAACTCAAGAGAAAGAAGAGATACTACAAGGGAGTATCTCTTTTTTTATTTTTAGATTTGTTTGTATATAATCTATAAATTAGATAGGAATTTTCCGAAAAATACGGTAAAATAGACACTAAGTTTTGAATTTTGTATATACACTAAAAATTATTGTGAAACACTTGATACAGGAGGAAGACAAACATGAATAACATTACAGGTACTGATCGTGTAAAACGAGGAATGGCGGAAATGCAAAAAGGTGGCGTTATCATGGACGTGATCAACGCAGAGCAAGCAAAAATTGCAGAAGCAGCAGGCGCTGTTGCCGTTATGGCATTAGAGCGTGTTCCAGCTGATATCCGTGCAGCAGGCGGCGTGTCTCGTATGGCAGACCCAACAATTGTTGAAGAAGTGATGAATGCTGTGTCCATTCCAGTTATGGCAAAAGCTCGTATTGGCCATATTGTTGAAGCACGCGTGCTAGAAGCGATGGGTGTAGACTACATCGATGAAAGTGAAGTGTTGACTCCAGCTGATGAGGAGTTTCATTTAAATAAAAATACATTTACGGTTCCATTTGTGTGCGGTTGTCGTGATCTTGGTGAAGCATCCCGCCGTATTGCTGAAGGAGCTGCAATGCTTCGTACAAAAGGCGAACCAGGGACAGGAAACATCGTGGAAGCAGTGCGTCATATGCGCCAAGTAAACGCTCAAGTACGTAAAGTTGTGGGCATGGACGAAGATGAGTTAATGACAGAGGCAAAACTATTAGGCGCGCCTTATGAGTTATTACTGCAAATTAAACGTGAAGGTCGCCTACCGGTTGTAAACTTTGCAGCGGGCGGTGTAGCAACACCAGCAGACGCAGCGTTAATGATGCAGCTTGGAGCAGACGGTGTGTTCGTTGGTTCAGGAATCTTTAAATCCGACAACCCTGAAAAATTTGCTCGAGCAATCGTTGAGGCAACAACGCATTATCAAGATTATGAACTCATTGCAAACTTGTCAAAAGGATTAGGAAGTGCAATGAAAGGAATTGAAATTTCATCATTATTACCAGAAAACCGCATGCAAGAGCGTGGATGGTAATTTAAAGGGAGTTTTGACAAAATGGTAAAAGTAGGCGTGTTAGGATTACAAGGTGCCTTTCGCGAGCATGCACAAGCATTAGAAGCAGCAGGCGCTGAAGCCATTATCATTAAAAAAGTTGAACAGCTAGACGAAATAGATGGTTTAATCCTACCGGGCGGCGAAAGCACAGCGATGCGTCGTCTGATTGACAAGTATGACTTTATGGAACCTCTTCGCCAGTTTGCACAAGCAGGTAAACCGGTGTTTGGTACGTGTGCGGGTTTAATTTTACTTGCAGGACAAGTTGTTGACCGTGAAGAGCCCCATTTAGGTGTTATGGATATTACGGTAGCTCGAAATTCATTTGGGCGCCAACGAGATAGCTTTGAAGCTGCTCTAAATATTAAAGATATTGGTGAAGATTTTATAGGCGTATTTATCCGTGCTCCGCATATTGTAGAAGTAGGAGAAAACGTTGAAGTCTTGGCAATGCATAACGACCGAATTGTTGCAGCAAGACAAGGTCAATTCTTGGGATGTTCGTTTCATCCAGAATTAACAGATGATGCTCGCATGGCTCAGTATTTTGTAGCAATGGTTGAAGAAGCTTCGAAAAAACCTGTATAAATGAATTGCATCTTGTAAAGACTTGTAGTACATTATGATTAATAAAAATGATATTGGTATAAAGCGTTGATAGGAAATAGTAATAAGATTTTTGATTTCAAGAGAGTCGATGGCTGGTGTGAATCGATAATCAATTCTTATGAATCCGTCCTGGAGCAAGCTGTCGAAAAAGTAGTAGGCAGTTTCGGTTCATCCGTTATCTGGTTTAAGAGGAAGGCTTATTTTAGCTTTCAATTAGGGTGGCAACGCGGGTAAACTCTCGTCCCTTTCATAGGGATGAGAGTTTTTATTTTGCCCTTTTATACTAAAGGAGGTACTCAGTATGTTAGATTTAAAATTTTTACGTGCTAATTTTAATGAAGTAAAAGAAAAGCTCAAGTTTCGTGGTGAGGACTTAACGGACTTAGGTCGCTTTGAAGAGTTAGATGCAAAACGCCGTGAGCTAATTGCTCAAACAGAAGAGTTAAAAAGCAAGCGAAATGAAGTATCACAGCAAATTGCACAATTGAAACGTGAAAAACAAGATGCTGATCATTTAATCGTTGAAATGCGTGAAGTAGGAGACCGCGTAAAGCAATTGGATGAAGAGCTTCGCAGCGTTGAAGAAGAGTTAGAGCTATTGCTGCTTTCAATTCCTAACGTTCCACATGAAAGTACGCCTGTAGGTGAAACTGAAGATGATAACGTAGAAGTTCGCAAATGGGGAGAAATTAAACAATTTGATTTTGAACCAAAACCGCACTGGGATTTAGGAACAGATTTAAATATTTTAGATTTTGAAAGAGCTTCGAAAGTAACGGGAAGCCGCTTTGTATTTTATAAAGGGTTAGGTGCAAGATTAGAACGTGCTCTTATTAACTTTATGATGGATTTACATATGGATGAGCATGGTTATGAAGAAATCCTTCCTCCATATATGGTGAATCGTACAAGTATGACAGGAACAGGGCAGCTTCCTAAATTTGAAGAAGATGCATTTAAAATTAAAGAAGAAGATTATTTCTTAATTCCTACAGCTGAAGTACCAGTTACAAATTTACATCGTGATGAAATTTTAAGCGGAGATCAGCTTCCAATTGCTTATACAGCGTATAGTGCTTGCTTCCGCTCAGAAGCAGGCTCTGCAGGAAGAGATACACGTGGGCTTATTCGTCAGCATCAGTTTAATAAAGTAGAACTTGTTCGCTTTGTTAAGCCAGAAGATTCTTATGATGAATTAGAAAAATTAACGGGCCATGCTGAAAAGGTTCTTCAACTATTAGGTTTACCTTACCGAGTTCTAAGCATGTGTACAGCTGACTTAGGTTTCACAGCAGCCAAAAAGTATGATATTGAAGTTTGGATTCCAAGTTATGAAACTTATCGTGAAATTTCTTCTTGTTCAAACTTTGAAAGCTTCCAAGCTCGCCGTGCTAATATTCGCTTCCGCCGTGATACAAAAGCAAAACCAGAACATGTTCATACACTAAATGGTTCTGGCTTAGCAATTGGCCGTACGGTAGCTGCAATTTTAGAAAACTACCAGCAGGAAGATGGATCAATTCAAATTCCAGAAGTGCTGCGTCCATATATGGGAAATAAAGAAGTTATTTCTAAATAAAAGTAGAAGATGTTCATTAAATTAATTTTTAATGAACATCTTTTTTAAAAAAATTAATAAAAGAGTTGACTTCATTATTTTTATATGATAAATTAATACTTGTCGATACGGAGGAATACCCAAGTCCGGCTGAAGGGATCGGTCTTGAAAACCGACAGGGGTGTTAAAGCCCGCGGGGGTTCGAATCCCTCTTCCTCCGCCATATTTGACTTATAATGCAATTAACATAGCGCGATAAATTGGAGATTGGAAAACCGTTACTTATAAGTAACGGTTTTTTATTTGTTGAAAATGCCGCTTTATTTATTAAAGCGGCATTTTTTTATAGCTGACGACGTTTTAACTTTTCGTTATGTTGTAAAAAGCGAGCCACTTTTTCAACAATTGATTCAATTGAATCAGGATCCTTGAGAAGGTCGTATTCTCTAATATCTAAACGGAGAATAGGACAAGCCGTAAAGTTATTAATCCATTCTTCATATCGGGCGTGCATCTCTTTCCAATAATCAAGAGGCGTTTGTTGTTCCATTGGTCGCCCTCTTTCTTGAATGCGATCTACAATATCTTCGAAGCTGCCTTCCAAATAAATGAGCAGATCTGGATGAGGGAAGTATGGAGTCATAACCATTGCATCGAACAAGCTTGTATATGTCTCATAGTCTACTTTAGACATTGTTCCCTTTTCAAAATGCATCTTAGCAAAGATACCGGTATCTTCGTAAATGGATCTGTCTTGGATAAAGCCGCCGCCATACTCGAAAATCTTCTTTTGTTCTTTAAAGCGTTCCGCTAAAAAATATACCTGTAGGTGAAAGCTCCAGCGTTCAAAATCCCCATAAAATTTGTCCAGGTAAGGGTTGGAATCTACTTTTTCAAACGATGTGCGAAATTGGAGAGCATCAGCCAATGATTGAGTCATCGTAGATTTCCCAACTCCAACTGTACCAGCTATCGTCAACACAGCATCATTAGGAATGTTGTATTTCGATCGTAAGTTTACCATTATATACTCCTTTTCAACATACTCTCTTGAACCTCTGATAAGATTCTATTTAAGTGTTGTTTATTTTGTACAAAATCTATTTCATCACCGTTATAACGTAAAATGGTTACGTCAGGGTTCTTTTGTTCAAATGCCGTCATAGCTTTTTCATAATCATCACTTAGTCTCGCAAGGTAGTGAGGATCGATGTTTCGTTCAATTTCTCTTCCACGCATTTTAATACGCTTTAGCAAGGTATCTAAACTGGCATTTAAATAAATAATAATGTTCGGAGCCGGCATATCAGCCGTTAAGATGTGGAAGATTTGTACATATTTTTTATACTGTTCATCTTTTAACGTTTGCTCAGCGAAAATCATGTTTTTCATAATATGATAATCTGCTACAACAGGTTTTTTATAAGATAAGAACCCTTTTTGAATATCCTCTAACTGCTTATATCGATTACATAGAAAAAACATTTCGGTTTGAAAACTCCACTCGTCGATATTCTCATAAAATTTCCCGAGAAATGGATTTTCATCTACGATTTCTTTTAAAATTTCGAACTGAAATGCTTGTGCAATCTCTTTAGCTAGAGAGGTTTTTCCGACACCGATGGGTCCTTCTACTGAAATAAAAGGTGTGCCTTGCATTCATTTGCCTCCTTCATGACCACTCGTTCAAAAAAAACAGACAAAAAATATTTTAACATAGAGAAGGAGAATAAGGGGAAAAGAAATTTCTTTCAGTAAGAAGAATAACAAAAAGCCTACTGTTAACAGTAAGCTTTCCCTATTTATGGCTGTGTCACTCTTTTTGTAATTTTGAAGTTGTCTTCAATCAAGAGCCAGTTTTGCGGGAAATCTAAGCCTAGTTTCCAGTAGGCCATTCCTCTAAGTTTTAATTCTTTGATTAAATCAAACTTGGCCTGAATAGACCTAGCGTCTTCAAACCATACTTCGTGAGTGCGCTGCTGTTCATCTTTATACCGGAAGAAAGGAGCTTGTGCTTTATTGTCGTATTGAATAGCTACTTTATAACGAGCTGCCAACTCAATAGCTCGTTGAGGACTAATGGCTTTGGCATATTCTCCTCCTGGTTTGTAAGGCAGTGTCCAATCGTAACCGTATAGGTTTTGGCCCATGATAATTTTTGAACTAGGTATTTCAGATACTGCATATTCTAAAACATCACGTACGGGACCAATAGGAGAGACGGCCATAGGAGGCCCACCGCTATATCCCCATTCATATGTCATTGGAACAACGAAGTTAGCAATCTCTCCAATGGCTTTATAATCATGTGCTTCATACCATTTGCCTTTTTGATCTCGACTTGTCTTCGGAGCTAAAGCCACAGACATGAGAAGTTGCTCATCTTGAAGACGCTTTTTTGCTTTCTGTAAGAATGCAATATAGGCTTCTTTATCTGCCGGACGCAAAAATTCGAAGTCAAAGTGAATGTCTCTGAAATTTTGTTCTTTCGCTGTTTTTACAATATTATTTAAGAGCGTATCTTGAACGTCTTTATTAGTTAAAATTGCTCGGCCGACTTCATCACTGAATGCACCGTTTTCAATATTAGCCAATACCATTAAGAAGATGACGTCATTTTCTTTAGCAATAGAACCTAAATTGTTAAGTGGAGGTGCCTTTAGAGAACCGTCTTTTTGCACTTCGAAGTTCGCTGGTCCGAGATAAGTAAGGTATTTTGCATTTTGATTAATCATTTTCTCTGTTTGAGGGGTGATTTTTCGATTGCTTGTTTCAACATACCCTAAAAACTCACCGTTTCTTTTGTTTGGGGAAGGGGGAATTAAGATGCGGCGGCCAGGTGTTAAGGGTGCTGTAACTGAAACATTGTTCGCATTGGCAATAGCCTGATAGCTAACGCCTAATTTTCGTCCTATTTTCCATATAGTGTCCCCAGCTTTTACTGTGTAGTAAGTACCGTTGATGGGAATAACCATAGATTGCCCGATGACGAGTTGATTTGGATTAGGTAATTCATTTGCTCTTATAATCTTTCCTGCGTCAATCCGGAACTGTTTTGCAATACTATATATACTGTCACCTGCTTTAACAGTGTAAATTTGCATAATAAAAAGCCTCCATTTCATATGACTTACTTCCATCATATGAGAAGGCTTTTTACTTAATTCATCAACTCAGTATGTTTGCAAATACGAGCATTTAATACGTTATGCATCATTCTTAAAGCAAAGGTATTGTCTTCATCTGCGTTTGAAGCAATACAATCTTCAGGCACAATTAAATTATACTCACGCATATAAGCATCGTTGGCTGAAAAAAGCACGCATATATTTCCCGCAATTCCTGTTAAAATAAGTGTATGCACATCGAGCTGTGATAGCAAAATATTTAAAGCTGTTCCATAGAAAATAGAATGCTTTGGTTTAATTAAAAAGTAATCAGCGTTTTGTGGTGAAATGTGATGTAGAATGGGTGAACTTACCTCATTTGTGCAGTGTGTTAAAATGGTTTCTAAGTTTGCTTGCCATAGCTTATAGTGGTCATTGACGTAAATAATAGGGATATGTTGAGACGAGGCATATTGTTTTAATTCGGCAATATTTTGAGCGATTATTAAAGATTTTTCAGCAAGTACTTTGCCGTTTTTGAATTGAAAATCGTTTAGCATATCAATAATAATTAAAGCAGTTTTAGCATTCTTCACACAAGGTCTCTCCTTTTCCTGATGTACATAGTAAATAGTTTGACTCAGAAAAAATATAATATGTAAGGTTGGATAAAAAGTGTTAAATGATGAAAAGTATATGAGGTTGGCAATTGATGAAGCATTAAAAGCTAAAGATAAATTAGAGGTTCCTATTGGAGCAGTTATTGTTCAAAATGATGAGGTGATTGCTGCAGCTTATAACTTACGAGAAACAGAACAGCGATCAGTTGCTCATGCGGAACTTTTAGCCATTGATGAAGCATGTAAGAAACTAGGAACATGGAGGTTGGAAGACGCTACGTTATATGTCACCTTAGAACCATGTCCGATGTGTGCAGGTGCTATTGTATTATCAAGAGTGAAAAGAGTTGTGTTTGGCGCTTATGATCCTAAAGGTGGCTGCGCTGGAACATTGTTAAATTTATTAGAGTTTGAAAAGTTTAATCATCAAGCAGAAGTAGTAGGAGGTATGCTAGAAGAAGAATGCGGGAGCCTCTTAACGACTTTTTTTCGTGAGTTACGTCAACGAAAAAAGGCTGGAAAATAGCGCTAAAAAAGTAAGTTTTCCATAGCGGTTGCATTTTTGAATGAAAAGACGTATACTTGTAAATGCATCAACTTGATGCCCAAACTATTGGTTTCAACTTTGCCGTGCTAAGCGGGGAGGTAGCGGTGCCCTGTACTCGCAATCCGCTCTAGCGAGGCCGAATTCCTTCTTGAGGTTAGCTCATCTTAGGGCCTGCCTTAAGTAAGTGGTGTTGACGTTTGGGTCCTATGCAATGGGAATCTGTGAACCCTGTCAGGTCCGGAAGGAAGCAGCAGTAAGCAGAACCTCTCATGTGCCATGGGGTCGCCTGAACCGAGCTAACTGCTTAAGTAACGCCTGGGGTGGCTAATCGACGGAAGGTGCACGGCAGTTATATACATAAGTTTAGTCTACTCTGTGAGAGTAGGCTTTTTATTTTATCTCTTACTATTTTGAAAAAAAACCTCATAATACGCTATAATGAGAACTAATGAATTATATTAAAAGGAGAGGATGTAGTGGCATATCAGGCTCTGTACCGTGTATACCGTCCTCAAAGCTTTAACGACGTAGTCGGTCAACAACATATTATCAAAACACTTCAAAATGCCCTTGTCCAAGAAAAATTTTCGCATGCGTATTTATTTTCTGGGCCTCGAGGGACAGGGAAGACAACAGCTGCTAAAATTTTAGCGAAAGCCGTTAACTGTGAAAAAGCACCCATTGCTGAACCTTGTAATGAATGTGCAACTTGTCGGGGAATTACGGATGGTTCCATTTCTGATGTAATTGAAATTGATGCAGCCTCTAATAATGGAGTCGATGAAATTCGAGATATCCGTGATAAAGTAAAATATGCACCTAGTGCTGTTCGATACAAAGTGTACATTATTGATGAAGTTCATATGCTTTCAATTGGAGCTTTTAACGCTTTGTTAAAAACGTTAGAAGAACCTCCTGCACATGTCATCTTTATTTTAGCTACAACAGAGCCCCATAAAATTCCATTAACGATTATCTCCAGATGTCAGCGCTTTGATTTCAAACGCATTTCGCCAGAAGATATCGTATATCGAATGAAGGAAGTATTAGGTTCTGAAGAGCTAGAAGTAAGCGAGGATGCTCTTTACGAAATTGCGAAAGCTTCAGAAGGCGGCATGCGTGATGCACTTAGTCTTTTAGACCAAGCCATCTCGTATAGTACGGAGAAGGTGAGCTTAGAGGATGTTCTATCCATAACAGGAGCAGTATCACAGTCTTTTATTGTGAAGATCGTCCAAGCTATCTTTAACGAAAACATTGTAGAAGCGCTAGATTCTGTTGAAAGTTTGATCAAAAACGGAAAAGATCCAGCGAGGTTTGTAGAGGACCTCATCTTCTATTATCGTGATGTTCTGCTTTATCAAGCTTCAGAAGAAAATGCATATTTACTTGAAAAAGCAGCGGTTAACGAAGAGTTTAAAGAACTTAGTTCAAAAATGGATAGTGCCTTTATTTATAAAGTCATTGCTGAATTGAACCAAACTCAGCAAGAGATGAAATGGAGCAATCATCCTCGAGTGCTACTTGAAGTAGCTTTAGTAAAATTAGCTCAAAGTTCTACAAATCAAGAGGGTGCTCTTCCATATCAAGACATTTTGCAAAAAATGAATCAAATGGAAGCAGAACTGCAGCAGCTAAAAGAAAAAGGCATTCAAGTTGATCATACAGCTCAGGCAGCGCAAACAGAGAAAAAACAGACAAGACAGTCAAGAAGTCAGTACAAAACGCCTGTTGGAAAGGTAAATGAAGTTTTAAAAAATGCCACTCGGCAGAATTTAGAAACCATTAAGCGATCTTGGGCGCAGGTATTAGACACATTGAAACAACAAAATAAAGCTTCACATGCAGCGTTGTTATCTAACAGTGAACCGGTTGCGTCTTCAGATCAATCATTTATACTTAAATTCAAATATGAAATTCATTGCAAAATGGCTTCTGAAAATAACAACAATGTACGTGATAATTTAGAGAATATCTTATATACTTTAATTGGCAGCAAGCGTGAAATGGTTGCAATTCCAGAAAGTGAATGGGATAAAGTAAGAGAAGAGTTTCTTCAAGGACAGCAAAGTGATGGGTCATCAGGTCAACCACAGGAGGAAGACCCCGTGGTTGCAGAAGCGAAAAAGCTATTTGGAGAAGACTTAATCGAAATTCAAGAGTAAATTTAGGAGGAATGTTCATATGATGAAAGGCATGGGCAATATGCAAAAAATGATGAAACAAATGCAAAAAATGCAAAAAGATATGCAAAAAGCGCAGGAAGAGTTAGCTGAAAAAACTGTTGAAGGTACAGCTGGCGGTGGAATGGTAACAGTTGTGGTTAACGGTCAGAAACAAGTAATTGATGTAAATATTAAAGAGGATGTAGTAGATCCTGAAGATATTGAAATGCTACAAGATTTAGTACTAGCAGCAACAAATGACGCATTAAAACAAATGGACGATTTAACAAATAACACAATGGGTCAATTTACAAAAGGTTTAAATATTCCAGGACTTTAATAAGGTGGTTGCCACGTGCATTATCCAGAACCAATATCAAAGCTTATAGATAGTTTTATGAAGTTACCCGGCATTGGTCCAAAAACAGCTGTTCGCTTAGCGTTCTTTGTTTTATCTATGAAAGAAGATACGGTATTAGATTTTGCAAAAGCATTAGTTAATGCGAAGCGAAATTTAACCTATTGTTCAGTTTGTGGGCATATCACAGATCAAGATCCTTGCTACATTTGTCAAGATCAGCGTAGAGAGCGCAGTGTGGTGTGTGTCGTGCAAGACCCTAAAGATGTCATTGCAATGGAGAAAATGAAAGAATATAACGGCTTGTATCATGTCCTGCATGGCGCAATTTCACCTATGGAAGGAATAGGGCCTGAAGATATCAAAGTACCAGAGTTATTAAAAAGACTTCAAGATGATGAGATTCAAGAAGTGATTTTAGCTACTAACCCGAATATAGAGGGCGAAGCTACGGCTATGTATATCTCTAGGCTCTTAAAGCCGACAGGAATTAAAATTACTAGAATTGCTCATGGGTTACCCGTCGGAGGAGACCTTGAGTACGCGGACGAAGTAACATTATCTAAAGCCCTAGAAGGTAGAAGAGAAGTATAACGAGGTACTTGCATATGTTTTTTAAACGAAAAGGTTGGCTACGCAAAGAGTACGATGATGAATTTGTGAAGACTTTTATGCAAGTAAAGCAGGAATGGAGTCACAAAACTTCAATGGTAGAAAGAAGTGTAGATCCTTCAGAAGAGGTAATGGTAGATATTCGATTAGCCAAAATGAAGTATCTTTTTCTATTAAAAGAAGCCAAACATCGAAATATTTCAATTAACAGGATGTCATAGAGGCATCCTGTTTTGTTGTCTTTATAAAATAAGGATTTCCCTCCGTGAAATAGTGCTTTTTTTGAATGCTTGGACATATATATAAGGTAACTTATCTGCTTTAAGAAGGAGGCAACATGCTAAATCATCCTATTGTAGTTGTGTCTTTTTTAATAGGGCTAATCATTCTACTCTTAGTAACAGGTGGTGTTGAAAAAATGCTTCGAGTCATTGGAAATTTATCGATTAAGCTTATTATTGGCGTTTTGCTGCTTTTCTTTATTAACATCTTTGGCGTACAGTTCGGTATTCATATTCCTATTAATTTCCCCACAGCTATTGTTTCAGCTATTTTAGGTATTCCAGGAATAGCTGCCCTACTTGTTATTAATAATTTCATATTATAATTTGGAAGAATATCCAAAATAAAAGTTTTCTGGAATCTTTTCGAGAAAACTTTTATTTTTTTTGAAAAAGTTGTTGACCAGCAAGTTATCAGATGTTATATTTATATACGTCGCTAAGACAGTAACGAAAAATAACTCAAAAATAACTTAAAGAAAAAAGTTGTTGACAAGTTATTCTTAAGGTGGTAAGATGAGAAAGTCGCCTTGAGACAAGAGTTCTTTGAAAACTGAACGAAATAGTAAACGTCAACGTTAATTTTTATTTTTTTAAACGAGCAAGTCAAACATTTCTTCGGAGAGTTTGATCCTGGCTCAGGATGAACGCTGGCGGCGTGCCTAATACATGCAAGTCGAGCGAACTGATTAGAAGCTTGCTTCTAAGACGTTAGCGGCGGACGGGTGAGTAACACGTGGGCAACCTGCCTGTAAGACTGGGATAACTTCGGGAAACCGAAGCTAATACCGGATACGATTTTCTCCTTCATGGGAGATGATTGAAAGATGGTTTCGGCTATCACTTACAGATGGGCCCGCGGTGCATTAGCTAGTTGGTGAGGTAACGGCTCACCAAGGCAACGATGCATAGCCGACCTGAGAGGGTGATCGGCCACACTGGGACTGAGACACGGCCCAGACTCCTACGGGAGGCAGCAGTAGGGAATCTTCCGCAATGGACGAAAGTCTGACGGAGCAACGCCGCGTGAGTGATGAAGGCTTTCGGGTCGTAAAACTCTGTTGTTAGGGAAGAACAAGTACGAGAGTAACTGCTCGTACCTTGACGGTACCTAACCAGAAAGCCACGGCTAACTACGTGCCAGCAGCCGCGGTAATACGTAGGTGGCAAGCGTTATCCGGAATTATTGGGCGTAAAGCGCGCGCAGGCGGTTTCTTAAGTCTGATGTGAAAGCCCACGGCTCAACCGTGGAGGGTCATTGGAAACTGGGGAACTTGAGTGCAGAAGAGAAAAGCGGAATTCCACGTGTAGCGGTGAAATGCGTAGAGATGTGGAGGAACACCAGTGGCGAAGGCGGCTTTTTGGTCTGTAACTGACGCTGAGGCGCGAAAGCGTGGGGAGCAAACAGGATTAGATACCCTGGTAGTCCACGCCGTAAACGATGAGTGCTAAGTGTTAGAGGGTTTCCGCCCTTTAGTGCTGCAGCTAACGCATTAAGCACTCCGCCTGGGGAGTACGGTCGCAAGACTGAAACTCAAAGGAATTGACGGGGGCCCGCACAAGCGGTGGAGCATGTGGTTTAATTCGAAGCAACGCGAAGAACCTTACCAGGTCTTGACATCCTCTGACAACTCTAGAGATAGAGCGTTCCCCTTCGGGGGACAGAGTGACAGGTGGTGCATGGTTGTCGTCAGCTCGTGTCGTGAGATGTTGGGTTAAGTCCCGCAACGAGCGCAACCCTTGATCTTAGTTGCCAGCATTTAGTTGGGCACTCTAAGGTGACTGCCGGTGACAAACCGGAGGAAGGTGGGGATGACGTCAAATCATCATGCCCCTTATGACCTGGGCTACACACGTGCTACAATGGATGGTACAAAGGGCTGCAAGACCGCGAGGTCAAGCCAATCCCATAAAACCATTCTCAGTTCGGATTGTAGGCTGCAACTCGCCTACATGAAGCTGGAATCGCTAGTAATCGCGGATCAGCATGCCGCGGTGAATACGTTCCCGGGCCTTGTACACACCGCCCGTCACACCACGAGAGTTTGTAACACCCGAAGTCGGTGGAGTAACCGTAAGGAGCTAGCCGCCTAAGGTGGGACAGATGATTGGGGTGAAGTCGTAACAAGGTAGCCGTATCGGAAGGTGCGGCTGGATCACCTCCTTTCTAAGGATTTTTACATGACGTACGTTTCATTTCGTTCAGTTTTGAGAGAATTCTCTCTATCATATATATGGGCCTATAGCTCAGCTGGTTAGAGCGCACGCCTGATAAGCGTGAGGTCGGTGGTTCGAGTCCACTTAGGCCCACCATATATATTTAAACGAATGGGGCCTTAGCTCAGCTGGGAGAGCGCCTGCCTTGCACGCAGGAGGTCAGCGGTTCGATCCCGCTAGGCTCCACCAATTGTTCTTTGAAAACTAGATAACAGTAATTGCTGAGGAAAAGTGAAACTTTTCTTTAATCAAACCAATAAATAACACAACTTTATGTTGTACCATTTATTCGCTAATGGTTAAGTTAGAAAGGGCGCACGGTGAATGCCTTGGCACTAGGAGCCGATGAAGGACGGGACTAACACCGATATGCTTCGGGGAGCTGTAAGTGAGCTTTGATCCGGAGATTTCCGAATGGGGAAACCCACTGTTCGTAATGGAACAGTATCTTTATCTGAATACATAGGATATTGAAGGCAGACCCGGGGAACTGAAACATCTAAGTACCCGGAGGAAGAGAAAGCAAATGCGATTTCCTGAGTAGCGGCGAGCGAAACGGAATTAGCCCAAACCAAGAGGCTTGCCTCTTGGGGTTGTAGGACACTCTATACGGAGTTACAAAGGAACGAAGTAAATGAAGCGACCTGGAAAGGTCCGTCGAAGAAGGTAACAACCCTGTAGTTGAAACTTCGTTCCCTCTTGAGTGGATCCTGAGTACGGCGGAACACGTGAAATTCCGTCGGAAGCTGGGAGGACCATCTCCCAAGGCTAAATACTACCTAGTGACCGATAGTGAACCAGTACCGTGAGGGAAAGGTGAAAAGCACCCCGGAAGGGGAGTGAAAGAGATCCTGAAACCGTGTGCCTACAAGTAGTCAGAGCCCGTTAACGGGTGATGGCGTGCCTTTTGTAGAATGAACCGGCGAGT
>NZ_CP086208.1:35000-92500 GCF_020790095.1 Priestia sp. J2
TTGTCCCTGTGAGAGTAGGACGTTGCCAGGCTTTTATATCGGAGGATTAGCTCAGCTGGGAGAGCACCTGCCTTACAAGCAGGGGGTCGGCGGTTCGATCCCGTCATCCTCCACCATTTGCCGGTGTAGCTCAACTGGTAGAGCAACTGACTTGTAATCAGTAGGTTGGGGGTTCAAGTCCTCTTGCCGGCACCAGTTTTTCGAGCCATTAGCTCAGTTGGTAGAGCATCTGACTTTTAATCAGAGGGTCGAAGGTTCGAGTCCTTCATGGCTCACCATTTATATTCACACGCGGGTGTGGCGGAATTGGCAGACGCGCTAGACTTAGGATCTAGTGTCTTACGACGTGGGGGTTCAAGTCCCTTCACCCGCATCTTTACTTAATTTCATATATGTGCGGAAGTAGTTCAGTGGTAGAACACCACCTTGCCAAGGTGGGGGTCGCGAGTTCGAACCTCGTCTTCCGCTCCACATATATAAGTCCTGCCGGGGTGGTGGAATTGGCAGACACACAGGACTTAAAATCCTGCGGTAGGTGACTACCGTGCCGGTTCAAGTCCGGCCCTCGGCACCATTTTAATAAGCGCCCGTAGCTCAATTGGATAGAGCGTTTGACTACGGATCAAAAGGTTAGGGGTTCGACTCCTCTCGGGCGCGCCATAAACGGGAAGTAGCTCAGCTTGGTAGAGCACTTGGTTTGGGACCAAGGGGTCGCAGGTTCGAATCCTGTCTTCCCGACCATTTATGGGGCCTTAGCTCAGCTGGGAGAGCGCCTGCCTTGCACGCAGGAGGTCAGCGGTTCGATCCCGCTAGGCTCCACCAATCGGAATTTTGAACTTTGAAAACTGAACAAAGCGACAAACGTCAACGTTAATTTTTATTTTTTAAATTGAGCAAGTCAAACATTTCTTCGGAGAGTTTGATCCTGGCTCAGGATGAACGCTGGCGGCGTGCCTAATACATGCAAGTCGAGCGAACTAATTAGAAGCTTGCTTCTATGACGTTAGCGGCGGACGGGTGAGTAACACGTGGGCAACCTGCCTGTAAGACTGGGATAACTTCGGGAAACCGAAGCTAATACCGGATACGATCTTCTCCTTCATGGGAGATGATTGAAAGATGGTTTCGGCTATCACTTACAGATGGGCCCGCGGTGCATTAGCTAGTTGGTGAGGTAACGGCTCACCAAGGCAACGATGCATAGCCGACCTGAGAGGGTGATCGGCCACACTGGGACTGAGACACGGCCCAGACTCCTACGGGAGGCAGCAGTAGGGAATCTTCCGCAATGGACGAAAGTCTGACGGAGCAACGCCGCGTGAGTGATGAAGGCTTTCGGGTCGTAAAACTCTGTTGTTAGGGAAGAACAAGTACGAGAGTAACTGCTCGTACCTTGACGGTACCTAACCAGAAAGCCACGGCTAACTACGTGCCAGCAGCCGCGGTAATACGTAGGTGGCAAGC
Source organism: Priestia sp. J2 (assembly GCF_020790095.1). Lineage (NCBI taxonomy): Bacteria > Bacillati > Bacillota > Bacilli > Caryophanales > Bacillaceae > Priestia > Priestia sp. J2. The sequence continues at coordinate 36,465 of NZ_CP086208.1, forward strand.
GTTATCCGGAATTATTGGGCGTAAAGCGCGCGCAGGCGGTTTCTTAAGTCTGATGTGAAAGCCCACGGCTCAACCGTGGAGGGTCATTGGAAACTGGGGAACTTGAGTGCAGAAGAGAAAAGCGGAATTCCACGTGTAGCGGTGAAATGCGTAGAGATGTGGAGGAACACCAGTGGCGAAGGCGGCTTTTTGGTCTGTAACTGACGCTGAGGCGCGAAAGCGTGGGGAGCAAACAGGATTAGATACCCTGGTAGTCCACGCCGTAAACGATGAGTGCTAAGTGTTAGAGGGTTTCCGCCCTTTAGTGCTGCAGCTAACGCATTAAGCACTCCGCCTGGGGAGTACGGTCGCAAGACTGAAACTCAAAGGAATTGACGGGGGCCCGCACAAGCGGTGGAGCATGTGGTTTAATTCGAAGCAACGCGAAGAACCTTACCAGGTCTTGACATCCTCTGACAACTCTAGAGATAGAGCGTTCCCCTTCGGGGGACAGAGTGACAGGTGGTGCATGGTTGTCGTCAGCTCGTGTCGTGAGATGTTGGGTTAAGTCCCGCAACGAGCGCAACCCTTGATCTTAGTTGCCAGCATTTAGTTGGGCACTCTAAGGTGACTGCCGGTGACAAACCGGAGGAAGGTGGGGATGACGTCAAATCATCATGCCCCTTATGACCTGGGCTACACACGTGCTACAATGGATGGTACAAAGGGCTGCAAGACCGCGAGGTCAAGCCAATCCCATAAAACCATTCTCAGTTCGGATTGTAGGCTGCAACTCGCCTACATGAAGCTGGAATCGCTAGTAATCGCGGATCAGCATGCCGCGGTGAATACGTTCCCGGGCCTTGTACACACCGCCCGTCACACCACGAGAGTTTGTAACACCCGAAGTCGGTGGAGTAACCGTAAGGAGCTAGCCGCCTAAGGTGGGACAGATGATTGGGGTGAAGTCGTAACAAGGTAGCCGTATCGGAAGGTGCGGCTGGATCACCTCCTTTCTAAGGATTTTTACATGACGTACGTTTTGACACTTTGTTCAGTTTTGAGAGTTCAATCTCTCAATTATAGAAAGCACACTACTTTCTTCTTATTAGATAAGAAGAATTTTGGTTGCGATTGTTCTTTGAAAACTAGATAACAGTAATTGCTGAGGAAAAGTGAAACTTTTCTTTAATCAAACCAATAAATAACACAACTTTATGTTGTACCATTTATTCGCTAATGGTTAAGTTAGAAAGGGCGCACGGTGAATGCCTTGGCACTAGGAGCCGATGAAGGACGGGACTAACACCGATATGCTTCGGGGAGCTGTAAGTGAGCTTTGATCCGGAGATTTCCGAATGGGGAAACCCACTGTTCGTAATGGAACAGTATCTTTATCTGAATACATAGGATATTGAAGGCAGACCCGGGGAACTGAAACATCTAAGTACCCGGAGGAAGAGAAAGCAAATGCGATTTCCTGAGTAGCGGCGAGCGAAACGGAATTAGCCCAAACCAAGAGGCTTGCCTCTTGGGGTTGTAGGACACTCTATACGGAGTTACAAAGGAACGAAGTAAATGAAGCGACCTGGAAAGGTCCGTCGAAGAAGGTAACAACCCTGTAGTTGAAACTTCGTTCCCTCTTGAGTGGATCCTGAGTACGGCGGAACACGTGAAATTCCGTCGGAAGCTGGGAGGACCATCTCCCAAGGCTAAATACTACCTAGTGACCGATAGTGAACCAGTACCGTGAGGGAAAGGTGAAAAGCACCCCGGAAGGGGAGTGAAAGAGATCCTGAAACCGTGTGCCTACAAGTAGTCAGAGCCCGTTAACGGGTGATGGCGTGCCTTTTGTAGAATGAACCGGCGAGTTACGATCCCATGCAAGGTTAAGCTGATAAGGCGGAGCCGTAGCGAAAGCGAGTCTGAATAGGGCGTTTAGTATGTGGTTGTAGACCCGAAACCAGGTGATCTACCCATGTCCAGGGTGAAGTTCAGGTAACACTGAATGGAGGCCCGAACCCACGCACGTTGAAAAGTGCGGGGATGAGGTGTGGGTAGCGGAGAAATTCCAATCGAACCTGGAGATAGCTGGTTCTCTCCGAAATAGCTTTAGGGCTAGCCTCATGTTGTGAGAGTCTTGGAGGTAGAGCACTGATTGGACTAGGGGCCCCCAACGGGTTACCGAATTCAGTCAAACTCCGAATGCCAAAGACTTATCCATGGGAGTCAGACTGCGAGTGATAAGATCCGTAGTCAAAAGGGAAACAGCCCAGACCACCAGCTAAGGTCCCCAAGTATACGTTAAGTGGAAAAGGATGTGGAGTTGCTTAGACAACCAGGATGTTGGCTTAGAAGCAGCCACCATTTAAAGAGTGCGTAATAGCTCACTGGTCGAGTGACTCTGCGCCGAAAATGTACCGGGGCTAAACGTATCACCGAAGCTGTGGATTGACATCTTTGATGTCAGTGGTAGGAGAGCGTTCTAAGTGCTGTGAAGTCAGACCGTAAGGACTGGTGGAGCGCTTAGAAGTGAGAATGCCGGTATGAGTAGCGAAAGACAAGTGAGAATCTTGTCCACCGAATGCCTAAGGTTTCCTGAGGAAGGCTCGTCCGCTCAGGGTTAGTCGGGACCTAAGCCGAGGCTGAAAAGCGTAGGCGATGGCCAACAGGTTGATATTCCTGTACCACCTCCCCGCCGTTTGAGTAATGGGGGGACGCAGTAGGATAGGGTAAGCGCGCTGCTGGATATGCGCGTTCAAGCAGTTAGGCTGATGAGTAGGCAAATCCGCTCATCATAAAGGCTGAGCTGTGATGACGAGGGAATTATAGTACCGAAGTTCCTGATTCCACACTGCCAAGAAAAGCCTCTAGCGAGGCGGGAGGTGCCCGTACCGCAAACCGACACAGGTAGGCGAGGAGAGAATCCTAAGGTGATCGAGAGAACTCTCGTTAAGGAACTCGGCAAAATGACCCCGTAACTTCGGGAGAAGGGGTGCTCTGGTAGGGTGTATAGCCCGAGAGAGCCGCAGTGAATAGGCCCAGGCGACTGTTTAGCAAAAACACAGGTCTCTGCGAAGCCGCAAGGCGAAGTATAGGGGCTGACGCCTGCCCGGTGCTGGAAGGTTAAGAGGAGGGGTTATCCTTTGGGAGAAGCTCTGAATCGAAGCCCCAGTAAACGGCGGCCGTAACTATAACGGTCCTAAGGTAGCGAAATTCCTTGTCGGGTAAGTTCCGACCCGCACGAAAGGCGTAACGATCTGGGCACTGTCTCAACGAGAGACTCGGTGAAATTATAGTACCTGTGAAGATGCAGGTTACCCGCGACAGGACGGAAAGACCCCGTGGAGCTTTACTGTAGCCTGATATTGAATTTTGGTACAGCTTGTACAGGATAGGTAGGAGCCTGAGAAGCCGGAGCGCTAGCTTCGGTGGAGGCGTCGGTGGGATACTACCCTGGCTGTATTGAAATTCTAACCCGCGGCCCTGATCGGGCCGGGAGACAGTGTCAGGTGGGCAGTTTGACTGGGGCGGTCGCCTCCTAAAATGTAACGGAGGCGCCCAAAGGTTCCCTCAGAATGGTTGGAAATCATTCGTAGAGTGTAAAGGCACAAGGGAGCTTGACTGCGAGACCTACAAGTCGAGCAGGGACGAAAGTCGGGCTTAGTGATCCGGTGGTTCCGCATGGAAGGGCCATCGCTCAACGGATAAAAGCTACCCCGGGGATAACAGGCTTATCTCCCCCAAGAGTCCACATCGACGGGGAGGTTTGGCACCTCGATGTCGGCTCATCGCATCCTGGGGCTGTAGTCGGTCCCAAGGGTTGGGCTGTTCGCCCATTAAAGCGGTACGCGAGCTGGGTTCAGAACGTCGTGAGACAGTTCGGTCCCTATCCGTCGTGGGCGTAGGAAATTTGAGAGGAGCTGTCCTTAGTACGAGAGGACCGGGATGGACACACCGCTGGTGTACCAGTTGTCTTGCCAAAGGCATCGCTGGGTAGCTATGTGTGGACGGGATAAGTGCTGAAAGCATCTAAGCATGAAGCCCCCCTCAAGATGAGATTTCCCATAGCGCAAGCTAGTAAGATCCCTGAAAGATGATCAGGTTGATAGGTCAGAGGTGGAAGCGTGGCGACATGTGTAGCTGACTGATACTAATCGATCGAGGACTTAACCAAACTTTTAAAAGCGTAAGCTTTACTCAGCAAACTGTTACCTAGTTTTGAGAGAACAATCTCTTGTCTGGTGGCGATAGCGAAGAGGTCACACCCGTTCCCATACCGAACACGGAAGTTAAGCTCTTTAGCGCCAATGGTAGTTGGGACTTTGTCCCTGTGAGAGTAGGACGTTGCCAGGCACTTGAAAAAAGACTAGCTATTTTAGCTAGTCTTTTTTTATTATTCACAAAGTATAAGCTATCTACATAAAATGGGGTAAATGAACTGCATAAAGAAGTTACATCTTGTCGATACTTATTTAGTGGAGGTGGAGAGTAATGGAAAAACAAATTAAAACATGTTCCGTTTGTCATGAACAGCATACAAAGGGTATTGAGGTGTTTTCCAGCTTTATATGCCAACACTGCGAGGTAGAGATTGTAGAGGTGGATTCATCTCATTTTCGTTATCAATTGTTAGTAAATCAATTAAAGAGAATATCAGGAGCGTTTTCTTACTAAAAGCCCTTTTTTATAAGGGCTTCTTTATATGGCTCAAAAAAATCATCTAAGTTTGTTATAATGAAAGAAAAATGAATTTTGATAGGAAAAATGCTTACATATTCTTTTATCAAGTTAACAATGTTATATTTACAAAAAGTAAGGAATGGATGTATGGATACATATTTACCTTTATATAACCGTTTAGTAAGGCATAGCGAAAAGAGGTCACTCTCTTACCACGTGCCCGGCCATAAAAATGGTCAAATTCTACCTTCACATATTCAGTCTTCTTACGCAGATTTTTTGCAATACGATCTAACGGAAATTAGCGGATTAGATGATTTACATGAAGCAGAATCTGTTATTAAAGAAGCACAAGAGTTAACGGCAAAGTTGTATGGAGTAGATGAAAGCTTTTTTTTAGTTAATGGTTCTACTGTAGGCAACCTCTCAGCAATTTTATCTCTTTGTCAAGAAGGAGATAAAATTGCTGTTCAAAGAGATTCTCATAAATCTATTTTTAATGCTATTACTTTATCAAAGGCATCACCTATTTTTTTAGCTCCTGAAATAGATTCAAAAACACATCTTAGTACAGGTGTATCCATTAAAACAATTAAAGCGGCTTTAGAGCGTTCTGAGGATATAAAAGCATTTGTATTAACAAATCCTACTTACTACGGGGTGGCACGAGATTTAAAGGAGACCATTGACTTTATTCATAGCTACAATATTCCTATAGTTATTGATGAAGCTCATGGAGCCCATTTTATTTTAGGCAATCCTTTTCCGTCGTCAGCTGTTACGTATGGAGCTGACCTTGTCGTTCAGTCAGCACATAAAACGCTACCAGCTATGACAATGGGTTCTTATTTACATATGCAGGGAACATTAGTGAATAAGCAAGCGGTGCGCCATTACCTACAAGTACTTCAGTCAAGCAGTCCTTCATACCCTATTATGGCTTCTCTCGATTTGGCACGGTATTATCTGCAGCAGTTTACACAGCATGATATCGATAGAATGACTGACAATATTCATTCGTTTGTTGAAAAGATTAATAAGATTGATACACTTTCAACTATTAATGTGGAAACAGATCAAACTGCTACCGACCTTTTGAAAATGACATTGACTTGTTCGGCGGCAACAGGATATGATTTGCAAAAGGAACTGGAAAAACAAGATATTTATACAGAACTAGCTGACGTTAACTATGTATTGTTTGTTCTACCGTTAAGCAGCAGTTGGGACTTTAATGATACAATTAAGCGGGTTAGACAAGCAGTAGCAAATATACAGCGTAAGTCGTATGAAAAACCACTAATCAAACCATTTCGTTTTTCAAGGGCAACGGTTCTCCTGTCTATGGAAGAAAGAAAATTAAGGACAAAGCATATGTGTTCGTTTGAAGAAGCGATTGGGTGTGTAAGCGCACAATCTATTATTCCATATCCTCCTGGAATTCCTATTTTAATGGAGGGAGAAACGATTACGAGCAATCATATTGACTATATTTTGCATATTCAAAGGTTAAATGGTCATATTCAAGGCGGCTCTTGTATGGAAGAAGGAAAGATAGAAGTATTTAAATAGAGAAAGGAATTTATACATGTCAGGAACGTTTATTACATTCGAAGGGCCAGAGGGTGCTGGTAAGACGACCATCATCCATATGGTTCAACAAAAATTAATACAAGATGGCTATAACATTGTATTAACAAGAGAGCCTGGAGGCATACGAATTGCTGAACAAATTCGTGAAATCATCTTAAATCCATCTAACACGGAAATGGATGCCAGAACAGAAGCACTTCTTTACGCTGCGGCTAGGAGACAACATCTTGTAGAAAAAGTGATTCCTGAGCTAAATAAAGGGAATATAGTATTATGTGACCGTTTTATTGATAGCTCACTTGCTTATCAAGGAAATGCGCGGGGGATAGGTGTAGAAGATATTTTTGCTATCAATCAATTTGCTATTGAGCAAACGATGCCACAGGCCACTTTATATTTTGATATTGAGCCTGAGGTAGGATTAGAAAGAATTAATAAAGGTCGAAAAGATGAGATTAATCGATTAGATTTAGAATCCTTAGACTTTCATTACAAAGTACGAGATGGATATCTATCTCTTTTGAGTCAATTTCCAGAGCGTATTCGCCGAATTGATGCAAATCAATCCATTGAAAAGGTCTGTGAAGAAGCTTATAAACAGATACAATTGATTTTAAAATAAATACAGATGATTGTTATTCTTGCTATACTATTCTTAACAATAAAGTAAAATGAGGTGTTATTCATGAAATTAGTAATGGCCGTTATTCAAGATTCAGATAGCTCAAAGCTTTTAAATGCACTTGTAGAAAGAGGATTTCGTTCAACCAAATTATCAAGTACGGGCGGATTTTTAAAATCAGGGAATACAACAATTATGATTGGTACAGATGATCATAAAGTAGATGAAGTACTTGATATTATTAAGGGCCAATGTGAAAACCGCAGACAGATGATTTCTCCTGTGGCACCGATGGGTGGTAATGCAGATTCATACATTCCGTATCCTGTTGAAGTTGAAGTGGGCGGAGCTACAGTATTCGTACTACCAGTAGATCAATTTCATCAATTTTAAGAGAGAAGATTTTAAATAGAAAGTGATGATTGAATGGGAAATACATGGGAACAGCTTGAAGCTCTTCAGCCGAACGTATTAAAGATTTTGCAAAACAGCTTACTTAAAGAGCGAGTTGCTCATGCTTATTTATTTGAAGGAAGCAAAGGAACAGGTAAAAAACAAATTAGTTTTTTGTTTGCTAAAGCACTGTTTTGCCAAAATCCAGTTAATCATAGGCCATGCCATGAGTGCAGTAACTGCCGGCGAATTGATTCAGGTAATCATCCAGATATTCACTTGATTGAGCCAGCTGGTTTATCGATTAAAAAAGAGCAAATTCAATTCTTGCAATCAGAATTCACAAAAACCGGTGTTGAATCTAATAAAAAGTTATATATTGTGAATCATGTTGATAAAATGACAGTAAGCGCAGCAAATAGTTTACTGAAATTTTTAGAAGAGCCTGGCAACGGAACTTATGCAATTTTATTAACAGAAAATATACAGCGCTTATTAGATACGATTATCTCACGTTGCCAAGTAATATCATTTCGATCTCTTACACCAGAACAGTTAGCTGAAAAACTAGTAGAAAATGGCCTTTCCGCAGTAGATGCGTCCATCTTGTCTAATTTAACAAACAGCATTGATGAAGCAATTGAATTAAGTAAAGATGAATGGTTTGGACTTGCAATAAAGTTAGTGATACAATTATATGAAGTGTTAACAACGAGACCTCAACAAGCTCTTCTTTTTATTCATGAAAAGTGGGTAACACATTTTAAAGAAAAAGAACAAGCTCATATTGGTTTAACTTTATTGATGCTTCTTTACCGTGATTTGTTGACGCTGCAAGTTGGACAAGAGTCTAAAATCGTCTATCGTCATAAAATAGAAGAATTAAAACAGCAAGCTCTTCAGACAACGCAGGAAAAAGCGATTTATCGCTTAGAGGTTATCTTGAAGGCCAAAAATAAATTAAATTCAAATATGAATCTACAGTTATTAATGGAACAGCTGGTGTTGGATTTGCAGGAGGGATAAAAGCTTGTATGATGTAGTAGGCGTTCGCTTTAAAAAAGCGGGAAAAATATATTATTTTGACCCTGGAGAACTTACAATTCCAGATGGTGAGTTTGTTATTGTAGAAACAGTTCGTGGTGTTGAATTTGGCAGAGTGGTTATTAACAAAAAGCAAGTAAGTGAACATGATGTCGTGCTTCCTTTGAAAAAAGTAATCCGCATTGCTGAACAAAAAGACAGGCTGATTGTGGATGAAAATAAACAAGCTGCTAGAGAAGCGTATGACGTATGCGTGCAAAAAATTCAATCACACGATTTAGATATGAAGTTAGTAGATGTAGAATATACGTTTGATCGTAATAAAGTCATTTTTTATTTTACAGCAGACGGCCGTATTGATTTTAGAGAGCTAGTTAAAGATTTAGCTGCTATTTTCCGTACGCGAATTGAGCTTCGTCAAATTGGTGTACGAGACGAGGCAAAACTGTTGGGTGGGATAGGTCCTTGTGGACGTATGCTATGTTGCTCAACGTTTTTAGGTGATTTTGAGCCGGTTTCTATTAAGATGGCCAAAGACCAAAACCTATCGCTTAATCCAACGAAAATTTCTGGTTTATGCGGACGTTTGATGTGTTGTTTAAAATATGAAAATGATGAGTATGAAACGGCAAAAGAACAGCTTCCTGATATAGGCTCAACAATTAAAACTTCAGATGGTTCAGGACGTGTAGTAGGTTTGAATATTTTGGAAAGAATTATTCAAGTGGAACTGTCAGATCACGAACAAATTTTAGAGTATACTCTGGATGAGATCAATAATGAAGGTGCTGTTTCGTTTCAAGCCACAGATTAACGAGGTGGGCAAAGGTGGATAAAAAAGAGATTTTTGATTCGGTGACAAACATGGAGGAACAAATTGGTCATTTATATAAGCAGTTAGGTGAGTTGAAAGAGCATCTTGCTGAGCTAATTGAAGAAAATCATCATCTGCAAATAGAAAATGATCATTTGCGCCGTCGCCTTGACCAGACAAACTTCGAAACGAAGCTGAAAAATAGACATTCAAAAGCAAGCGCTCAAACAAAAGAGCAAAAACAAATTGATATCGGAGAAGGATATGACAATTTGGCTCGCCTTTACCAAGAGGGTTTTCATATTTGTAACATTCATTATGGAAGTGTGCGTAAAGATGGAGACTGTTTGTTTTGCTTGTCATTTTTAAATAAAAAGTAACAACACCTCTCCCTTTTGGAGAGGTTCTTTTTATGAGTAAAAGATGTAAATAATAGATGTACAAGGAGAAGAACGATTATGGTTGAGTTATATGGAGATGAACGTTTAGATTATCTATTAGCCGATGAGGAAATGCGCATTATTCAAAGTCCATCTGTCTTTTCCTTTTCATTGGATGCTGTGCTTTTATCTCACTTTGCTTATGTCCCAATTCGTAAAGGCAACTTGGTTGATTTATGTTCAGGAAACGGTGTAATCCCACTGTTTTTATCTAAACGAACAAAGGGAAAAATCATTGGTGTAGAAATTCAAGAGCGGCTACATAGTATGGCACAAAGAAGTATTGCGTATAATCAGCTGGATGGGCAGATTAAAATGATACATGGTGATTTAAAAAATGCACCTCAAGAACTGGGTTATGGAAAATATGATGTTGTAACATGTAATCCTCCTTATTTCACCACATCCAATAAAGAAGAAATAAATGAAAACGAACACTTTGCAATCGCTCGCCACGAAATTCATTGTTCGTTGGAAGATGTGATTAGAGCCAGTAGTCAACTAGTTAAGCAAGGCGGAAAAGTAGCATTGGTTCACCGTCCAGGGAGACTATTAGATATCGTTACGTTAATGAGGCAATACCGTTTAGAGCCAAAGAGACTTCAGTTTGTCTATCCTAAAGATGGGAAAGAAGCAAATACACTTTTAATTGAAGGTACGAAGGATGGAAGTCCAGATTTAAAGATTCTTCCTCCGCTGGTGGTCTACCAAGATAATGATGAATACACGGACGAATTAAAAAGGATTTTATATGGAACAGAATAATCATTATTTTTATGTAGTTGAATGCAAGGACTGTACGTATTACGCTGGTTACACGAATAATTTGCAAAAACGTATTTCTGTCCATAATGAAGGGAAAGGGGCAAAATATACGAGAGCAAGAAGGCCTGTTTCATTAATTTGGCATGAGGTGTTTACTTCTAAAACAGAAGCTATGCAAAAAGAGTATTGGTTCAAACAGTTAAGCAGAATGCAAAAACAGGCTTACATTCGAAGGGAGCAAGAAAAGCAGAATGAAATCACAAAAAAGTTATGATGTATCGAATGAACGAGGCGTTTTATATTTAGTTCCCACTCCTATTGGAAACTTAGAGGATATGACATTTCGTGCGATTCGAATTTTAAAAGAAGTTGATTATATTGCCGCAGAAGATACGAGACAAACGAAAAAACTATGTAACCACTTTGAAATCGATACGCCTATTACAAGTTATCATGAACATAATAAACATACAAAAAGTGAACAGCTGTTAAGCGACTTGGACAGTGAAAAAAATATTGCTTTAGTAAGCGACGCGGGTATGCCCTGTATTTCAGATCCTGGTTATGAGTTAGTGGTAGCTGCCGTTAAAGAAGGATATACGGTTGTTCCGCTGCCGGGGCCTAACGCAGCATTAACAGCTTTAATTGCTTCTGGTCTACCTACAGGGCAGTTTTATTTCTATGGATTTTTAAACAGAAATAAAAAACAGCGTAAAGAACAGCTTCAAGAGCTTCAGTATATTAAAGAAAGCATGATATTTTATGAAGCCCCTCATCGATTAAAAGAAACGCTAAAGAGTATAGAAGAAATTTTAGGGAACCGATCTATTGTGTTATGTAGAGAGTTAACCAAACGCTATGAAGAATTTTTAAGAGGAAGCGTATTAGAAGCAATTGAATGGACAAATGCCACAGATATTAGAGGGGAATTCTGCTTAATTCTTGAAGGGACAAATGAAGAAGCGCCAGATGAAAGTAATCTATGGTGGGAACAGCTCACCATTATCGAGCACGTTGATCACTATGTAGAAGAAGGACTTTCAAACAAAGAAGCGATTAAGCAAGTGGCAAAAGACCGAGATGTATCAAAACGAGACATTTATAGTGAATATCACGTACATTAAAAAAAGCTGTCTATCATAGACAGCTTTTCGTTTTATTTAGAAGCTTGTAAAGAATCTTGAAGTTCTTTCATGATTTGTTCTGCACCTTCACGGCTTAGAATTAATTTGCCGCTAGCAAGTTGAATGTTATCATCAGATACTTCACCTGTTACTTGGCAAGTCATGTTTGGTTTATATTTTTTTAAGATGATGCGCTCTTCATCTACATAGATTTCTAGAGCATCTTTCTCTGCAATTCCTAATGTACGACGTAATTCAATTGGAATTACTACGCGTCCTAATTCATCAACTTTACGAACAATACCTGTAGATTTCATGTTAATCGTTCTCCTCTCAATGATCATTTTTCTATGTTATTACTTTCGTCATTATTCGACAATTTCAACGTACTTTCATAATACCAGCGTTTCCAAAACTAGTCAATCATTTTATATGTAAAAAAATGTAGCTGGGAAAAAATTTTTTCCCCGACTCGTTTAGAAGCTAATTGTGACCGTCAGTCAAGGAATGACAAGGGGTTTCATTGGAAAAAAGATTAATCGCCTAAATAGCTTGATATTAACTATTTTGAAGATAGGGTAAATATAATTCGACATAAAACGACAAAATTAGACCTATTTGTCGTTTTTATCAAAGTGACTTTTTGAATGGGGGTATATTTTTTATAAAAATAGGGCGAAGCTGATACAATTAACAGGATTATTTTTTGGGAAAATAACGATTATTTAAAAATGAAGTGAATCCGTCATATTCCCGTGTATATAGGAAGAGAATGTTTTGAAATTATCATGTAAAATAGTATGATAGATAGTAGAATAAGAAGACAGGGTTTATATGATTACATCCATATAAATCAAAATGTTGAAATGGAATGTTGGAGGTTATGAACATGGCAGATGGAAATAATACATTTTACATTACTACGCCGATTTATTATCCGAGTGGTAAATTACATATAGGGCACGCATACACGACGGTAGCGGGAGATGCAATGGCTCGTTATAAACGTTTGAGAGGGTTTGACGTACGTTATTTAACAGGTACGGATGAACATGGTCAAAAAATTCAGCGAAAAGCAGAAGAGAAAAACGTGACACCTCAGCAATACGTAGATGATATTGTCTCTGGAATCAAAGAGCTGTGGGATAAGATGGATATTTCGTATGACGATTTTATCCGTACAACAGAACCAAGACATAAAGAAATCGTGGAAAAGATTTTCGCGCGCCTTTTAGAACAGGGTGATATTTATCTTGATGAGTATGAAGGTTGGTATTCAGTTCCCGATGAGACGTACTATACAGAGCATCAACTAGTAGATCCAATCGTTGAAAATGGAAAAGTTGTAGGTGGGAAAAGCCCGGATAGCGGACACCCTGTAGAGCTCGTTCGAGAAGAGTCCTATTTCTTTAAAATGGGGAAATACGTAGATCGTTTACTAGCTTTTTATGAAGAGAACCCTTCATTTATTCAACCGGAGTCTCGTAAAAACGAAATGATCAATAATTTTATTAAGCCGGGTCTTGAAGACTTAGCTGTTTCTCGTACGACGTTTGATTGGGGGGTAAAAGTTCCAGGTAACCCAAAACACGTTATTTACGTATGGATTGATGCGCTTTCTAACTATATCACCTCTCTTGGGTATGATACTGAAAATGATGAAAACTATCGAAAATACTGGCCGGCTAACGTACATTTAGTAGGAAAAGAAATCGTACGTTTCCATACCATTTATTGGCCAATCATGTTGATGGCACTTGATTTGCCACTTCCTAAGAAAGTATTTGCTCACGGCTGGTTATTAATGAAAGATGGAAAGATGTCGAAGTCAAAAGGGAATGTAGTAGACCCAGTGACATTGATTGACCGCTATGGGTTAGATGCCCTTCGTTACTACTTGCTTCGTGAAGTTCCATTCGGTTCAGACGGTGTATTCACACCAGAAGCGTTTGTTGAACGTATTAACTTTGACTTAGCAAATGACCTTGGCAACCTAGTTAACCGTACAGTGGCGATGATTAATAAGTATTTTGATGGTGTTATTCCGACTTATGAAGGAAATGTAACCGAGTTTGATGCACTTATCGTACAAGCTCAAAAAGATACAGTGAATAAATATGAAGAAGCGATGGAGGATATGGAGTTTTCAGTGGCTCTTGCTTCTATCTGGCAATATGTAAGCCGCACGAATAAATACATTGATGAAACGCAGCCTTGGGCGTTAGCAAAAGATGAGAATAAGCGTGCAGAACTTGCTTCCGTTATGACACATCTAGCTGAATCAATTCGTCACATTGCGGTATTACTACAGCCGTTCTTAACACGTACACCTGAGAAAATTTTTGCTCAGATCGGTGTAAAAGAAGATGTGTTAAAAACGTGGGAAAGCACGACGCGCTTTAATATGCTTAAAGAAGGCACAAAAGTAGAAAAAGGTGAGCCAATGTTCCCTCGTCTAGATCGAGAAGAAGAGGTAGCGTTTATTAAAGAGCAGATGCAAGGAAGTGCTCCGAAGGAAGAAAAACCTGTTGTGAAGGAAGAGCCTTCTGAAGAGATTACGATTGATGATTTCATGAAAGTAGAGCTTCGTGTAGCGCAAGTTACGCAAGTAGAACCAGTTAAGAAGGCAGATAAACTATTAAAGCTGCAGCTTGATCTTGGCTATGAAAAACGCCAAGTTGTATCAGGTATTGCCAAGTTTTATAAGCCTGAAGAATTAGTAGGTCGCAAAGTAATTTGTGTAACCAACTTAAAACCTGTAAAATTGCGCGGCGAACTATCACAAGGAATGATTTTAGCCGGTGAAGATGAGAATGGTCTTTCACTAGCAAGCGTAGATCAAAACTTAGCAAACGGCACGAAGATAAAATAAGTATAGTTAAAAGGGGTGTTTCACGTGTAACATGCGAGGACCCCCTTTTATTCATGGAAAGGATCGATTAGATGTTATTTGATACACATGTTCATTTAAACGCAGAACAGTATGAAGACGATTTGCAAGAAGTAATTAATCGCGCGTTAGAAAAAGGTGTTCAAAACATGGTGGTTGTTGGATTTGATGAACCTACCATTAAAAAAGCTATTCAAATAGCTGAAACGTACGACTTTATCTATGCTAGTGTAGGCTGGCATCCAGTAGATGCAATTGATATGACGGATGAGCATTTAGCTTGGATTGAAGAGTTAGCTCAGCATCCGAAAGTTGTGGCTTTAGGAGAGATGGGATTAGACTATCATTGGGATAAATCACCTAAAGAGGTTCAAAAGGACGTATTTCGCCGTCAAATTCGCTTAGCGCGCAAAGTGAATTTACCTATCATTATTCATAATCGTGATGCCACCGAAGACGTGGTAACCATTTTAAAAGAAGAGCACGTAGAGGAAGTAGGCGGGATTATGCATTGCTTCACGGGCAGTATTGAAGTAGCGAAGCAGTGTATGGATATGAATATGTATATTTCTTTTGGTGGACCTGTTACTTTTAAAAATGCAAAAAAACCAAAAGAAGTTGCTGCAGAACTTCCTTTAGATAAACTATTAATTGAAACAGACTGTCCTTATCTAACTCCTCATCCATTCCGCGGCAAGCGCAATGAACCTGGTTATGTGTCATACGTAGCGGAGCAAATTGCAGAGTTAAAAGGCATAACGTATGAAGAGTTGGCTGATATTACAACAGCTAACGCTAAAAAGCTATTTGGCATTAATGATTAAAACTTTTTCTCATATAACAATCATTTTCGTGTTAAAGTAAAGATAGGCGCAGAGGAGAATGTTATCCTCTGCCTTTTTCAGTTAAAATAACAGATAGATGCTTTTTAATTTAGTTGATAATAAGATAAAACGTTGATTTCATAGAAGAAAAATGATGTGAGTAACGAGCATTTCATTTTTACTGAAAAGCAAATGAACAAAACTGAATGTTTTGGAGGAAGAAATGAAGATTAAAGAAATTATTGTAGTAGAAGGTCGGGACGATACCGTAGCGATTAAACGTGCAGTGGATGCGGATACTATCGAGACAAATGGATCAGCTGTAAATGAAGAAACCATTGAAAAAGTAAAATTAGCTCAAAAAACAAGAGGCGTAATTATTTTTACAGATCCAGATTATCCAGGACAGCGAATTCGAAATATTGTTTCAGAACGTGTTCCAGGATGTAAACATGCATTTTTAGATAAAGAAGAGGCTCGCCCTAAAAACGGCAAAGGTATTGGAGTTGAACATGCTTCTATTGCGTCTATTCAAAAAGCACTAAAAGATGTAAAGCAAGAGTGGGTAGAAGCAGATATGGAGATTTCTCAAGAGGATTTAATCGTAGCTCGTTTGGTAGGAGATAGTAAAGCCAAGTCTCGACGTGAAAGAATAGGAAAGTTATTAAAAATAGGCTATGCCAATGGAAAGCAGCTTCATAAACGATTACAGATGTTCCAAATTTCAAAAGAGGAGTTTATCAAAGCTGTTGAGCAGATAAATAAG
Source organism: Priestia sp. J2 (assembly GCF_020790095.1). Classification (NCBI taxonomy): domain Bacteria; kingdom Bacillati; phylum Bacillota; class Bacilli; order Caryophanales; family Bacillaceae; genus Priestia; species Priestia sp. J2. The sequence continues at coordinate 52,402 of NZ_CP086208.1, forward strand.
GAGGAAAAGGAATCGTGTTAAAAGATATTGCAACGCCTAATCGAACCAAGGAAATTTTAAAGAAATACGGTTTTACATTTAAAAAGAGTTTGGGACAAAATTTTTTAATTGATACGAACATTTTACATCGCATTGTTGATCATGCAGAAATAACAGAAGAAACGGGAGCAATTGAAATTGGACCCGGTATCGGAGCGTTAACTGAACAGCTAGCAAAGCGCGCAAAAAAAGTACTGGCATTTGAAATCGACCAGCGTCTGCTTCCGATTTTAGCCGACACTCTTTCTCCTTACCCAAATGCAAAAGTTATTCATCAAGATGTGTTAAAAGCGGATTTAAAAGAGACGCTCGAACAAGAATTCGAAAACATAGAAGATTTAATGGTCGTTGCGAATTTACCGTATTACGTGACGACACCCATTTTGATGAAATTATTAGAAGAGCAAATTCCGGTACGGGGAATCGTTGTTATGCTTCAAAAAGAAGTTGCCGACCGTATAGCAGCTAAACCGGGAACAAAGGAGTACGGTTCACTTTCTATTGCGATTCAATACTATACAGAGGCTGAGACGGTTATGATTGTGCCTAAAACAGTATTTAATCCGCAGCCTAATGTAGATTCAGCTGTTATTCGGCTGCTGAGAAGACCGAAGCCAGCGGTAGAAGTACAAGATGAAGCATTCTTCTTCCAAGTTGTACGAGCAAGTTTTGGACAGCGCCGAAAAACTATTTTAAACAATCTAGTGAACAACTTGCCAAATGGGAAACAGAAAAAAGCGGACATTGAGCAAGCACTTGCAACTGCTGAAATTGATCCGAAAAGAAGAGGCGAAACGCTGTCTATTCAAGAATTCGGAGCGTTAAGTGACCAACTTTTAAAATCATTTCGCTAAATCATCACATTTTTATCATGAAGTCATAGGCTATGAAGAGAATTTATTTTTGAAGTAGCAAAGACGGAGTGAAGCATATGAACATCAAAATTGGTGATATAGTTACACGACCTTCTTATCAAAGAGATTTGCTTTTTCGTGTTATAGCTATTAATGACAGCGAAGCGGGGAAATATGCGACTTTAATAGGAGAAGACGTTCGGTTGATTGCCGACGCTCCTTGTACAGATTTAGAGGTTGTGGATGCTAAAGAACAGGATCAAAGAAAAAAACAAGAAGAAGAACTTTTAGAAAGATCCTTGGAGCTTATTCAACAGGATTATCGGCTCGTTCGAGAGAAAACTGAATATAGCATGACTAATGGATACAGCCATTCACATCGCTTGTTTCAAATTCCTGGAAAGGTCCTGCACGTAGACGGAGACCCTAATTATTTACGTAAATGTTTATTAGTTTACGAAAAAATTGGTGTTCCTGTTTATGGTGTTCATTGCGTAGAGTCAGAGATGCCGGAGAAAGTTGGAAAGTTAATTGAGGATGTAAGGCCTGATATTCTGGTGCTGACAGGGCATGATGCTTATTCCAAAGGAAAAGGAAATAAGGATGATCTTCTTGCTTATAGACATTCCAAGCACTATATTCGAACAGTCCAAGAAGCAAGAAAAAGAGTTGGTAATTTAGATCAGCTGGTGATTTTTGCAGGTGCCTGTCAATCGCATTTTGAATTATTGATTCAAGCTGGAGCAAACTTTGCTAGTTCACCTTCGCGTGTAAATATTCATGCGCTTGACCCCGTGTATGTAGTAGCAAAACTAAGTTTTACTCCTTTCACGGATCGTATTAATGTATGGGACGTCTTACGTAATACATTAACGGGTGCTAAAGGTTTAGGAGGAGTAGAAACAAAAGGGCTGCTTCGCACGGGCATGCCTTATGAAAGCGATGAGTAGAAATAAAAACAACTGGTTACAGCATGTACACGCATGATGTGCAACCAGTTGTTTTTTCGTATGAAGCCAAAGTATACGCTGAATTTCACAAAATCATTTTCAATATTTGCTAAAGATATACATATTTCGTTAAAAAACGAGCATACTAACAGCGAAATGTAGATTCATGTTGAAAATTATTTATTGACACAATTAGAGATAGATTGTTATAATTTTATGTTTTTGACTATTTTTCTAACATGTGTTACACTATACATAGTGAGGTGGACCAATATGGCGAAAACTTTGTCTGATATTAAGCAAGCGCTGGATTTGCACCTAGGCCAACGATTAACTTTAAAAGCAAACGGTGGTCGTAGAAAAACAGTAGAACGTTCAGGTGTATTAACAGAAACGTACCCATCTGTTTTTATCGTTGAATTAGATCAAGAGGAAAACTCTTTGGAGCGCGTTTCGTATAGTTACGCAGATGTGTTAACGGAAACAGTGCAACTAAAATTTTTCTAAGAATGACATAGGCAATATAGCAAGTGGTGATGAGCAGTGGACATTGGTTTACTGCTTTTTTATTGGTCTTTTTTTCAAATTATATATACATTATTTTTTATACATACTATACATATCGTCCTCGCATTTTCATGTATAAAGAGCGAGGAGATTCAGGTTGAAATTTCATTTTATACGTAAAGGAGCCATGTACAATGTCAAGGCGTAGAGGGATTATGTCATCGAAGCTGAAAGAAGAACTGGCTAAAGAACTTGGTTTTTACGATACTGTACAAGCAGAAGGTTGGGGCGCTATTCGGGCAAAAGACGCAGGCAATATGGTGAAGCGAGCAGTGGAGCTTGCACAGCAGCAGCTAAGGCAATAGTGAAAATCAATGCTTATGCGATTATTTAAAGTGAAATGAGGAAAACCGAAGTGTATAACCGCTTCGGTTTTTTTGTCCCAAAATGAAAGATAAAACAGAGGATTAAACAAAGATGTTTAAATGAACAGCTATATCTTGTTCATTTTATGATAAAATAGCGTTAAACTCGATAAGATGAAGTAGGTGAAGTAAGTTGAAATTAATGGTGAAAGCACCGGCTAAAATAAATTTGTCACTTGATGTGTTACATAAACGCCCAGATGGTTACCATGAAGTTAAGATGATTATGACAACAATTGATTTAGCGGACAGAATTGAACTTTCTGATCGTGAAGATGGACGAATTGTTATTTATTCTCATAATCGCTTTGTTCCAGATGACCAGCGAAATCTTGCTTATCAGGCAGCGCAGATTTTGAAGCGACGTTATAACATTTCAAAAGGTGTAAATATATTAATTGATAAACATATTCCAGTAGCTGCTGGATTAGCTGGAGGCAGCAGTGACGCGGCTGCTACATTACGCGGTTTAAATACGTTATGGGAATTAGGGTTATCATTAGACACACTTGCAGAAATAGGGGCTGAGATTGGCTCTGACGTATCTTTTTGCGTGTACGGAGGGACAGCTCTTGCTACAGGGCGCGGAGAGATTGTAGAGCATATTGAGGCACCTCCAAGCTGCTGGGTGATTTTGGCTAAGCCTGAAATAGGTGTTTCTACAGCAGATGTATATCGAAACTTAAAAATTGAGGAAATGGATCATCCTAAAGTAGATGAGATGGTTCACGCCATACAATCAGGAAATTATGATCAAATGTGTAGCCTTGTCGGAAATGTATTGGAAGCAGTAACGCTGAAAATGCATCCGGAAGTAGCTCTCATTAAAGAACAAATAAAGCGTTTTGGCGCCGATGCTGTACTCATGAGCGGCAGTGGGCCAACTGTATTTGGACTTGTACAGCATGATTCACGTATGCATCGCATTTATAATGGATTACGTGGCTTTTGTGATAAAGTTTATGCAGTTAGGTTACTAGGTGAACGAATAACGCTTGAATAAATCCGTATGTTAATGTTATATTTACATTACAATATTCGGATTTTCAGGAGGATGTTATGAAGTTTCGACGTAGTGGACGATTAATTGATATGACCAACTATTTCATTCAAAACCCTCAGCGCCTTATCCCTCTTACGTATTTTGCAGATAAATATGATTCCGCAAAATCATCTATTAGCGAAGATATGGCGATTATTAAACAAACTTTTGAACAGCAGGGTATCGGAACTTTGGTTACGCTACCAGGGGCTGCCGGCGGAGTTAAATTCATTCCAAAGATGACGAATGAAGAAGCCGGTCAGCTTGTTCAAGAATTATGTGGGTTGATTGAAAAACCTGAGCGTTTATTGCCAGGTGGATATTTATATTTAACTGATATTTTAGGGAACCCCCGCGTTGTGAATAAAATCGGTCGCTTGTATGCATCGCTTTTTGCTAACCGCAAAATCGATGTGGTGATGACTGTAGCAACAAAAGGTATTCCTATTGCGTATGCGGTTGCTCAGTATTTAGACGTGCCCGTTGTTATTGTGCGCAGAGACAGTAAAGTAACTGAAGGATCGACCGTTAGTATTAACTACGTGTCAGGTTCATCTAAGCGCATTCAAACGATGCTGTTAGCTAAGAGAAGTTTAGCGGTGGGGTCAAATGTACTCATCATTGATGACTTCATGAAAGCCGGCGGTACGGTAAATGGAATGGTTAGTTTGCTTGAAGAGTTTGATGCAACTGTTGCTGGTATTGGAGTTTTAGTAGAATCAGAAGATATTGAAGAACGTTTAGTGGATGAGTATGTGTCTCTTGTACAATTAACAGATGTAAATATTAAAGATAAACAAATTCGTGTACAGGAAGGCAATTACTTAAAATATATTTGATCAAGTAAGGGAGAGGAACATATGTTACAGGTTCAAACAAAAAATGCACCGCAAGCTATTGGTCCATATTCACAGGGAATTGTTGTGAATAACTTGTTTTACAGTTCAGGTCAAATTCCACTTCGTCCAGATGGTACGTTGGTCGAAGGCGATGTTCAAGTACAAGCTACTCAAGTATTTGAAAATCTAAAAGCAGTTCTTGAAGAAGCAGGAGCTTCTCTAAATACAGTTGTAAAGGCAACCGTGTTCATTAAAGATATGAACGACTTCGCAGCATTAAATGAAGTCTATGGTGACTACTTCGGCGACCATAAGCCGGCACGTTCATGTGTAGAAGTAGCGAGACTACCTAAAGATGTACTTGTTGAAATTGAAGTTATTGCGCTTGTTAAAGGGTAATTAAATTAACAAATTTCTAACAAAAAGCAAGTAACTTCCAATTGTTCACTTTTTTTGCGAAAATTTTCTAAAAATTTTTTCTGAATAGCAGGAAAACACAAAATTCTGTGGAATTAAGTATGTAAAGCTTCGCATAGAAAAAGGTGGTGAACAAGATGGAAGTAACTGACGTAAGATTACGCCGCGTGAACACTGAAGGACGTATGAGAGCGATTGCTTCAATCACATTAGATGGTGAATTTGTTGTTCATGATATTCGTGTGATTGATGGTAATAATGGCTTATTTGTAGCCATGCCAAGTAAACGTACACCGGATGGTGAGTTCCGTGATATTGCACATCCAATCAATTCAAATACTCGCGGAAAGATTCAAGATGCTGTTTTAGCAGAATATCATCGTTTAGGTGAGGTAGAAGTTGAATTCGAAGAAGCGGGTGCTTCGTAAACATATGATACATTAAGAGTCTACTGAAAAGTAGGCTCTTTTCTTTTTGATTACCGCTTATATAATTTCACACCTTTGTAAAACTTTAGCATTACCAAAAAATAAAATTCATGACTTATAAATGATTCCTTGAAATGCTGTCATTTTTGATATAATATTCTTAATGGATAAAAAGGTAAAATTGGAGGCCTGTTATGTCAAAAAGATATGCAGTCATATTGGCAGCTGGTCAGGGTACACGTATGAAGTCATCTTTATATAAAGTGTTACACCCTGTGTGTGGCAAACCGATGGTGCAACACGTAATTGATCAGTTATCACGCTTAGATTTAACAAATTTAATTACAGTTGTAGGTCACGGTGCCGAAAAAGTGAAATCACATGTTGGAGATAAAAGCTTATTTGCTTTACAAGAAGAGCAGTTAGGAACAGCTCATGCAGTAATGCAAGCAGAATCTTTACTTGCACATGAAAAAGGTACGACAATTGTTGTATGTGGAGATACTCCGCTTATTACAGCTGAAACAATTGAATCTTTATTAAAGCATCATGAAGCAACAAATGCAATGGCAACTATTTTAACGGCTCATGCAGAAGATCCAACAGGATATGGACGCATCATTCGAAATGAACAAGGCTCTGTTGAAAAGATTGTTGAGCATAAAGATGCCACAGAACAAGAGCGTCTTGTACAGGAAATTAATACTGGTACGTACTGTTTTGATAATGAGAAATTATTTGAGACACTTTCAAAAGTTTCAAATGATAATGTACAGGGAGAGTACTATTTACCTGATGTTATCGAAATTCTAAAAAATGAAGGTCAAATTATTTCTGCATATCAAACATCCGATTTTGCTGAAACATTGGGCGTTAATGATCGATTTGCTCTGTCTCAAGCAGAAGAAACAATGAAAAAGCGTATCAACAAGCAGCATATGTTAAATGGAGTGACGATTGTGGATCCTTCTAACACGTACATTTCAGCAGATGCTGTCATTGGCAGAGATACGGTTATTTATCCTGGTACGGTTATTCAAGGAACAGTTGTAATTGGAGAGAACTGTGAAGTAGGACCTAACAGTGAAATTAAAGACTGCAAAATAGGTAATAATACTTCTATTCGCCATTCTGTTGCTCACGATAGTGAAATTGGTCACGAAGTCACAATTGGCCCATTTGCACATATTCGTCCTCAATCATTAATTGGAGATGAAGTGCGCGTAGGAAACTTTGTAGAAATTAAAAAAGCATCTTTTGGCAAAGGTAGCAAAGCTTCTCATTTAAGTTATATTGGAGACGCAGAGGTCGGAAAAGGTGTAAACTTAGGGTGCGGATCTATTACAGTTAACTACGATGGGAAAAATAAATTTTTAACAAAGATTGAAGATGGGGCATTCGTAGGATGTAACTCAAACTTAATTGCACCTGTAACAATTGGTGAAGGCGCCTATGTTGCAGCTGGTTCAACCGTAACGGATAATGTGCCAGGAAAAGCATTATCAATTGCTCGTGCGAAACAAGTAAATAAAGAAAACTATGCTGAAAAGCTTGATATTAATAAAAAATCCTGACGGAGGTTTCACAATAAAATGTCAAATGTATATGCTGATGAAAATTTAAAGTTATTTACGCTAAATTCAAACAAGGCTTTAGCTGAAGAGATCGCAAAAGTAATTGGTGTGGAATTAGGTAAATGTTCGGTTGATCGTTTCAGTGACGGTGAAATTCAAATTAACATTGAAGAAAGTATCCGTGGTTGTGATGTATTTATCATTCAATCAACAAGTGCTCCAGTTAACGAACACTTAATGGAATTATTAATTATGATTGATGCATTAAAACGTGCATCAGCTAAAACAATTAACATCGTTATGCCTTACTATGGCTATGCTCGTCAGGATCGTAAAGCTCGTGCACGTGAACCAATCACTGCCAAATTAGCAGCAAATATCATTGAAAAAGCGGGAGCTACTCGTATTATCACATTAGATTTACATGCTCCTCAAATTCAAGGTTTCTTCGATATTCCAATTGACCATTTAGTAGGTGTTCCAATTTTAGGTGAATACTTCAAGAGTAAAAACCTTGATGACGTTGTTGTTGTATCTCCGGACCACGGTGGCGTAACGCGTGCTCGCCGTTTAGCGGAACGTCTAAAAGCGCCGATCGCTATCATTGACAAACGTCGCCCACGTCCAAACGTAGCAGAAGTTATGAACATTGTTGGACAAGTGGAAGGGAAAACAGCAATCTTGATTGATGACATGATTGATACAGCTGGTACAATTACAATTGGTGCAAGTGCATTAATTGAAGCAGGTGCAAAAGAAGTATATGCTTGTTGTACACACCCAGTTCTTTCAGGCCCTGCGATTGAGCGTATTCAAAATTCTACAATCAAAGAGCTAGCTGTAACAAACTCTATTGCTTTAACAGAAGATAAGAAAATTGGTAAAGTAACAGAACTTTCGGTAGCTCCGTTAATTGGTGAAGCGATTATTCGTGTTCACGAAGAGCAATCAGTTAGTACGTTATTTGATTGATAAACAGAACCTCTTTCCATTTGGAAAGAGGTTTTTTTGAAAAAAATTAAATGGGCTAATCCTTGGTTTTAAAGGGATTTGGACGGGATGAGCAAAGATATATTGCTGATTGAAACGAGTTTTATGTTTAGCAGCCTTCTAAAAAGGGTACATTTTAAGTAGAAAACATACTGGAAGGTGAATAAAATGAGTATTTCAATTCAAGCAAATAAAAGAACGGATTTCAAAAATTCTACAAATAGAAAAATTCGCGACGAAGGAAACTTCCCAGCGGTTGTTTACGGAAATAAAACAGAATCCACGCCTATTTACTTAAACAGTGCTGATTTTATTAAGACTATTCGTGAAGCAGGACGCAATGGAGTGTTAACATTACAAGTGGACAAGCAAAAATATTCCGTAATGTTACATGATATTCAAACCGATCCATTAAAAAACGAAATTGTCCACGCCGATTTCCAAGTGGTCGACATGAAGAAAGAAATTGATACTGAAGTTTCTTTATCTCTAGTAGGAGAAGCAAAAGGAACAAAAGAAGGCGGCGTATTACAGCAGTCTCTATATGAAATTTCATTAAAAGGCTTGCCGCAAGATATCCCATCATCTATTGATGTAGATGTATCAGATTTGGGAATTAACGATACAATTACAGTAGGGGATATTAAGGTAGATAAAAAGCTAGAAATTACGCATGATGCAGAAGATACAGTTGCTTCTGTACTACCTCCTCAACAGGAAGAAGAGCCGGATAGCGGCGAAGTTCAGGATGCTGAAGGCGACGTTGAAGCAACAAAAGAAAAAGATAGCGAAGAATAATATAAAAAGACGTAACCAAAAGGTTACGTCTTTTTGTGTGAATTGATTATAATAAAAGTGATACTATATAGTAATGTAAAACATTAAAGACATTTACCTATTATGTACAACTTACATAGAGTGGAAAGGAGTATCTATTTTGAAATTAATCGTTGGTTTAGGGAATCCTGGAAAAGAATATGACCGTACTCGTCATAACATAGGATTTATGGCAATTGATAAAATTGCCGAACAGTTTATGATTTCATTAGATAAAACAAAGTTTAACGGAATATATGGAACAGGTATAATAAGAGGAGAAAAAGTCATATTATTAAAGCCTCTAACATATATGAATTTATCAGGAGAAAGTATTCGCCCGTTAATGGACTATTTTGATATAGACGTCGAAGACTTGCTTGTTATTTACGATGACTTAGATTTACCGTGCGGAAAAGTAAGATTGCGTACAAAAGGAAGTCCAGGCGGCCATAACGGAATAAAATCAATTATTCAGCATTTAAAAACCCAAGAGTTTAACCGAATTCGTATTGGGATTGATCGTCCGAAAAACGGTATGAAAGTAGTTGACTATGTACTAGGGCGCTTTACAGAAGATGAAATGGTTCATATGGAAGAAGCGATGAAAACGTCTGTGCACGCGAGTGAAGACTTTTTAGGTCAAACGTTCTTAGAAGTAATGAATCGCTATAATTAAGCAGAATAAAATTTCTCTCAATCGTCCATACTAACACTAAAAGATTTGGGAGGATTTGTATGTCTATTCATTATTTCTGTAGACATTGTGGCGCAAAAGTCGGTATGATAGAAAAGACAGCTCACAATACAGAAGCACTCGGTTTTAATCACCTGACCGCAGATGAACGAAAAGACTTTATTCACTACCATAATAGTGGAGACATCGTGGTTAAAATTATTTGTGAAGACTGTCAAGAAGCGCTAGAACGAAATCCAGACTATCATCAGTACGAAACATTTATACAATAAAAAGCTTTGGTCTCAAACCAAAGCGTTTTTCTGTTTAGTTTAGACATATCATGGGAGGAGGGAATTCCTTTGCGAGGGATTAGACAGCAATTTGAAGAAAATAAAGAAATTGGAGCTGTTGTCAGCAGTTTAGAAGAAGGTTTGAAAGAACAGTTAGTAACGGGAATTTCCGGTTCAGCTCGATCTGTATTAATGGCACTCTTAAATGAGGATAAAAAATACCCCTTATTAGTAGTGACTCATAATTTATATCAAGCCCAAAAAGTGTATGAAGACCTTTTGCACCTTTTACCGGAAAAAGACGTTTTCTTATACCCTGTTAACGATTTAGTTGCTACAGAAGTGGGGATTGCAAGTCCAGAATTAAAGGCTCAGCGAATTGAAGTACTCAATTATTGGAGTCAACATACAGGTGGAGTAGTTGTAACGCCGCTTGCAGGGATTCGAAAGCTGCTACCTCCTAAAGCAAGATGGGAGCAAACGCAGCTGCCGTTTCAAATGGGAATTGACATCGACGTTGATCATTATTTAAAAAGGTTAGTTGAGTTGGGCTATGAGCGGGCATCGATGGTTTCAGCTCCGGGTGAGTTTAGTGTGCGCGGAGGAATAATTGACATCTATCCGTTAACAGAAGAGTTACCTGTCCGAATTGAACTATTTGATACAGAGATTGATTCCATTCGTACTTTTACAATTGAGGATCAACGCTCTCAAGAGCAGTTAAAAGAAATTTCAATCGGCCCTGCTACGGAAATCATTGTGAGCCAAAATGAAGTGGCCCAAGGAATTGAAGAACTAGAAGCACAGCTGGCTTCGACGCTGCAGCAAGTGAAAAACGCAGCGCTAAAAGCTACCTTAACAGAAAATATTAAAGGTGAAATCGAACAGCTGCGTCAAGGTCAACTTCTTGAAAATATGTTCAAGTATTTATCATTCTTTTACGAATCGCCTGCTAGTTTACTAGATTATTTACCAGAAGGTGGCCTTGTCATCTTTGATGAAACAACTCGAATTCAAGAGACGTCTGATCAGCTTGAAACAGAGGAAGCTGAATGGATAACAGAATTATTAGGACAGGGGCAAATTGTTCGAGATGTTCAATTATCTCATAAGCTCCCATCTCTTATTCAGCGAGCAAAACATCAGTTTTTATACTTATCGTTATTTTTGAAGCACGTATCGTATACGAGTCCGCAAAATATTATTAATATTTCATGTAAGCAGATGCAGCAGTTTTACGGCCAAATGAACTTATTAAAAAGTGAAATTGAACGTTGGAAAAATGCTAATTATACGGTAGTCCTCTTAGGAGCAGATAAAGAGCGCGTGAAAAAACTCGAAGGGGTGCTAGCAGATTATGATATTGATTCATCTATTTTAGATGGAAATGGTCAGCTTGTGCCAGGTCTTGTTCAAATTATTGAAGGCGATTTACAAATGGGCTTTGAACTGCCGATGCAAAAATTAGCAGTTTTAACCGAGGAAGAATTGTTTAAAAAACGGATCAAGAAATCAAAGCGTCGTCAAAAGCTTTCCAATGCAGAGCGTATTAAAAGCTATTCAGAGTTAAACGTAGGTGACTATGTCGTTCACGTGAACCACGGTATTGGCCGTTATTTAGGAATGGAAACGTTAGAGATTAACGGTAATCATAAAGATTATATCCATATCAAATATGAAGGCTCTGACAAGCTGTACGTTCCTGTTGAACAGATTGATCAAGTACAAAAATATGTAGGCTCTGAAGGGAAAGAGCCGAAAGTATATAAACTTGGCGGAAATGACTGGAAGAAAGTGAAACGAAAAGTTGAGTCTTCTGTTCAAGACATCGCTGATGACTTAATTAAACTGTATGCAGAGCGCGAAGCAAGTAAAGGTTATGCATTTTCCCCGGATGGCGATTTACAGAGAGAATTTGAAACAGCTTTCCCTTATCAAGAAACCGAAGATCAGCTTCGTTCTGTACAAGAAATTAAAAAGGATATGGAACATGAAAGACCAATGGATCGTCTGCTTTGTGGAGACGTTGGATACGGAAAAACAGAAGTAGCCATTCGTGCTGCGTTTAAAGCTGTGACAGATGGAAAACAAGTGGCTATTTTAGTACCAACCACTATTTTAGCTCAGCAGCATTATGAAACCATCCGTGAGCGTTTTCAAGACTACCCAATTAATATTGGGCTATTGAGCCGCTTTCGCAGCCGTAAACAGCAGCAGGAAACAATTAAAGGGCTAAAAAATGGGACCGTAGATGTAGTGATTGGTACACATCGTTTACTATCTAAAGATGTGATTTATAAGGATTTAGGGTTGTTAGTTATCGATGAAGAGCAACGTTTTGGTGTAACGCACAAGGAAAAAATCAAGCAAATGAAAGCAAACGTTGATGTCCTTACACTTACAGCAACACCTATTCCACGAACATTACATATGTCTATGTTGGGTGTAAGGGATTTGTCTGTTATTGAAACGCCGCCTGAAAATCGTTTTCCGGTTCAAACATATGTAGTGGAGTATAATCCAGTTCTAGTTCGTGAAGCGATTGAGCGTGAGTTAGCGCGTGATGGCCAAGTTTACTTTTTATATAATCGCGTAGAAGATATTGAACGAAAAGCAGAAGAAATTTCGATGCTCGTGCCTGATGCTAGGGTAACGTATGCCCACGGAAAAATGAATGAAACAGAACTCGAAGCGGTTATCTTAAGCTTTTTAGAAGGCGAATATGACGTGATTGTGAGTACAACTATTATCGAAACAGGAGTAGATATTCCAAATGTAAATACGCTCATTGTTAACAATGCTGATAAGATGGGATTATCACAACTGTATCAATTAAGAGGACGCGTAGGTCGTTCAAATCGCGTGGCATATGCGTACTTTACGTATCATAAAGACAAAGTACTGACAGAAGTAGCTGAAAAGCGTCTGCAAGCTATTAAGGAATTTACTGAATTAGGTTCTGGTTTTAAAATTGCTATGCGTGATCTTTCAATACGTGGCGCCGGAAACCTACTGGGTGCTCAGCAGCATGGATTTATCGATTCTGTCGGTTTCGATCTCTATTCACAAATGCTTAAAGAAGCGATAGAGGAAAGACGCGGGTCTGACGGAGAAAGTGTGAAATTTAATGTGGAAATGAATCTGGACTTAGACGCGTATATCCCTGATCAGTACATTACAGACGGCCGCTTGAAAATTGAGATGTATAAGCGCTTTAGAGGAATTGAAGCACTAGAGGATATTCAAGAATTGCAAGATGAAATGATTGATCGTTTTGGGGAGTATCCGGCTGAGGTTGAGTATTTGTTTAAAGTAGCTGAAACAAAAGTATATGCAACGCAGAACCTAGTAGAATCTATTCTTCAGTCAAAACAAGAAATTTCTATTCTGCTTTCTGAAGAAGCGAGCTCAACGATAGACGGCCAAAAATTATTCATGCTAGGTGATCAATTTGGCAGAATGGTCAGCTTAGGTATGGAAGGCAAGAAAGTAAAATTAGTGGTTAACGTAAAAGGACTTGCTCAAAAAGAATGGCTCAATATTGTGTATCAGTTAGTAAAAGGAGTAGCCACTGTTAAAAAAGAACAAGTTACGAATTAAAAAGAAGGCTCATTTTTGAGCCTTCTTTTTATATAGCCGAAATAAAAATGTCCAAATCCCCATGTTTTGGCGGTTTTTTGGACATTTTTTTAATAAAAGCACACTTTTTAACAAAAAAAGAGATGGTTGGTGAATAGAAGTTGTAGAGTGAAGAATACTAACCTCAACAAAGGTGAACCTTTTATCATATAGCCATCAGTGATATTCACCAACTATTTTAATCATCATATGAAAGAGAGGCTTCAATGAATGAAAGCAACAGGTATTGTTCGTCGTATTGATGATTTGGGTCGCGTTGTGATTCCAAAAGAAATTAGAAGAACACTTCGCATCCGAGAGGGAGACCCGCTAGAGATTTTCGTCGATCGCGATGGAGAAGTTATTTTAAAGAAATATTCGCCAATTAGTGAATTAGGAGATTTTGCAAAAGAGTATGGCGAAGCGCTATACGATAGCTTAGGTCATCCTGTACTTATTTGTGACCGCGATGTATTTATTGCGGTAGCAGGAAGCTCTAAAAAAGAATACTTAAATAAAAACATTAGTTCTTTAGTAGAATCTGTTATGGAAAGCCGCAGTTCTTCTTTAGTAACTGATGGGAAAAACCTTGAATTTGTCGATGGATACGAAGAAAATATTTCTTCTTACACAATCGGTCCGATTATTGCAAATGGAGATCCGATTGGAGCTGTTGTCATCTTCTCAAAAGAGAAGTCTCTTGGTGAAGTAGAGCATAAAGCAGCCGAAACAGCAGCTAGCTTCTTATCTCGTCAAATGGAGCAGTAAGCGTAATTATCTTTATTTTACATTATTTACTGAAAAGGTAGCAGTTTCTGCTACCTTTTTTCATGCTGTCTTACCTTAGAAATAAAGAGAACATGATATAATGGTACGGTATTTTATTTATTGGAAAGTGCAGGATGTTTTATAAGAACAAAGCGCTATTCTTCTACAGTTAGCGGCTCATAAAAAGCGTTGTTCACATAATTACAAGCTGCAGGTGAAAGGTGTAGGAATGCAGAAACAATCAAAGCTCTATTCTATTTTTAACGGCGCGATTATTTTAACGCTCGCAGGTTTATTTACGAAAATCTTAAGTGCTACTTACCGTATTCCATATCACCATATTGCGGGAGATATAGGGTTTTATATCTATCAGCAAGTTTATCCGCTATATGGAATTGCGCTACAGCTAGGTACATACGGTTTCCCTGTAATTATTTCAAAGTTAGTAGCCGATTATGTGGCAACAAATCGGAGAAAGGAAATCCGAGGAATACTTCAAGTTTCATTTGCTTTTTTGTTTGTAGTAGGCTGCATAATGTTTTCCCTCCAATATATCTTTGCAGAAACGATTGCCGAGTGGATGGGAGATTGTCAGTTAACGCTTCTCATTCAAATTATTTCATTTTCGTTTTTACTTATTCCGTTTATTGCTGTCATTCGTGGTTATTATCAAGGATTATATAATATGTTTCCTACTGCGTTGTCTCAAATCGCAGAACAAATTGTTCGAGTAGGGACTATTTTGTGCCTATCTATTTTCTTTATCCACCATGGGTATGGTCCTTATACTGCAGGAGCAGGAGCTATTTTTGGTTCCATAACAGGCGGTATAACATCTCTTATTATTTTATGTTTATTTGTTTTTAGAACAAAGACAAATTCTAAGGGAGTATTTCAACGCATAAAAAAAGCAGACATCAAAAAAGTAGTGAAAATCCTTATTATTCAAGGTTTATTAATTTGTATCAGCGCTATGGGTCTGCTGTTTATTCAGCTTATTGATTCCTTTACATTATATTCCGGTCTGACGGCGCATGGCATGGCTGAACAGGCAGCAAAAGTTTCAAAAGGTATTTATGACCGTGGACTTCCGTTGATTCAATTAGGTACAGTAGTAGGTACAGCTTTTTCACTTTCACTTGTACCCGTTATTTCTTCAGCCATTGCGAAAAAGAACTTGTCATTTGTGCTTGAAAAAGTTCAGCTGTCTCTCCGACTATCGCTTGTAGTCGGAGTTGGAGCAGCCTTTGGCTTGATTGCGCTGATGAAACCCATTAATATGCTTTTATATAGTAACTCCGACGGAACGGACGTTTTACAAATTTTGAGCTTGTTAGTTATATTTACAACCGTAGCAGCAACTGCTGGAGCTGTGCTTCAGGGGATGGGAGCTGTTTTCGCACCTGTAATAGCCGTCATCGCTGGCATGACGGTTAAACTGATATTGAATCTTTGGCTAATACCAGATTTTCAAACCATAGGAGCAGCCATTGCTTCCTCAGCTGGATTCGCTATTGTTGCAGCAATCAATCTATTTTGTCTGTATAAAAAGCTAGCTGTATCGCTCGTTCCGAAAAAGGCGAGTGGAGGTATTTTTATAACGGGCATAGCAATGGTCATTCTTTTGCAAAGCTATTTATTTTGTTTACATCACTTTGTATGGTCTAATGGTTTAGATACAAGCAAACAAGTGGTTGAAACAGGATCTGGTGTTTTAATAGGCGGTTTGTTTTATTTGTTTATCATTATGAAACAACATATTTTTACCGAAGAGGAATTACGTTTACTTCCAATGGGAAGTGTTTTAGCTAAATACGTATTAAAAAATAAATAAGAAGGTGAAGCAATGACAGGTAAAGTAACAGTTATTGGTTTAGGAGCAGGCGATTTAGAGCAGCTACCCGTAGGCATCTATCGCTTGCTGCAGCAGGAAAAGCATATTTATATGCGCACAAAAGAACATCCTGTAATCAAAGAATTAGAAAGTGAAGGCTTGACGTACGTATCCTATGATGACGTATACGAATCTTATGATGGATTTGAAGAGGTATATGAACATATATCAAATGATTTAATCGATAAAGCTTCAGTAGAAGAAGTGGTGTATGCCGTTCCCGGGCATCCTTTAGTGGCAGAACGTACGGTTCAATTACTTTTACAAAAAGGAAAAGAACGCAGCATTCCTGTTGAAATTAAAGGGGGACAAAGCTTCTTAGATCCAATTTTTGGCGCACTAAAGATCGATCCTATTGAAGGATTTCAGCTGCTAGACGGAACAGACTTAAAGCGAAGCGAAATAGAGTTAACGGGTCATGTTCTAATTGCTCAAGTGTACGATCAGTTCGTTGCTTCAGAGGTAAAACTAACGCTGATGGAACACGTTCCTGATGATTACCTCGTTTACATTGTAACGGCAGCGGGAAGCAGTGAAGAAAAAATCCAGCCGGTCAAGCTGTATGAATTAGATAGAGAAATGTCGCTCAATAACTTAACGACTATTTATGTCCCTCCAGTAGCGGACGAAACGGTTTTATACCATCAATTTGACTCATTCAGAAGGATTATTGCCACGCTCAGAGGGCCAAACGGATGTCCTTGGGATCAAAAACAAACGCATGAATCGCTCAAGCGCTATTTGCTAGAAGAGTCTTATGAGTTATTAGATGCAATTGACCGTCAAGATGACGATAATATGATTGAAGAGCTCGGTGATGTATTGCTGCAGGTATTGCTTCATGCACAAATCGGTGAAGATGAAGGAATGTTTTCAATTGATGACGTCATTCGCAGTGTTTCAGAGAAAATGGTAAGACGCCATCCGCATGTATTTGGGGAAGTGAGCGTGAATGATGCAGATGAGGTCTTAAAAAATTGGGATGAAATCAAAAAAGAAGAAAAAGGAGAGGAGCCTTCTTCTCTGTTAGCTTCTGTACCTGGGGCTATGCCTTCTTTAATGAAAGCGCACGGATACCAAAAACAAGCTGCAAAAGTTGGTTTCGATTGGTCAGAAGTTGAACCTATGTGGGAAAAAGTACAGGAAGAACTTGCTGAATTCCAAGATGAAGTACAGCATGCTGATAAAGAAAAAATGAGCGATGAATTTGGAGATATTTTATTTGCTTTAGTGAATATTGCAAGATTTTATAAAATCGACTCTGAAGCTGCATTAGCTAAAACGAATACAAAATTTTTAAATCGATTTCAATATATTGAAGAAAAAGTGAGAGCTTCTGAAAAACCATTTGAATCTTTTTCGTTAAAAGAGTTAGATGAATTTTGGGAAGAAGCCAAAAAAACAGGTTTGTAAAACAGAAAGGTGAGGGAATTATGAGGTTAGATAAATTTTTAAAAGTATCACGTTTAATTAAGCGCCGTACATTGGCAAAAGAAGTATCAGACAAGGGCCGTATTACGATTAATGGTATCGTTGCAAAAGCAAGCACAAATGTGAAAGTAGGAGATGAATTAGCCATCACATTTGGCACGAAGAAAATTACCGTTAAAATAGAGGCTCTTCAAGAAGCAGCTAAAAAAGAAGAAGCAGCTAATTTGTACTCAATTGTCAAAGAAGAGCGTATTTCATCTGAAGTATAACTGATGAAGGCTTGTTCTAAATCACCTTTCTCATTCATATGTTTTAAACAACAGATAACAAGAGCGAATGCTCTTAATGAATGAGGTGGGGATGAAGATATGAGCCAATTTTATGAAACAAGCAATTCAAACAAAGACCATACTCCAAATCATGATTTAGTGATGAAGGGTCGGCGTCTCTTAGATATCACGGGTGTGAAGCAGGTAGAGAGCTTTGACAATGAGGAATTTTTACTTGAAACAGTGATGGGTTTCTTGTCAGTTAGAGGGCAAAATCTGCAAATGAAAAATTTAGACGTTGATCAAGGAATTGTATCGATAAAAGGAAAAATCTTTGATATAGTTTACTTAGATGAGAACCAATCGGAGAAGGCTAAAGGATTCTTTAGTAAGTTGTTTCGATGAGTTTAAACATTCAGCTCTATACAATGCTTGCGATGGTATCGATGGGAAGCGGTTTAGGTGCTTCTCTCGATACTTATCGTTACTTTGTTAATCGCTCTAAATCACGCCCATGGTTCGTATTTGTAAATGACGTATTGTTTTGGATGGTGCAAGCTCTTCTCATTTTTTATGTGTTGTTTTTAGTGAATGAAGGAGAACTGCGTTTGTATGCGTTTCTTGCTTTGTTTTGCGGCTTTGCCGCGTATCAAAGCTTATTTCAATCACTGTATTTAAAAGTATTAACATTTACTGTCTCGAGCGTATTAAGTTTATATCGAGGTGTTTTAACGCTTAGTAATATTTTTTTGGTCAAGCCTATCCGCTTCTTTATTCATATTCTACTTGTAGTCGCTTTAGGGATCTACCGAGCTGTTCATAAGCTGCTCGTATTCTGTCTAAAGCTTATTTACTTACCGACTAGGTGGGTTCTTTTCGTATTTTGGAGAATGATGCCTAAACCTGTAAAACGATTTTTACATATGGGTTTTCGGTATATAGAAGGAATTTACAATCGTGCAAAGAATATGATAATGAGAGTCGTTGCATGGGTGAACACTTTAAAAAACAAGGGGGACGACTAATTCAATGAGTGCGGTACGAAAAAAAAAGGTCGCGAAGTTAAATACTGATTATAGCCATAAACAAGAACAAATTAAACAAAATACAGATCGAAAGCGTATCGGTTTAATTAGGCGTTTGACTGTTTTCGGAGTGTTGGCCTTAATCATTGGTGGATTGATGGTATCAGCTTTAATTACGCAAACCTCAGCTATTGAGAACAAAAAAGCTGAGAAGGTAAAATTAGAACAGCAGCTGACAAAATTACAAAGCAAGCAAAAACAGTTAAAAGGTGAAATCGTCAAGTTGAATGACGATGATTATATTAAAAAGATTGCCCGGAGAGATTATTTTTTATCAGAAGACGGGGAAATTATCTTTAATGTAAAAAAAGACTAAACGTATGGTTCGTTGACAGTGTATTTTTGCTTTTTGTATAATATAATAAATTGATTTCTTTTATCATTTAAGGAGGAGCATTTTTTTTATGTCAATCGAAGTAGGCAGCAAGTTACAGGGAAAGGTAACAGGTATTACGAACTTTGGAGCTTTTGTTGAGTTACCAGGAGGTTCAACAGGCTTGGTTCATATCAGTGAAGTAGCTGATAATTACGTAAAGGACATTAACGACCATTTAAAAGTGGGCGACGAAGTTGAAGTCAAAGTAATTAACGTTGAGAAAGATGGTAAAATTGGTCTTTCAATTAAGAAAGCGGTAGACAAACCAGAACGTCCAGAAAGACCAGAGCGTCCTGCAAGAGCGCCACGCTCAGACCGTCCACGTGATTCACGCCCACAACGTAATAACAATCGTGGTGGCGGTAATGATTTCCGTACAAAAGAAACATTCGAACAAAAAATGAATCGTTTCTTAAAAGACAGTGAAGAACGTTTATCTTCCCTAAAACGCCATACCGAATCAAAACGCGGTGGACGCGGTGCAAAACGCGGTTAACTTGCTGCTTATATCAAATAGATAGCGAGTTTTTGGAAAGTACCTTTTATCTAAAAGGTGCTTTTTTTATATGTAAAAAAGAGTAGAAAAAAAGCATGTACTTGTTGTACATGCTTTTTGATGACCCGTACGGGATTCGAACCCGTGTTACCGCCGTGAAAGGGCGGTGTCTTAACCGCTTGACCAACGGGCCGTTATTCGAGTAGCGGCGGAGGGGATCGAACCCCCGACCTCACGGGTATGAACCGTACGCTCTAGCCAGCTGAGCTACACCGCCATTATACGTTCTCTAAAAGACATTTATAATAATATAAAAAAGCAGGGTTATTGTCAATAACTTTTTTGTTATTTTTATAGACTTTTATTTGCTTTTAAAAAAGAATGATGAGCATAGGCTTTCTCTGGGGCGAACAGTATCTCTCATATTTTTTAAATCTCCATGCAAGATTGTACATCTTTTTGTATAGTTTTCAATATAATACTAGAAAATAGTCGAACGATTATAGGTATTTTGCTAGTCCGTTTGACAAAATTTCACCTTTCGCCGCGATATAATAACGAATAAGTATAATTAGCGGGTGGTGGGAGAATGCAAAAGACGGAAAGAGATTTTGCAAGTCCAACAACAGAGGCGGTATTTAACCGAACTAGATTAGAAATGTCCCGTGTATTTACAAAGGCGGGTATGAAAACGGAAAAGGTGTTATTTCAATGGGGATTATTGCTGCTAGTCGTAGGTTTCTTATTAGGACGAGCGTTAATTTTAATGAAAATCATGCCATTTGCTTTGCCATTCTTTGCAGCCGTAATGGCTATAAAGAAAGAAAAAGCACCGTTAGCAAGTTTAGCCGTATTGGCAGGGGCATTTAGTGTTTCTATTCAAAATGGAGGTACCGTATTTGCTACACTATTTGTTTTCTTACTAATTCATCGATTTAGCGGCATACTGACAATGGATCCGTTAAAGAAACTGCCGTTCACTGTATTTAGCGCGATGTTACTTACAAAACTAACTATTTTTTATGTGTTTACCAAGGAATTCACCATGTATGATTTTACATTTGTGGCAGTAGAAGCAGGGTTGAGCTTTATCTTAACAATGATTTTCCTACAAAGCGTGCCTTTAATTTCATATCGAAAGCGAAAACAATCATTAAAAACAGAAGAAGTGATTTCTCTTATTATTTTGTTGGCATCTGTTATGACAGGGACAATAGGGTGGATGATTTACGGCCTTTCGGCTGAACATATATTATCTCGTTACTTAGTACTAGTTTTTGCGTTTGTATCTGGCCCTACGATAGGAGCTACGGTCGGGGTCGTAACCGGTTTAATTTTAAGTTTCGCGAATGTTTCTAGTTTGTACGAAATGAGTTTACTCGCTTTTTCTGGCTTGCTTGGAGGACTTTTAAAAGACGGTAAAAAGCTAGGGGCAGCTCTAGGGCTGGTTGTTGGTTCATTGCTAATTGGCCTATATGCTCAGGCAGATCAAGGATTGACGACTAATTTGTATGAATCACTGACGGCCGTTGTCCTATTTTTATTAACCCCATCTTTTGTTTTGAAAAACTTAAGTAAACTAGTACCAGGGACATCTGAAAATATGCTTGAACAACAGCAGTACGTGCGTAAGATCCGAGATGTAACAGCAAATCGCGTAGAACAGTTTTCAAATGTTTTTCAAGCACTTTCCAAAAGCTTTACGCAAAATGGATTTTACGATGAAAAGCCAAGCGCTGATAAAGAAGTTGATTATTTCTTAAGCAGCGTTACCGAAAGGACGTGCCAATTTTGTTTTAAAAAAGAACAATGCTGGGCACAGCAGTTTGATACAACCTATGAATATATGAAGGAAATTATGCTTGAAGTTGATAATGGCACTCTTGAACAAAATCCAAGGCTAATTCGAGAAATGGACAAACATTGCGTGAAATCGAAAAAAGTCATCGATGTGATTGAGCATGAACTTACGTATTTTAAAGCCAATCAGCACTTAAAAGCACAAATTCAAGAAAGTAGAAGGATTGTAGCAGAACAGCTTCACGGTGTCTCTGAAGTCATGGGGAATTTTGCAAAAGAAATTAAGCGAGAGCGCGAAAATTTAAATGTACAAGAAGAACAGATTTTAGAAGCTCTTCGTAACTTTGGGATGGAAATCAATCAAATTGAAATTTATAGCTTAGAACCTGGAAATGTAGATATTGAAATGTGGGTGCCATATTGTCACGGAAGAGGAGAATGCGAGAAAATTATTGCGCCAATGCTTACGGATATTTTAGGTGAAAGTATTGTAGTAAAGAACGAAGAATGTGCTAAATATCCTCAAGGCTATTGCCACGTTTCGTTTGGCTGTACAAAAGCATACGTTGTTGATACAGGCGTAGCACATGCTGCTAAAGGCGGAGGGTTTGTATCCGGTGACAGCTATTCCATGATTGAGCTAAACGCCGGTAAATATGCACTAGCTATTAGTGATGGCATGGGAAATGGAGAGCGTGCCCACTATGAAAGCAGCGAAACGCTTCAGCTGTTAAAACAAATTTTACAAACAGGAATAGAAGAGACAATTGCAATTAAATCGATTAACTCTATTTTATCCCTGCGTACAAACGATGAGATCTTTTCGACCTTAGATTTAGCGATGATTGATTTACAAGATGCCAATGTAAACTTCTTGAAAATCGGTTCTACGCCAAGCTTCATCAAACGCGGAGATAAGGTTATTAAAATACAGGCAAGCAATTTGCCAATGGGCATTATTGAAGAATTTGAAGTGGATGTTGTGAATGAACAAATGAAGGCGGAAGACTTGTTAATTATGATGAGTGACGGTGTATTTGAAGGACCGAAACACGTTGAGAACTACGAAATGTGGATGAAGCGAAAAATTGGCGAGCTTCAAACAAACGATCCACAAGAAATTGCAGACTTAATTATGGAAGAAGTTATTCGAACAAAATCAGGTTTAATTGAAGATGATATGACGGTAGTTGTGGCAAAACTTCAGCACAATACCCCGAAATGGTCATCGATTCCTTCTTACGCTTATCGTAAAAAAGCACAATAGTTAGATAGAAGTATATTTTATCTCCTCCTCGTCTATCATGTTAATACTGATAATGAGGAGGGGATTTTTTTATGAAAAAAGGTACATTGAAACAGATGTTGGTCATTACGGACGGTGGTTCAAATACAGGTGAAGATCCGGTAGCAATGGCTGCACTAGCTAAAGAACAAGGAATTAGTGTAAACGTTATTGGTGTGATGGAAGAGGATACAATTGATGAGCAAAGCACGAATGAAATAGAAGGCATTGCCATGTCAGGCGGTGGCGTGAGTCAAATTGTTTACGTAAAACAGCTGTCTCAAACTGTTCAAATGGTTACAAGGCAGGCAATGACGCAAACACTTCAAGGCGTTGTAAATAAAGAACTTCAGCAAATTCTAGGTTCCTCTAATTCAAGATTAGAAGAGTTATCTCCTGAGAAGCGAGGAGAAATCATGGAAGTGGTTGATGAACTTGGGGAAACGGTTGACTTAGAGATTCTTATTTTAGTTGACATGAGCGGAAGTATGAAAAATAAGCTCCCTACTGTAAAGGAGTCGCTGTTAGATTTATCGTTAAGCTTGAATGCTCGCATGGGGCACAATCAATTTTCAATCTTTTTATTTCCTGGGAAAAAGAAAGATGTAGAGAAGCTAATGGACTGGAATCCAAGATTAGAGTCGCTTTCAACGATTTTCCCAAAACTAACAGCAGGAGGTATTACGCCTACTGGACCGGCTATCAAAGAGGCTACTCATTATTTCACCAAAAAGCGCTCATTGAGAGGGTTGTTAAAAAATAATGAACAATACATTGAAGAATCAGGTATGTAACCTATCTCCGGGAACAGAAATTCAAGGGAAATGGCATCACGTCCATTATAAAATTCTTGAGAAATTAGGCGTGGGAGCAACTGGAGTTGTCTACTTAGTCCAATTAGTAAACGGAACGCTAGCGGCGTTAAAAATAAGCTTTTCCAACATGTCCGTTACAGCAGAAGTGAATGTATTAAAAAAGTTGTCTCAAGTCAAAGACAAAGTGCTAGGACCGCGTTTACTTGATGTAGATGATTGGAGCTATGGTTCTCACGCTCTTTCTTTCTATGTAATGGAGTATGTGAAAGGGCAGCCTCTCCTTTCTTTTATCTCAACAAGAGGGACAGAATGGTTGCAAGTGTTTGCAAGTCAGCTCTTAACAGACTTAGAAAACCTTCATGAAGAAGGGTGGGTATTTGGCGATTTAAAACCCGAAAACCTGGTCGTAACATCTAACCCCGTAAAAGTTCGATGGATCGACGTGGGAGGAACAACTCTGCAAGGGCGGTCAATAAAAGAATTTACCGACTTTTATGATCGAGCGCACTGGGGGCTTGGCTCCCGAAAAGCAGAACCGACCTATGATTTGTTTGCCGTATCTATGGTTTTGATTCACGCGGCTTATGGCAAGCGAATTAATAAAACAGACAAACCGGCTGAACAATTAAAACAATTTATATTAACAACAAAGCAGTTGGAACCTTTCGGAGACGTTTTGTATCAAGCGGTTACGGGAAAGTATAAGTCAGCTAAAGAAATGAAAACAGAGGTGTTATCGGTCGAAAAAAGAAGAGGGGCAAAAAGTAGAGGAACAAAGCCTCAAAACGTTCGTCAACCGTCTGCCCCTCGTGTTAAAGTAAAGAAGAAGCGTTCTCACGTGTTAGAGACGCTACTACTTTGTACGTCTGTAATGTTGATTTATATTTTGTATCTATTTATTCAAGTGCTATAAAGTTTGGAGAAATTGTGAAACTTTCCTTATAGTCATTCGTATAAAGTAAATTAATGATACATTATTGCGTGTACATTATAAGGATGAGTCATTCCTATGGAAAAGCAAGTGAACAATTTTATGACAAAACATCAGTTATTATCCGCAGGCTCTACGGTGGTTGTAGGTATTTCTGGTGGTCCTGATTCTTTAGCGCTGCTGCATTTCTTATGGAGTCTGAAAGAGCAAAAATCTCTTACGATTATTGCTGCTCATGTTGATCATATGTTCCGGGGCCAAGAGTCACAGCAAGACATGGAATATGTGCAGAACTACTGCAAACAATTGAATATTAAATGTGAGGCGAAGCAGATTGATGTTACTGCCTATCAGAAGGAAAGAAAGCTATCTTCTCAAGTAGCTGCCAGAGAATGCCGCTATGCATTTTTTACTCATGTTATGAAGAAGCACAAAGCAAACCTTCTTGCATTAGGACATCACGGAGATGATCAGATTGAAACGATGTTAATGCGAATGGTTCGAGGTAGTACGATGAATGGATACGCAGGGATGCAGCCCAAGCGGCCATATGGGCATGGATTTATTATTAGGCCTTTCCTAGCCGTAACGAAAGAAGAAATCAATCGCTACTGTAAGCTACATGGGCTTACACCTCGAATTGATCCGAGTAATGAGAAAGACTCGTACACGAGAAATCGGTTTCGTCATTACGTTTTGCCATTTTTAAAGCAAGAAAACGTCGCTGTACATGAAAAATTTCAACAATTTAGCGAGAACTTGCATGAAGATCAAGCATACTTAGAGGAATTAACGACCGATGTGATGAATAAAGTAATGAGAAAGAAATTGCAAAATGAAATTCTCATTGATAGAGATTGTTTTCTAAGGATACGCAAGCCTTTACAAAGGCGTGGTATTCAACTAATATTAAACTATCTCTATAAAGAAATTCCTCCAACCCTTTCCTCAGCGCATGTTGACACGTTAGTAGGATTTTGTGAAAGTGAAAAACCGTCTGGGACGCTTGACTTTCCAAATGGTTTACGCATTATCCGATCTTACAACGACTGTCTTTTCACCTTTAATGAGGGGAACATCGAGCCATATGAATTTATTGTTCCGATTCCAGGGGTCGTTGAGCTTCCAAATGGTCACCAGCTTATTTGTGAAATACATAATAAAGTCGAAGATATAAAAGGAAACGATGTTTTTCTTTTAGATGAAGCTCACGATTTACAATCATTAAAGGTAAGGACACGAAAAAATGGCGATAAAATGCGAGTAAAGGGCATGAAGGGACATAAAAAAGTAAAGGATATTTTTATCGATGAAAAAATCCCTTTACACTTCAGAGATCATTGGCCGGTAGTGGAAGATAGCCAAGGAACTATTTTGTGGCTACCTGGTTTGAAAAAATCTGCTTATGAACTGCATACACATAAGTCCAGATATGTTATTTTATACTATAAGTAGCGAAAACTTCTAGGAGGCAAGTAAGGAATGAAGCAGGATATTCAAGAAATTTTGATTTCAGAAGAAGAAATACAACAGAAAGTAAAAGAATTGGGTAAGCTATTATCTGAGGAATACGCTGACCGTTTTCCTTTGGTAATCGGTGTACTAAAAGGCGCTATGCCTTTTATGTCTGATCTAATTAAGCGTGTTGATACATATTTAGAAATGGATTTTATGGATGTATCAAGTTATGGCAATGCGATGGTTTCTTCTGGTGAAGTAAAAATCCTAAAAGATTTAGATACATCAGTTGAAGGTCGAGACATTCTTATCTTAGAGGATATTATCGACAGCGGCTTAACACTTAGCTATCTTGTAGAGTTATTCAAGTACCGTAAAGCTAAGTCAATTAAGATTGTCACACTCTTAGACAAACCAACAGGTCGTAAAGCAGCTATTAAAGCAGATTACGTTGGATTTGAAGTACCTGATGCGTTCGTAGTAGGGTATGGATTGGATTATCAAGAAAAATATCGTAACCTGCCGTATATTGGGGTTCTTAAACCGCAAGTATACAGCAATTAAGAAGCACATATCCAAGTGCAATTTATTGGATAGGATAAATGTTCTATGTTAGTATTGAATACAGTATTTGTTTATCGTGGGAGGAGGTAAGAAATGAATCGGATCTTCCGTAATACCATCTTTTATTTACTTATATTTTTAGTCATTATTGGCGTGGTAAGCTTCTTTAGTGGCTCTAATCAAAAAGCAGAACCAATGAGATACGATACATTTGTTCAACACTTAGACAAAGGTGATGTGAAATCACTCTCTATGAAGCCTGAAAGAGGCGTGTATGTTGTGCAAGGAAAGTTAGATTCTTATAAAAAGGATCAAACGTTCCAAACTTACATCGTAGATGGTGACAAAGCACTTGATCGTATTGACGCTGCTTCAGAAAATAATCAAGTAGAAGTTGATTTTAAACCTGCTGATGAAACAAGCGGCTGGGTAACGTTCTTTACGTCAATCATTCCGTTTGTTATTATTTTCATCCTATTCTTCTTCTTACTGAACCAAGCTCAGGGCGGCGGAAGTCGTGTTATGAACTTCGGTAAGAGTAAGGCTAAGCTTTACAGCGAAGAAAAGAAAAAGGTTAAATTTAAAGACGTAGCTGGTGCAGACGAAGAAAAGCAAGAACTTGTGGAAGTTGTTGAGTTCTTAAAAGATCCTCGTAAATTCGCAGAGCTAGGTGCAAGAATTCCGAAGGGTGTCTTACTTGTGGGACCTCCTGGTACTGGTAAAACATTATTAGCAAGAGCTGTTGCTGGTGAAGCAGGCGTTCCTTTCTTCTCTATCAGTGGTTCGGACTTTGTTGAAATGTTTGTTGGGGTCGGTGCTTCTCGTGTTCGTGATTTATTCGAAAATGCGAAGAAGAATGCTCCATGTATTATCTTTATTGATGAAATCGATGCTGTAGGTCGTCAACGTGGCGCAGGTCTTGGTGGTGGACACGATGAGCGTGAACAAACATTGAACCAGTTGCTTGTTGAGATGGATGGTTTTGGTGCTAACGAAGGTATCATTATTATTGCAGCAACAAACCGCCCGGATATTTTAGATCCAGCGTTATTACGTCCAGGCCGCTTCGACCGTCAAATTACGGTAGATCGTCCAGATGTAAATGGCCGTGAAGCAGTGCTTAAAGTACATGCTCGCAATAAGCCTTTAGATGAATCAGTAAACTTAAAAGCAATTGCTATGCGTACGCCAGGTTTCTCAGGTGCAGATTTAGAAAACTTGTTAAACGAAGCTGCCTTAGTAGCTGCTAGACAGGACAAAAAGAAAATTGAAATGGTCGATATTGACGAAGCAACAGACCGCGTAATTGCAGGTCCAGCTAAGAAAAGTCGAGTTATTTCTAAAAAAGAACGCAATATTGTTGCTTATCATGAAGCAGGACATACAATTATCGGTGTCGTATTAGACGAAGCTGATATGGTACATAAAGTAACCATTGTTCCACGTGGGCAAGCTGGTGGATATGCTGTTATGTTACCAAAAGAAGATCGCTACTTTATGACGAAGCCAGAGCTGCTGGATAAAATTGTTGGATTGCTTGGTGGTCGCGTAGCTGAGGAAATTATTTTCGGCGAAGTGAGTACAGGTGCTCACAATGACTTCCAGCGTGCAACAAGCATCGCTCGTAAAATGGTAACAGAATACGGTATGAGTGAAAAGTTAGGACCAATGCAATTCGGTCAATCACAACAAGGCCAAGTATTCTTAGGTCGTGATTTACACAGTGAACAAAACTACAGTGATGCGATTGCTCATGAAATTGATAATGAAATCCAACGTTTCATTAAAGAAAGCTATGAGCGTGCGAAGCAGATCTTAACGGAAAACCGTGACAAGTTAGAGCTTGTAGCTCAAACATTGTTAGAAGTAGAAACGTTAGACGCTGAGCAGATCAACCACTTAGTAGATCATGGAACTCTTCCAGACCGTTCTAGTCACGTAACAGATGAAGATGTTAAAGTAAACATCCAAACAAAGACAGACGATGAAGAGCCAAAAGCATAAGATCAAAAAAGATCAGTGGAGACAATCTCCACTGATCTTTTTTATTTGGTAGAAGTTAGGTTTGGCAAAAAGTTTTTCATATATATAGTGGATAAGTAGGATATCCACTAGAGAATTGTGTCATTATATTCCTATTTTATCTAGAATATACACGTCTATTTACCAGTTATGGTATGATGGTTTCAGTGTGAATACTGAATTTAAATAAAGTGGTGATTGAAATGATTTTTGTATTAGATGTTGGAAATACCAATACGGTATTAGGTGTATACGATGGAGATGAATTAAAGTACCATTGGCGTGTAGAAACAAGCCGTAATAAAACAGAAGACGAGTATGGCATGACAATCAAAGCCTTGCTTGAGCACGTTAGTTTATCTTTTAAAGATATTCATGGTATTATTATTTCCTCTGTTGTTCCTCCTATTATGTTTGCATTGGAGAGAATGTGTCAAAAGTATTTTCATTTAAAGCCGCTTGTTGTTGGTCCTGGAATTAAGACGGGTTTAAATATTAAATATGAAAATCCACGTGAAGTGGGAGCAGACCGTATTGTCAATGCTGTTGCTGGAATTCAGCTGTACGGAAGCCCTTTAATTATCGTTGATTTTGGTACCGCAACCACATATTGCTACATTGATGAAAATAAGCAATATATGGGTGGTGCAATTGCCCCTGGTATTAATATTTCGACAGAAGCTCTTTATTCAAGAGCATCTAAGCTTCCGCGTATTGAAATTGCGCGACCAAATAGCATTGTTGGGAAAAATACAGTATCTGCGATGCAAGCAGGTATTTTATATGGATACGTTGGACAAGTAGAAGGAATTGTAGCAAGAATGAAAGAGCAAGCAACAGTAAATCCTAAAGTTATTGCTACTGGAGGACTCGCAACATTGATTGCTAAAGAGTCGGATATTATTGATATTGTGGATCCATTTTTGACTTTAAAAGGATTACAAATAATCTATACAAAAAATATGGAGTAAGAGGTGTATATTATGGGCGACTATTTAGTAAAAGCACTAGCTTACAATAGTCAAGTTCGCGCTTATGCGGTAAAAACAACGGATACAGTTGGAGAAGCGCAGCGCCGTCACTATACATGGCCTACAGCCTCTGCAGCATTGGGACGTTCAATGACTGCGGGAGTTATGATGGGGGCTATGCTAAAAGGTGAGCAAAAGCTAACAATTAAAATTGAAGGCCGCGGCCCAATTGGTGTTATCTTAGTAGACAGCAATGCCAAGGGTGAAGTGCGTGGATATGTAACGAACCCGCAAACGCACTTCGATTTAAATCAGCATGGAAAATTAGATGTAGCACGTGCTGTAGGTACAGATGGTACGCTGAGTGTTGTAAAAGATATCGGGATGCGTGATCAATTTAATGGACAAGTACCTATCGTATCGGGAGAATTAGGAGAGGATTTCACGTATTATTTCGTGACATCTGAGCAAGTTCCATCTTCAGTAGGTGTAGGTGTACTTGTTAACCCTGATAACACAATCTTAGCTGCGGGTGGATTTATCATTCAGCTTATGCCAGGAACAGATGATCAAACGATTACAGCTATTGAACAACGTTTACAAACGATTGAACCCATTTCAAAACTGATCCAAAAAGGTCTTTCTCCTGAGGAAATCTTAGAAGAAGTTCTTGGAAAAGAAAACGTAAAGTTTCTAGAGACAATGCCTGTAGAGTTCAAATGTCAGTGCTCAGAAGAAAGAATTGCTAATGCCATTATCAGCTTAGGAAAAGAAGAGATTCAATCGATGATTGAGGAAGACGGCCAAGCTGAAGCACAGTGTCATTTTTGTAATGAAACCTATCGTTTTGATAAAAAGCAGCTAGAAGAAATGAAAGAACAAGCAATTTAAATGAAATAAAAGATTCTTTAAAGGCGTCATTTTATAAATGAACGCCTTTTTTTATAAGTGTTAAGTCCTATTTATGTATATATTGATCTAAAAATATAACAAAAATAGGTAAATGGAAAGACAAAATGATTGACAATTTAGAAAACATCTGATAAATTGTATACAAAATCAATAAAATTAGTTGGTATTAGGAGTGGTCATATGGCACGTATTGCAAATTCAATTACAGAGTTAATTGGTCAAACACCAATCGTAAAACTAAACCGTCTAGTTGAAGAAGATATGGCGGATGTATATTTAAAATTAGAATTTATGAACCCAGGAAGCAGCGTAAAAGATCGTATCGCATTAGCAATGATCGAAGATGCTGAAGCAAAAGGTGTATTAAAGCCTGGAGACACCATCATTGAACCAACAAGCGGTAACACAGGAATTGGCTTAGCAATGGTAGCTGCAGCAAAAGGATACCGTGCTATTTTAACAATGCCTGAAACGATGAGTATTGAGCGTCGTAATCTGCTTCGTGCGTACGGTGCAGAGTTAGTGTTAACACCAGGTCCAGAAGGAATGAAAGGTGCGGTTAATAAAGCAACTGAGCTTGCAAAAGAGCACGGCTACTTTATTCCTCAGCAGTTCCAAAATGAAGCTAACCCAGAAGTGCACCGTCAAACAACGGCTAAAGAGATCATCGAGCAGTTTGGCGATCAGCTAGATGGATTTGTGGCAGGTATTGGTACTGGCGGTACTATTACAGGTGCTGGCGAAGTATTAAAAGAAAAGTATCCAAACATCAAAATTTATGCGGTAGAGCCAGCTGATTCTCCGATCTTAAGTGGTGGTCAACCAGGACCTCATAAAATTCAAGGAATCGGTGCAAACTTTGTTCCGGATACGCTTAACACGGAAGTATATGACGAAGTTGTCGCTGTTCAAAACGACCAAGCTTTTGAATATGCACGTAAAGTAGCAAAAACAGAAGGCGTACTAGTAGGTATCTCTTCTGGGGCTGCGATTTATGCTGCGTTAAAAGCTGCAAAACAGCTAGGAAAAGGTAAAAAAGTGTTAGCGATTATTCCAAGTAACGGTGAGCGTTACTTAAGTACTCCATTGTTCCAATTCGAGGAACAAACACAAGCATAAAAACCATAAAAGAACAGCTTCTATATGAAGCTGTTTTTTTTCATCTGAGAATCATGTAAAATGAAAGCAGGTGATTTATTTTTAGGAGAGTGAACAAATGCAGCAAAGAATGACTTGGGGCGAATCTATTTCTATCTCTAAAAACCAATGGTTCAAAAAATATCAAGAGTTGTCAAAAGAGGAACCGAATCATATCCTGCTTGAAAGCGGTCGAGGCGGAAAGTTTCAAATGATGGGATTAAAACCTGTAGCCATTTTGCGAGGCGAACAAAACGAGCTTCATATCAAAACGGATGGCCAAGCTACTGTTCAAAAAGGTAATCCGCTTCATCTTATGCGAGACTGGATGAAGAAGTTTGAAGCAGAGGTGAATCCAGATCTTCCTCCTTTTCAAGGTGGAGCAATTGGCTTTATTAGCTATGATTATATCCGCTATGTAGAAACCATACCTGATCTTGCTGAAGATTCATTGAAAACGCCGGACGTTTATTTCCTTATTTTCGATGACGTATTTGTATATGATCAAGAAAAGGAAAAGCTCTGGATTATCGTTAACGATGAAGCAGATTGTAAAGAGCAGGCACATAAGCGTATTGATCAATACAAAAAGGACTGGATGGAGGCAAGTGCTGAAGGGCTCTCATATGAGCGTATTCATCGTGTTGCCGAAAAGAGTGAGGTTTCAATGTCTGAAGCTGCTTTTTCAGATGCCACAACTCGCGTACATGAGTACATCGGGCAAGGCGATGTGTTTCAAGTGAACTTATCTGTTCGACAGTCTCAACAGCTTCAAACTCATCCTATGCATATCTACGAACAGGTACGAAAAATCAACCCGTCTCCTTATATGTCTTATATGCAGACAGAAGAATTTCACATTGTGAGCTGTTCACCAGAACTATTAGTGAAAAAAGCCGGTGACGAAATCAGTACGAGACCAATTGCGGGAACGCGCTCTCGCGGTAAGGATGATCAAGAAGACCAACAGTTAGCGGATGAGCTTATTCATAACGAAAAAGAGCGTGCAGAGCATGTGATGCTTGTTGATTTGGAGCGTAATGACCTTGGTAGAGTAAGCGACTATGGTACCGTTCATGTTGACGAGTTTATGGTTATTGAAAAGTATTCACATGTGATGCATATTGTGTCTAATGTAAAAGGCAAGCTCGCGCGCAATAAAGATTTTGTAGATATTGTAGATGCGGTTTTTCCTGGAGGAACGATTACTGGAGCGCCTAAAGTTCGTACAATGGAAATCATTGAAGAACTTGAACCTGTAAGGCGAGGAATTTATACAGGATCGATTGGTTGGATTGGGTTTAATGGAGATATGGAATTAAATATTGCGATTCGCACTATGATTATTCAAGACGGCCAAGCTTATGTGCAGGCTGGTGCGGGTGTTGTAATTGATTCAAATCCGAAACACGAATACAAAGAATCACTGAAAAAAGCAATTGCACTATGGAAAGCAAAAGAGCAGAGCGAAAATGAGCTGAGTGAGGGTGAGTAAAGATGATATTAATGATTGATAATTATGATTCTTTTACGTTTAATTTAGTACAGTATTTAGGTGAGCTAGGGCATGAGCTTCTTGTAAAAAGAAATGATGAAATTACACTTTCTGAAATTGAAGTGCTAAATCCAGATTTCTTGATGATCTCCCCGGGACCTTGTAGTCCTAACGAAGCGGGAATCAGTTTAGAAGCCATCGAGTATTTTGCAGGTAAGATTCCAATATTCGGCGTATGCTTAGGGCATCAGTCGATTGGGCAAGCTTTTGGAGGGAATGTGATTCGTGCGGATAAATTAATGCACGGTAAAACATCTGAAATGCATCATGATGGCCGTACTATCTTTAAAGATCTTGATAATCCGTTCACGGCAACTCGATATCATTCTTTGATTGTAGAAAAAAGTTCACTGCCGGATTGCTTTGAGATTTCAGCGTGGACAGCAGAAGATGAAATTATGGCGATTCGCCATAAATCATTACCTATTGAAGGGGTACAGTTCCACCCTGAATCTATCATGACTTCTTACGGTAAAGAAATGCTGAAGAATTTTATTGAAACTTACGAAAAAAAGCGAGTGTAATGATATGTATATATACGTAAATGGTGAAGTAAAGCCTGCGTCTGAAGCCACTATTTCTCCGTTTGATCACGGATATATGTATGGTCTAGGGCTATTTGAAACGCTACGAGTTTATGATGGTCATCCATTTTTAGTGGAAGACCATCTGGATCGACTGCGTAGCAGCTTACGTGAATTAAATATTGTATGGGACTACTCCACACAGGACGTGTTGGCAATTATTAATAGTCTGTTAATGAAAAACAATGAGAGAAATGCGTATGTTCGATTAAATGTTTCAGCAGGAAATGGCGGAATTGGACTGCAAGTGGAAGAATATGACAATCCATCTACAATTGTATACATGAAATCAATGCCTCATCCATCGAGCCCCCTTGTAAAAGAGGGGCTTATTCTTGAGACAAAGCGAAATACGCCCGAAGGAACCGTGAGGTTGAAGTCTCATCATTATTTAAACAATGTACTGGCTAAGCGAGAAGTTGGTTCAGACTTAAATAAAGAGGGTATTTTTTTAACAAAAGAAGGGTTCTTAGCCGAAGGTATTGTGTCCAATTTATTTTTTGTAAAAGATGATTGTGTATATACACCGTCTCTTGAAACAGGTATCTTAAATGGAATTACGAGACAGTTTATCTTTACGCTTTTAAAAAAGAAAAACATAGAAGTTGTAGAAGGTTTATTTACGGCGGAACAGCTTTTGGAGAGTGATGAAGCTTTCGTTACAAATTCCATTCAAGAAATCGTACCTCTTCGAAGTATAAAGGATAAGAAGTTTTCAGTAGGAGACCATACGTTAACAGCTCAGTTGCAAAAAGAGTATCGCTCTTACACGATGTCGCTAATGAGTCGACGCGAGCTACATGTATAAAAGCGAAAGGAGAGGCTAAAGATGGATAAAATTTATGTGAATGATATGCGTTTCTATGGATATCATGGTGTATTTCCAGAAGAAAATAAATTAGGGCAGCGTTTTCACGTGGATTTAACTGTAGAACTAGATTTAAAACAAGCTGGTACTACGGACAATTTAGAATACTCGGTGAGCTATGCAGATTTATACCAAACATGCCAGGAAGTTGTAGAGAAGCGCACGTTCAAGTTAGTTGAAACGGTGGCCGAAACGATTGCATCTGAATTGCTTGCTAATTACGAACTCGTGCAGGCTTGTACAGTAAAGGTATATAAGCCTGATCCGCCAATTCCCGGTTATTATCAATCGGTAGCTATTGAAATTAAAAGGAGCCGTTGAATGACAACAGAAGCATATATTGCATTAGGATCAAATATTGAAAATCGAATGGAACATTTGAAGTCGGGAGTTACTGGCTTGATGAAACATTCTGAGGTTAAGGTAGTGGCTGTTTCATCTGTTTATGAAACGGCCCCGGTCGGGTATACGAATCAAGCAAGCTTTTTAAACATGGTAGTAAAAATACAAACAACGTATTCGTCAGAGCAACTTTTAGATTGTTTGCAAGCTATTGAACAAGCGGCAGGTCGAAAAAGAGAGATTGTATGGGGACCTAGAACCCTTGATTTGGATATCTTACTTTATAGTAATGAAATCATTCATACGGATAGGCTGAACGTCCCTCATCCCCGAATGTTTGAACGGGCGTTTGTGATGGTTCCTCTGAACGAACTAGCTTCATCTCTTATTCTCCCTGTAGCAGAAGAAAAAGTTGAAACCATCACAAAACGGTTATCGGATTTAAAAGATGTAAAATTATTTCGAGAGCAAACAACTGATATACTAGATATGTTCGAAAATAATAGGAATGATTTACATAAGTAAAAATGAATCTTATTAGTTGATTCATTTTTATATTGGCGTAAAGTAGAGTTCACAGTGAAAACTTTAAGGTTTGGGTTCGCAGGTTGTTGGTTTATTCGGTAGCTTGTTAGAGAAATCGAAGAAAAAGAGAAGCGAAGCAAGAATAAAGCGATTTGACATAGAGAAACGACTGAACCTATAATAATTTTAAAGAAACGTAGTAGTTGCCAGTAAACAT
The DNA here is from genome assembly GCF_020790095.1 of Priestia sp. J2. Classification (NCBI taxonomy): domain Bacteria; kingdom Bacillati; phylum Bacillota; class Bacilli; order Caryophanales; family Bacillaceae; genus Priestia; species Priestia sp. J2. Next base: position 88,175 of record NZ_CP086208.1, read on the forward strand.
GCTGGCCTTTTTTCTGTTTCGGAAAACTTAATTATACGATGGAGATGAGTAAACGATGAGTCATGAAGAATTAAATGATCAATTTCTCGTTCGTCGCGAAAAAATGAGCAACCTACGAGATCAGGGTATTGATCCGTTTGGTCAACGTTTTGAACGTACACATACATCACAGCAATTAATTAGTGAGTATGACGAGTTAACAAAAGAACAGTTAGAAGAAAATGAAGTGCCTGTGTCACTAGCTGGTCGTATTATGACAAAGCGTGGAAAAGGAAAAGCAGGTTTCGCTCACGTTCAAGATTTAACAGGACAAATTCAGCTTTATGTACGTAAAGATGCAATTGGCGAAGAACAGTACGAAATCTTCAGCAGCGTAGATATCGGTGACTTGGTAGGGGTTGAAGGTGTTTTATTCAAAACAAAAGTTGGCGAACTTTCTATTAAAGTAAAAGATTTCACGTTACTAACAAAAGCGCTTCGTCCACTTCCAGATAAATATCATGGTTTAAAAGATATTGAACAGCGCTACCGTCAACGTTACTTAGATTTAATTACAAACCCAGAAAGTAAACAAACATTTATCTCAAGAAGCCGCATTATTCAATCGATGCGCCGTTACTTAGATAATCATGGATACTTAGAAGTTGAAACACCGATGATGCATTCAATCGCAGGTGGAGCAGCAGCTCGTCCGTTTGTGACACACCACAATGCGCTTGATATGGAACTTTATATGCGTATTGCGATTGAACTTCATTTAAAACGTTTAATCGTAGGTGGATTAGAAAAAGTATATGAAATTGGCCGTGTATTCCGTAATGAAGGTGTATCTACACGTCACAATCCTGAATTTACAATGATTGAATTGTACGAAGCGTATGCGGACTACAAAGATATCATGGCTTTAACAGAGAACTTAATTGCACACATTGCGCAAGAAGTACTTGGCACAACAAAGATTCAGTATGGTGATCAAGAGGTAGACCTAACGCCAGAATGGACAAGACTTCATATGGTCGATGCTATTAAACAATATACGGGCGTAGACTTCTGGGGAGAAACATCTGTTGAAGAAGCTCGTGCTTTAGCAAAAGAACACGGGGTAGAAATCACTGAACATATGCAATATGGACATATTGTAAATGAATTCTTTGAACAAAAAGTAGAAGAGCAGTTAATTCAACCGACGTTCATTTACGGACATCCTGTAGAAATCTCTCCACTTGCTAAGAAAAATGCGGAAGATCCGCGTTTTACTGACCGTTTTGAGCTGTTTATCGTTGCGCGTGAACACGCGAACGCATTTACAGAGCTAAATGATCCAATTGACCAACGTGAGCGCTTTGAAGCTCAGTTGAAAGAGAAAGAACAAGGAAACGATGAAGCACATGAGATGGATGATGACTTCATTGAGGCATTAGAATACGGTATGCCACCTACAGGTGGTCTAGGAATCGGTATTGACCGCCTTGTTATGTTACTAACAAATGCACCGTCAATCCGTGATGTACTATTATTCCCACATATGCGTCAACGCTAAAAAAAGAGATGGCTACGGCCATCTTTTTTTAGGTATTAATATTAGAAAATTTAAACTTTTAATTTACCTCTTGTTTTTATGAAAACGATTTGGTATATTTATATCTGTTGCTAACGCAGATAAGCGAAAACAACAAAAAGAAATAAAAAAAGTTGTTGACATTACGTTGATAACCTGATAAGATAGTAAAGTCGCTTAAGAGCGGCGGTTGAACTTTGAAAACTGAACAAAGCGACAAACGTCAACGTTAATTTTTATTTTTTAAATTGAGCAAGTCAAACATTTCTTCGGAGAGTTTGATCCTGGCTCAGGATGAACGCTGGCGGCGTGCCTAATACATGCAAGTCGAGCGAACTGATTAGAAGCTTGCTTCTATGACGTTAGCGGCGGACGGGTGAGTAACACGTGGGCAACCTGCCTGTAAGACTGGGATAACTTCGGGAAACCGAAGCTAATACCGGATAGGATCTTCTCCTTCATGGGAGATGATTGAAAGATGGTTTCGGCTATCACTTACAGATGGGCCCGCGGTGCATTAGCTAGTTGGTGAGGTAACGGCTCACCAAGGCAACGATGCATAGCCGACCTGAGAGGGTGATCGGCCACACTGGGACTGAGACACGGCCCAGACTCCTACGGGAGGCAGCAGTAGGGAATCTTCCGCAATGGACGAAAGTCTGACGGAGCAACGCCGCGTGAGTGATGAAGGCTTTCGGGTCGTAAAACTCTGTTGTTAGGGAAGAACAAGTACGAGAGTAACTGCTCGTACCTTGACGGTACCTAACCAGAAAGCCACGGCTAACTACGTGCCAGCAGCCGCGGTAATACGTAGGTGGCAAGCGTTATCCGGAATTATTGGGCGTAAAGCGCGCGCAGGCGGTTTCTTAAGTCTGATGTGAAAGCCCACGGCTCAACCGTGGAGGGTCATTGGAAACTGGGGAACTTGAGTGCAGAAGAGAAAAGCGGAATTCCACGTGTAGCGGTGAAATGCGTAGAGATGTGGAGGAACACCAGTGGCGAAGGCGGCTTTTTGGTCTGTAACTGACGCTGAGGCGCGAAAGCGTGGGGAGCAAACAGGATTAGATACCCTGGTAGTCCACGCCGTAAACGATGAGTGCTAAGTGTTAGAGGGTTTCCGCCCTTTAGTGCTGCAGCTAACGCATTAAGCACTCCGCCTGGGGAGTACGGTCGCAAGACTGAAACTCAAAGGAATTGACGGGGGCCCGCACAAGCGGTGGAGCATGTGGTTTAATTCGAAGCAACGCGAAGAACCTTACCAGGTCTTGACATCCTCTGACAACTCTAGAGATAGAGCGTTCCCCTTCGGGGGACAGAGTGACAGGTGGTGCATGGTTGTCGTCAGCTCGTGTCGTGAGATGTTGGGTTAAGTCCCGCAACGAGCGCAACCCTTGATCTTAGTTGCCAGCATTTAGTTGGGCACTCTAAGGTGACTGCCGGTGACAAACCGGAGGAAGGTGGGGATGACGTCAAATCATCATGCCCCTTATGACCTGGGCTACACACGTGCTACAATGGATGGTACAAAGGGCTGCAAGACCGCGAGGTCAAGCCAATCCCATAAAACCATTCTCAGTTCGGATTGTAGGCTGCAACTCGCCTACATGAAGCTGGAATCGCTAGTAATCGCGGATCAGCATGCCGCGGTGAATACGTTCCCGGGCCTTGTACACACCGCCCGTCACACCACGAGAGTTTGTAACACCCGAAGTCGGTGGAGTAACCGTAAGGAGCTAGCCGCCTAAGGTGGGACAGATGATTGGGGTGAAGTCGTAACAAGGTAGCCGTATCGGAAGGTGCGGCTGGATCACCTCCTTTCTAAGGATTTTTACATGACGTACGTTTTGACACTTTGTTCAGTTTTGAGAGTTCAATCTCTCAATTATAGAAAGCACACTACTTTCTTCTTATTAGATAAGAAGAATTTTGGTTGCGATTGTTCTTTGAAAACTAGATAACAGTAATTGCTGAGGAAAAGTGAAACTTTTCTTTAATCAAACCAATAAATAACACAACTTTATGTTGTACCATTTATTCGCTAATGGTTAAGTTAGAAAGGGCGCACGGTGAATGCCTTGGCACTAGGAGCCGATGAAGGACGGGACTAACACCGATATGCTTCGGGGAGCTGTAAGTGAGCTTTGATCCGGAGATTTCCGAATGGGGAAACCCACTGTTCGTAATGGAACAGTATCTTTATCTGAATACATAGGATATTGAAGGCAGACCCGGGGAACTGAAACATCTAAGTACCCGGAGGAAGAGAAAGCAAATGCGATTTCCTGAGTAGCGGCGAGCGAAACGGAATTAGCCCAAACCAAGAGGCTTGCCTCTTGGGGTTGTAGGACACTCTATACGGAGTTACAAAGGAACGAAGTAAATGAAGCGACCTGGAAAGGTCCGTCGAAGAAGGTAACAACCCTGTAGTTGAAACTTCGTTCCCTCTTGAGTGGATCCTGAGTACGGCGGAACACGTGAAATTCCGTCGGAAGCTGGGAGGACCATCTCCCAAGGCTAAATACTACCTAGTGACCGATAGTGAACCAGTACCGTGAGGGAAAGGTGAAAAGCACCCCGGAAGGGGAGTGAAAGAGATCCTGAAACCGTGTGCCTACAAGTAGTCAGAGCCCGTTAACGGGTGATGGCGTGCCTTTTGTAGAATGAACCGGCGAGTTACGATCCCATGCAAGGTTAAGCTGATAAGGCGGAGCCGTAGCGAAAGCGAGTCTGAATAGGGCGTTTAGTATGTGGTTGTAGACCCGAAACCA
>NZ_CP086208.1:95000-155000 GCF_020790095.1 Priestia sp. J2
TAAATTTTAGTGGCAACGATAAAAGTAAAGAATAAACTTTAATAGTACATAGTTGAAAATTTTTTCGTTTCCTTTTATATTTAAATTAAGGTCAAATATAGTCAAAGTCAGAAGGAGGGGGCAGCGTGCCAAATATCTCTGACATTATCGAACAGTATTTAAAACAAGTACTTGAATTAAGTGAAAGAGAAATTGTTGAAATAAGGCGCAGTGAGATTGCTGATAAATTTCAATGCGTTCCGTCGCAAATTAATTACGTTATCAATACCCGCTTTACGGTTGAGAGAGGTTACCTTGTAGAAAGTAAGCGAGGCGGCGGCGGATTTATTCGTATTGCAAAAGTAAAAATGCATGATGCAGCGGATTTGTTTCAGCAAGTGATTGAGATGATTCAAAATGAAATTTCACAAGTAAGTGCTGAAAATGTCATTATTAGGTTAGTTGAAGAAAAAGTCATCACAGAACGAGAAGCAAAAATCATGTTGAGCGTTATCAATCGTTCAGTTATTAATATTGAACTTCCTTATCGTGATGAGCTAAGAGCCAATCTTTTAAAAGCAATGCTTAATTCATTACGCTACCGATAAGCTCATGATCTATTTTATTTAGAACAGGGAGTGATGACAGGATGATTTGTCAGCAATGTGAAACGAGACCTGCAACTCTTCACTTCACAAAAATTATTAATGGTGAAAAGACGGAGATGCACGTATGTGAACAATGCGCTTCAGAAAATGGAGATGCATTTTCTTTTTCAAATCAGCAAGGTTTTTCAATCAATAACTTACTAGCTGGCCTACTTAACCTAGACCCAGCAGTAACTGAAAATTATAAGAAACAAAGTCAGGACGTTCTTTCTTGTCCTACTTGTGGCATGACATATCAAAAATTTGCTAAAATCGGCAGGTTTGGATGTGCAGATTGCTACAAAACATTTGAGCGACCTCTTATTCCTTTCTTGAAGAGGCTGCATGGAGGTAATTATCTACATCATGGAAAAATACCAGCAAGAATTGCAAGTAATCTTCATTTAAAAAAGGAATTACAGGCATTAAGATTGAACTTAAAAGAGTATATCGAAAAAGAGGAGTTTGAGAAAGCAGCCGAACTCCGAGATCACATTCGATTACTAGAAAAGAAGATGAACGAATCGAGAGAGGAGGAAGCGTAATTCATGTCCCAGGATTTGTTCTTTTCCCAGCCTGTTAGCTCTTGGATGCGTCAAGAAGCTTCGAATTCAGATATTGTGCTAAGCAGTCGAATCAGGCTGGCTCGAAATTTAACTCATTATCTTTTTCCAACTCTCTTTTCTAAAGAACAAGCAGTTGAAGTGGTTCGAGTATTTGAGCAAGTTTTTCAAAAAAGCGAGAACACCAATCAGTGGAATTTGCATTTACTAAAGATGAACGAATTACAGCCTCTTCAAAAGCAAGTGTTGGTTGAAAAACATCTTATCAGTCCTAACTTGGCTGAAGGAGACAACAACGGAGCTTGTTTTTTATCAGAAAAAGAAGATTTGAGTATTATGGTTAATGAAGAAGATCATTTACGCATACAATGTTTATTTCCAGGCCTTCAATTATCTGAAGCTTTAAGCACAGCGAATAAAGTAGATAATTGGATTGAGAAATACGTAGATTATGCGTTTGATGAAAATAGAGGGTATTTAACCAGCTGTCCCACAAATGTGGGTACTGGGCTACGTGCATCTGTGATGATGCATCTGCCGGCTTTAGTGATGACCCGTCAAATTCATCGTATTATTCCCGCTATTAACCAGCTTGGCTTAGTGGTGAGAGGAATTTATGGAGAAGGTAGCGAAGCTTTAGGGAATATCTTTCAAATTTCTAATCAGATAACCTTAGGGAAATCTGAAGAAGATATTGTGGCAGATTTAAATAGTGTCGTACAGCAGTTAATTACACAAGAGCACTCTGCAAGAGACGCACTGTTTAAAACATCTCATGTAGAGTTAGAAGATCGAGTGTATCGTTCATATGGAGTATTGGCCAATAGCCGTATTATTGAGTCCAAAGAAGCTTCACAATGTTTATCAGATGTTCGATTAGGAATCGATTTAGGGTATATAAAAGGACTGAGTCAAAATATATTGAATGAACTTATCATTATGACGCAGCCAGGCTTTTTACAAAAGTATTCGGGAGGGCCCCTAAAGCCTCAGGAACGTGACATTAAAAGAGCCACCTTAATTCGAGAACGTCTCACTATAAATAAAAACACAAATTAAACGTGGAGGGTGACGATTATATGATGTTTGGTAGATTTACAGAGCGCGCACAAAAAGTATTAGCTTTAGCACAGGAAGAAGCACTACGCCTAGGTCACAACAACATTGGAACGGAGCACATTTTATTAGGTATCGTTCGTGAAGGTGAAGGAATTGCAGCAAAAGCTCTTTCTGCTCTAGGCCTAAGCACTGAAAAAATTCAAAAAGAAGTGGAAGCATTAATTGGCAGAGGCCAAGAATTAACGCAGACCATTCATTATACACCTCGAGCGAAAAAAGTCATTGAACTTTCAATGGATGAAGCCCGAAAGCTTGGTCATTCTTACGTAGGAACAGAACATATCTTACTAGGCTTAATTCGTGAAGGTGAAGGCGTTGCAGCACGCGTTTTAAATAATCTAGGTGTCAGCCTAAATAAAGCTCGTCAGCAAGTACTTCATTTATTAGGTAGCAATGAAGCTGCTTCAAGCCATCAAGGCGGAGGTTCTTCAAATGCCAATACACCTACGCTAGACAGCTTAGCACGCGATTTAACAGTTGTAGCGCGCGAAGGAAGCTTAGACCCTGTTATCGGACGTGGGAAAGAAATTCAGCGTGTTATTGAAGTGTTAAGCCGACGTACAAAAAACAATCCTGTATTAATTGGGGAGCCAGGTGTCGGTAAAACGGCAATCGCTGAAGGTTTGGCTCAGCAAATCGTCAACAATGAAGTTCCAGAAATTTTACGTGACAAACGCGTTATGACTTTGGATATGGGAACGGTCGTGGCTGGTACAAAATATCGCGGAGAATTTGAAGATCGCCTGAAGAAAGTAATGGATGAAATTCGTCAAGCAGGTAATATCATTCTCTTTATCGATGAGTTACACACATTAATTGGCGCTGGTGGTGCAGAAGGTGCTATCGATGCTTCTAATATTTTAAAACCGTCTCTTGCTCGTGGAGAACTTCAGTGTATCGGTGCTACGACTTTAGATGAATACAGAAAATATATTGAAAAAGATGCAGCGTTAGAGCGTCGCTTCCAGCCAATTCAAGTGGATGAACCAACGTTGGAAGAGTCTATTCAAATCTTAAAAGGGCTTCGTGACCGTTATGAAGCGCATCACCGAGTATCTATTTCTGATGAGGCAATCGAGCAAGCGGTGAAACTATCAGATCGCTACATTTCGGATCGTTTCTTACCGGATAAAGCAATCGATTTAATTGATGAAGCTGGTTCAAAAGTGCGTTTACGTTCATTTACAACGCCGCCAAATTTAAAGGAATTAGAGCAAAAATTAGAATCAGTACGCAATGAAAAAGATGCGTCTGTTCAAAGTCAAGAATTTGAAAAAGCAGCATCTTTACGCGACACAGAACAACGCCTACGCGAAGAATTAGAAGACACAAAGAAAATTTGGAAAGAGCAGCAAGGTAAAGAAAACTCAGCTGTAACCGTAGAAGATATTGCGATGGTGGTATCTAGCTGGACGGGTGTACCGGTCTCTAAACTGGCACAGGAAGAGACAGAAAGACTGCTAAACATGGAAGAGATTCTTCACTCTCGTGTAATTGGGCAAGAAGAAGCGGTAAAAGCAGTTGCAAAAGCTGTGCGCCGTGCTAGAGCAGGCTTGAAAGATCCAAAACGCCCAATTGGTTCATTCATTTTCTTAGGACCAACAGGGGTTGGTAAAACAGAGCTTGCACGCGCATTAGCGGAGTCAATCTTTGGCGACGAAGACGCAATGATTCGTATCGATATGTCTGAGTACATGGAGAAACATTCTACTTCACGCTTAGTAGGTTCACCTCCAGGATATGTTGGATACGAAGAAGGCGGCCAGTTAACGGAAAAAGTAAGAAGAAAACCTTACTCAGTTGTTCTTTTAGACGAAATTGAAAAAGCACATCCGGATGTATTTAACATTTTATTACAAGTGTTAGAAGATGGACGCTTAACAGATTCAAAAGGCCGTACAGTTGATTTCCGTAATACGATTTTAATTATGACATCAAACGTAGGTGCGGACACATTAAAACGAAGCAAGCACTTAGGGTTCACAGTAGAAGCAGAAGGCCAAGACTACAAAGATATGAAAGGAAAAGTAATGGCGGAAATGAAGCGCGCATTCCGTCCGGAGTTCCTAAACCGTATAGATGAAATTATCGTCTTCCATTCATTGGAGAAACCTCACTTAGCTGAAATCGTTAAATTAATGGCGGACCAGTTAACAAAACGCTTAAAAGAGCAAGAAATTGATCTTGAATTAACAAAAGAAGCAATTGATAAGATTGCAGAGGAAGGTTTTGACCCAGAATACGGCGCTCGTCCACTTCGTAGAGCAATTCAAAAACATATTGAAGACCGTTTATCTGAAGAGCTGCTAAAAGGGGTTGTTCAAAAAGGTCAGAAAGTGACGCTAGATGTAGACAAAGGAGAATTTGTTGTTAAATCCTCCGCTCCAAGCAGCATCAGCTAAATTTACTCAAACCAAGACGAGGCATACGAAAAAACACGTATGCCTCCCTTTTTATTTTAGCTTAGGAAATAGTGTACAATAGAGGTAGAAATCGATTGAATGAACGGAGAGATTGATAACATAATGGCGAAACGAAAAACAAAATTTGCATGTCAGCATTGCGGATATGAATCCGCAAAATGGATGGGGAAATGTCCTGGATGCGGAAGCTGGAATTCGATGGTGGAAGAAATGGAAGAAACGAAATCATCACGCCGAGGAGCTTTTTCCGGAGCTACTGCTTCTAAAGTTCAAAAACCTCAGTCAATTACAGCGATTGAATCTACAACAGAACCACGGATTTTTACACCTTCTGCAGAGTTAAACCGTGTATTAGGAGGCGGTATTGTCAGAGGGTCACTCGTTTTAATAGGGGGAGATCCGGGTATCGGAAAGTCTACTTTACTTTTGCAAACCTCCGCGCAGTTAGCAATGAAACAAAATAAAGTACTATATATTTCGGGAGAGGAATCAACCAAACAAACGAAGTTAAGAGCGGACAGGCTAGGTGTAAAAGCTGAAGAGCTTTATGTTCACGCAGAAACAAACTTAGAATTAATACTAGAGGCCATCTCAAGCATGCAGCCTGATTTTGTGGTGATTGATTCAATTCAAACCATTTACCATGCTGATGTGACATCAGCGCCAGGAAGCGTCTCACAGGTGCGAGAGTGTACGGCTGAACTAATGCGTGTTGCTAAAACGAATGGCATTGCCATCTTTATTGTGGGTCATGTAACGAAAGAAGGGGCCATTGCGGGTCCAAGACTTCTTGAGCATATGGTAGATACGGTTCTTTATTTTGAAGGAGAGCGCCATCATACGTATCGTATATTAAGAGCGGTTAAGAACCGATTTGGATCTACAAATGAAATGGGCATTTTTGAAATGAAAGAAAGTGGGCTAGAAGAAGTATTGAATCCATCTGAAATCTTTCTAGAAGAACGGTCTCAGGGAGCAGCAGGTTCGGTTGTTGTCGCTTCAATGGAAGGGACAAGACCCGTATTAGTAGAGCTGCAGGCGCTAATCAGTCCAACGAGCTTTGGAAACCCTAGAAGAATGGCGACAGGAGTAGATCATAATCGCGTTTCGCTTATCATGGCTGTCTTAGAAAAGCGTGTAGGAATGCTGCTGCAGAATCAAGATGCTTATTTAAAAGTAGCAGGTGGAGTGAAATTAGATGAACCAGCAATCGATTTAGCTGTAGCCGTTAGCATTGCTTCAAGCTTCAGAGATGCTGCTTCTAGCGCTACAGATGTTATTGTAGGAGAGGTAGGATTAACAGGCGAAGTACGCCGAGTGTCTAGAATTGAACAGCGCGTTCAAGAAGCGGTAAAATTAGGGTTCCAACGAATTATTATTCCGGAGAAAAATTTAGGAGGATGGAAAGTCCCAGATGGTATTGATGTGATTGGGGTATCAACAGTAGCGGAGGCTCTGCAATATACATTAGGAGGATAAGCAGTGGAAGGAGAAAAAACAACAGTTAGTCAAAAACAAATATCAGAAATTCTGCAGTTTGTAGCACCAGGAACCCCTATTCGTGACGGTATCGATAACGTCTTGCGGGCAAAGACGGGCGGCTTAATTGTTATGGGCTACAATGAACAAGTCAAAAAGATGGTAGATGGAGGATTTTCGATTAATTGTGCATTTACACCTGCGCATTTATACGAGTTAGCAAAAATGGATGGAGCGCTTATTTTAAACGACAGCGGAAGCAAGATATTGTTTGCTAATGCTCAGCTCATGCCAGATCCCTCTACCCCTTCTTCACAGACAGGAATGCGTCACCGTACAGCGGAGCGCGTAGCTAAGCAGTCAGGTGTATTGGTGATAGCCATTTCACAAAGACGGAATGTGATTACGCTTTACAAAGGGTCTCTGCAGTATGTATTGAAAGACATTAGCGTTATTTTAGCAAAAGCGAATCAAGCGCTTGGAACCCTTGAAAAGTACAAGGCGGTATTAGATGAATCGATTACAAGTCTCAGTGCATTAGAGTTTGAAGAGCAAGTAACTCATACAGATGTGCTGCAGTCGCTTCATCGTACAGAAATGGTTTTGCGTATTAAAAATGAAATTTTGAGCTATATTAGCGAGTTAGGAACAGAAGGAAGGCTAATTCGTCTCCAAATGAATGAACTGCTTTCTCACTTAGAGGAAGAAGCAACTTTATTAATCAAAGATTATATGTATGACCTCAGCTTTGACCCTTACCGAGTGATTGAACGCATGCAGCAGCCGTCAAATAATGTTCTTCTCGATGACCAAACGCTCCTTCGCTTAATGGGATATCCTATGTATACAAGCTTTGAAGACAGCGTTATTCCTAGAGGGTATCGAATGCTTCATAAAATTCCAAGACTTCCATCGATTATTATTGAAAATCTCATTGATGAATTAGGGGATTTAAAAACGATAGCAGATGCGTCGGTAGAAGAATTGGATGAGGTAGAAGGCATCGGTGAAATTCGAGCACGGAAAATTAGAGAAGGCCTAAAAAGACTAAAAGAGCAGCATCTTACAAACCGTCAGCTATAGGATATTAATTGACATTAAATGTTTGATTCATTAAGATATTGTGAAAATACAAAAAAAGTGACAGTTTGTTTACAAATTCTGTTTTTTGGTTAAATAACAGGTTTCAATCATTGTAAACTGTTTATAATGATAAAGGGAGGTGAAGGCGTGTTAAAACGTTTTGTACAGTTATTTTTTATTATTACAGGTGGTACATTGGGCGTCTTTTTTATACCTGAACTTATTCAATTATTAAATCTGCAAGATGTAGCATTTCTAGAAAAACCTTACGTCGATGCAATACTGGGAGCTATTTTGTTTTTCCTTGTCACGTTTTGGATTGTTGATTATATAGTTGAATTAATTCGCCGAGTGGAAGAGGCGTTGCTGAAGGCGCCTGTAACGGATGTACTTTTTGGTAGCTTAGGATTGATTTTAGGGCTTATTGTAGCCTACTTGGTCGGAGCTTTTTTAGGCAGAATTCAACTTCAAGTAGTAAGTACCATTTTACCAATCTTTCTAAGTATTCTTTTAGGTTACTTAGGGTTTCAAGTCGGGTTTAAAAAACGTGATGAGCTTGTGAACGTGTTTTCCATGCCATCTCGAATTGGGAAGAAAAAAGGGCAAGAAGAAGAAGCAGATAATGAAGAATCACTAAAGTCTCTTAAAATTTTAGATACAAGCGTTATTATTGACGGTCGTATCGCAGATATTTGTCAAACAGGATTTTTAGACGGAACGATTGTTATTCCGCGCTTTGTGCTTGAGGAACTTCAGCATATTGCTGATTCGTCGGATGTTCTAAAACGAAACAGAGGTAGACGAGGTCTAGATATTCTAAACCGTATTCAAAAGGAACTGGCAATGAAGGTAGAAATTTATGAAGGCGATTTCGAAGACATTCAAGAAGTGGACAGTAAGCTGGTCAAATTGGCAAAGCTGACTTCTGGGTTGGTCGTTACAAACGACTTTAATTTAAATAAAGTATGTGAACTTCAAAATGTCGGCGTCTTAAATATTAATGACTTAGCAAATGCCGTTAAGCCAATTGTGCTTCCGGGAGAAGAAATGAATGTGTTGGTTATAAAAGATGGTAAAGAGCATAATCAAGGTATTGCCTATCTTGATGACGGTACAATGATCGTGGTAGAAGAAGGAAGAAATTACATTGGAAAGCAAATTGATGTACTGGTGACGAGCGTACTCCAAACCTCAGCAGGCCGTATGATTTTTGCGAAACCCAAGTTATTAGAAAAAGCACTGTGACGTAACAGGTAAAGGGAGTATACCTATGAAGTATGAAATTATCGTTTTAGCTGCAGGGCAGGGGAAGCGAATGAAAGCGGGGCGGAACAAACAATTTTTAACTATTCAAAACGTTCCGCTTATCATTCATACGCTGCAAAAATTCGAACAAGATCCTTGGTGCAGTGGAATTGTACTAGTTGTAAACGAAAAAGAAGTGGCGATTTTTGAAGAGTTATTAACTGAATATCCAATTCAAAAGGTTCAATCATTGACAGTTGGAGGCGATGAACGTCAACATAGCGTTTATAACGGCCTTAAAAGTCTAAAGCAGGCTCAAATGGTATTAATTCATGATGGCGCTCGACCATTTGTTCAACAAAACACAATCCATGAGTTAGTAGAAAAAGCTGCTAGTGATAAGGCTGCTGTACTGGCTGTTCCAGTAAAAGACACAATTAAGCGTGTGGAACAGGGGACTGTCATTGAAACAGTTGAGCGCTCTAGCTTGTGGGCTATTCAAACGCCGCAGGCTTTTCTTTTTGATGTAGTAATGGATGCACACGAAAAAGCAAAAACAAATGAATACTTAGGCACCGATGATGCAAGCTTAGTAGAAAAAGCGGGACAAAAAGTATCGATTGTAGAGGGAAATTACGATAATATAAAACTAACAACACCAGAAGATTTGTTATATGCAGAAGCTATATTAACAAAGCTAAACAGGACTGAAGGAGTGGAAAAATGAACATTCGAGTAGGACAAGGTTTCGACGTACATGAATTTGCAGAAGGAAGACCTTTAATCATCGGCGGTTTAGAAATTCCGTATGAAAAAGGATTATTAGGCCACTCAGATGCAGATGTGCTGTTACATACAATCGCAGATGCCTTATTAGGAGCGGCGGCTAAAGGAGATATCGGAAAGCATTTTCCGGATACAGACCCTGAATTTAAAGATGCTGATTCAGCAAAGCTTCTTCAACACGTATGGAAACTACTAAAAGATGAAGGTTATGAATTAAGCAATGTAGATTGCACGATTATCGCGCAAAAACCTAAAATGGCTCCTTACATTGAACCAATGAGAGAGCGTATTGCGCAGCTGTTAGAAGCAAGCATTTCTCAAATTAACGTCAAGGCAACAACAACAGAAAAGTTAGGTTTTACGGGACGTGAAGAAGGAATCGCTGCCCAAGCAGCCGTTTTAGTTTATCAAAAATAAAAACAGTTGACTTTGACAGATACCTATTTGGTGATAAAATTAGAACATGTCTAAAACATATAAATACATACTATAAGTAATATTAAATTGGAGGTCATCTTAGTTATGTCAAGCGAAGTAAGAGTTCGTTATGCCCCGAGTCCAACTGGACATCTTCATATAGGGAATGCAAGAACAGCACTATTTAATTATTTATTTGCACGAAATCAAAACGGTAAATTTATTATCCGTATTGAAGATACAGATCAAAAGCGTAATATCGAAGGCGGCGAAGAAAGTCAGCTGCGCTATTTAAAATGGTTAGGTATTGAATGGGATGAAAGTATCGACGTAGGCGGGGAGTACGGTCCTTACCGCCAGTCTGAACGTACGGAAATCTATCAAAAATATACGGAAGAACTTCTTGAAAAAGGATTAGCTTATCACTGTTACTGTACGTCAGAAGAGCTTGAAAAAGAGCGTGAAGAACAGCAGGCGAACAGTCAAATGCCGCGCTATTCAGGTAAGTGCCGTAACTTAACAGCTGAACAGCGTGCTGAACTAGAAGCAGAAGGCCGTGAGCCGAGCATTCGCTTCCGTGTTCCTAGTAACACAGAAATTAAGTGGAATGATATTGTCAAAGATGAAGTATCGTTTGAGTCTGAAGGCATTGGTGATTTCGTTATTGTGAAAAAAGACGGTACACCAACATATAACTACGCTGTAGCCATTGATGATTATCTAATGAAGATGACACATGTTCTACGCGGAGATGACCATATTTCCAATACACCGAAGCAAATTCTTGTGTATGAAGCTTTAGGCTGGACGCCTCCTGTATTTGGTCATATGACGTTAATCGTAAATGAAAATCGTCGCAAGCTAAGTAAACGTGATGAGTCAATCATTCAGTTTATCGAGCAATATAAAGAATTAGGCTACTTGCCAGAAGCACTATTTAATTTTATTACAATGCTTGGCTGGTCACCTGTGGGAGAAGAAGAAATTTTCTCTAAAGAACAGTTTATTGAAATTTTTGACCCAGCTCGTTTATCAAAATCTCCAGCACTATTTGATACAAGCAAATTACGTTGGATGAACAACCAATACATGAAACAATTGGATTTAGACGAGGTAGTAGCTTTATCAGTTCCTCACTTAGTGAAAGCTGGAAAAGTTGAAGAAACGCGCGATGCAGAAACAGAACAATGGGTACGTGACTTAGTCGCTCTATACCAAGAACAAATGAGCTTTGGCGCTGAGATTGTTGAACTTACTGAAATGTTCTTTAAGAAAGAAATTGATTACAGTGAAGAAGCAAAAGCAGTACTTGCTGAAGAACAAGTACCGGAAGTGTTAAAAGCATTTGCTGAAGAGATTTCTTCCTTAGAAGAATTCAGCGCTGATGAAATTAAGGCAGCAACAAAGGCTGTACAAAAAGCAACAGGTCAAAAAGGTAAAAAACTATTTATGCCAATTCGTGTAGCAACAACAGGCGAAACACACGGTCCCGAGCTTCCAAAAGCTATTTCTCTTTTAGGGAAAGAAACAGTTTTAGCTCGTCTAGAAAGCATTTATAGTTAACAAATTTCTATTTTGCCCATATGATAAAATAATCAAATATGGATATCGTTGAGAAGGAAGAGTAGGCAAGTTCATTGCATATCAGAGAGGGTTATCACCGGCTGAAAGTAACCTATGACAAAACTTGTTGAAGTGCGCCTTTGAGTCTTTTGTTGAATGCTACTAAGTAAGTAGGCAAAAGCGGTTACTTTCACGTTATGAGAGAAGAGTTGGGATTGTTTGTTGATCCAAACAGAGTGGAACCGCGTATATACGTCTCTGTGTCATTTGACATAGGGGCGTTTTTTTATACAATCAATGAGTAGATAAAGGAATAGCGGAATTGGGGTGAGATGATGCTAAAGTTGTTAAAGGAAGACATTGAGGCCATATTTGAACAAGATCCTGCAGCAAGAAGTTATATTGAAGTGATATTAACCTATTCAGGGTTGCATGCTATTTGGGCACATAGATTCGCTCACGGGCTTTTTAAAAGAAAGTGGTTTTTTCTGGCACGTGTAATCTCACAAATTAGCCGATTCTTCACAGGGATTGAAATTCATCCGGGTGCGAAAATTGGCCGCCGCTTTTTTATTGACCACGGAATGGGAATTGTTATTGGGGAAACGTGCGAAATTGGAGATAATGTAACAGTATATCAAGGAGTAACACTCGGAGGAACAGGGAAAGAAAAAGGAAAGCGTCACCCGACGATTGAAGACAATGTCTTAATTGCAACAGGTGCTAAAGTGCTAGGGTCGATTACGATTCATGCGCACTCCAAAATTGGAGCAGGTTCAGTTGTGTTAAATGACGTCCCAGAAAACTCAACGGTTGTCGGTATCCCTGGCCGAGTCGTCATTCAAAATGGCGTCCGGATTCCAAAAGATTTGAATCATCAAGATTTGCCAGATCCAGATGCAGAGCGTTTCAAACAGCTAGAGAAAGAAATTTTACACCTGCAAAATCAATTAAAGGAATTAAAAGAAGGGAAGATTCACCATGGCAATTAAGCTATATAACACGTTAACACGTCAAAAAGAGACGTTTGTACCGCTAGAAGAAAACAAAGTCAAAATGTACGTGTGCGGACCGACGGTGTATAACTATATTCATATTGGAAATGCGCGTCCTGCGATCGTATTTGATACGGTGCGCCGCTATTTAGAATTTAGAGGCTATGACGTGGAGTATGTCTCAAACTTCACAGATGTGGATGATAAATTAATTAAGGCAGCAAAAGAGTTAGGAGAAGATGTTCCAACGATCGCAAACCGCTTTATCGATGCCTACTTTGAAGATACTTCAGCTCTTGGATGCAAGCATGCCGATGTGCATCCACGCGTAACTGAAAATATGGATATCATTATTGAGTTCATTGACGAACTGGTGAAAAAAGGTTATGCATATGAGTCAGAGGGCGACGTATACTATCGTACACGTAAGTTTGAAGGATACGGAAAATTATCACATCAGTCTATTGATGAATTGCAATCCGGTGCTCGTATCGAAGTTGGAGAAAAGAAAGAAGATCCATTAGACTTTACTCTTTGGAAAGCAACCAAAGATGGAGAGATTGCATGGGATAGTCCTTGGGGTCAAGGAAGACCAGGCTGGCATATTGAATGCTCGGCGATGGCACGCAAGTATTTAGGTGATACAATTGATATCCACGCGGGAGGTCAGGATTTAGCTTTCCCTCATCACGAAAATGAAATTGCTCAATCAGAAGCGCTCACTGGGAAATCGTTTGCGAAATACTGGCTTCATAACGGATATATCAATATTGATAATGAAAAGATGTCTAAATCACTAGGGAATTTCGTGTTAGTTCATGACATTATTAAAAAGCATGATCCTTCTCTACTTCGATTCTTTATTTTATCTGTTCACTATCGTCACCCAATTAACTATAACGAGGAAATTTTAGAGAATACGCGCAAAGGGTTTGAACGTCTGCAAACAGCTTACGGCAACTTAACTCACCGTCTAGAGGCAGCAACAAATCTTCAAGAAGATGCTTCAGAATGGTTCGAAAAGCTAAAAGAGCTCCGCGAAACCTTTGTTGAAGAGATGGATGATGATTTTAATACGGCAAATGCCATTTCTGTTCTGTTCGAGCTAGCAAAGCAAGCTAACTTGTATTTATTAGAACAAACAACGTCTACAGATGTAATTGAAGCCTTTATTAAAGAGTTTAAAGAACTAGGTGCTGCAATAGGCATTGCATTTGGAGAAGCTGAACTTTTAGACGAAGAAATTGATCAATTGATCCAAGATCGTATTCAAGCTCGTAAAGATCGTAATTTCCAATTAGCAGATCAAATTCGAGATGAATTGAAGGCTAAAAATATTATTTTAGAAGATACGGCGCAAGGAACAAGATGGAAAAGAGGATAATAGTGTTATGAGCAGCAGTAAATTAGATGTAAAACAGCTAAATAGCTTAGCTCTTGCTTATATGGGTGATGCGGTGTTTGATTTACATGTTCGCCGCCACCTGCTGGTGTTAGGGACAGTGCGCCCTAACCAGCTTCATAATAAAGCTAAAAAATACGTATCAGCAAAAGCACAAGCACAAATCGTATATTATTTTAAAAATGAAAACTTTTTTACTGAAGAAGAAGAAGGTGTACTGCGCCGAGGACGCAATGCAAAGTCTGGTACAGTCCCTAAAAACACAGATGTGCAAACGTATCGCTACAGTACAGCATTTGAAGCGGTCGTAGGCTATTTGTATCTTTTAGGTGAAGAAGAAAGAATGATGGAACTTATTACTAAAGCTATCTCTTTCGTCGATGAAGGAGAGGGAGGAATGAATCATGGAACATGAATTTATCATTGGACGTAATCCGGTCCTAGAAGCCCTAAAGTCTGGGCGTGACATTAACAAACTATGGATTGCCGAAGGATCGCAAGGCGGTTCTATGGGGCAAATCACGCAGTTAGCAAAACGTAATGGTGTATTGGTGCAGTTTGTACCGAAAAAGAAAATTGAGCAAATGGTAGACGGTATTCATCAAGGAGTAGCTGCACAAGTTGCTGCTTATCAGTATGCAGAGTTAGATGATTTATTTAACTTAGCGGAAAAACGTAATGAAAGTCCGTTTTTCCTTCTATTAGATGAGCTCGAAGATCCCCATAATTTAGGTTCTATTATGCGAACAGCTGATGCCGTTGGCGCACACGGTATCATTATTCCAAAGCGCCGTTCAGTTGGATTAACGGCCACTGTAGCAAAGGCGTCTACAGGAGCGATTGAACATATTCCTGTAGCAAGGGTAACAAACCTATCAAGGACGATTGATGAATTAAAAGATCGAGGCGTATGGATTGTTGGAACGGATGCGAAAGAAAGTGACGATTACCGCAACTTAGATGGAGGTATGCCGCTTACGTTAGTGATTGGAAGTGAAGGAAAAGGCATGAGTCGTTTGATTCGTGAAAAATGCGACTTTCTTGTACAGCTTCCAATGGTTGGGCATGTTACATCGTTAAATGCATCTGTAGCAGCTAGTCTTCTCATGTATGAGGTTTACCGAAAACGCCATCCTCTAGGTGAATAAAAATGGATATTCTACTGGTGGATGGTTATAACATGATAGGTGCGTGGCCCGACCTAAGAAAGCTTAGAGATAATGATTTAGCGGGTGCTCGAGACCTGTTAATTGAAAAGATGGCAGAGTATCAAGCATATATGGGGTATCGTGTCATTATTGTCTTCGATGCTCATATGGTCGAAGGAATTGAAAAGAAGGCAAAAAATCATAAGGTTGACGTTGTATTTACACGAGAAAATGAAACAGCGGATGAGTACATTGAAAAGCTAGCTCAAGAGCTAAACAATGTAAAGACACAGATTCATGTTGCTACATCTGATTTTACGGAGCAGTGGGCAATCTTTGGACAAGGTGCGCTTAGAATTTCTGCTCGAGAATTATACAACGAAATTGAGCAAATTGAGAAACATATTAATCTTGATGTGAAGTCTATTCAAAATCAAAAGCCAGCGGCACGCATTCAACTTTCCAATCAAGTAGCCGAAATTTTCGAAAAATGGCGCCGGGGACAGCGGTGAGGTTATTGACGGTACGGAATTAGCTACTGTATAATATTTCTATCTACTGTGCGGTCGGGGGGATCGATATGGGCGATACTTATGGGAGAAAACTGCATGCTCATTTCGAACAACAAGAGGATGAAACAGTTGTCGATCTTGTGCATAAAGGCGATATTGACGCATTAGAGTATTTGATTCATAAATACAAAAACTTTGTGCGAGCAAAGGCGCGGTCGTATTTTTTAATTGGGGCAGACCGTGAAGATATTGTACAAGAAGGTATGATAGGGTTATACAAGGCAATTAGAGATTTTAGAGAAGATAAGCTAACTTCGTTTAAAGCTTTTGCTGAACTTTGCATTACCAGGCAAATTATTACCGCTATTAAAACCGCAACAAGGCAAAAACATATTCCATTAAACTCTTATGTATCATTGGACAAGCCAATATATGATGAAGAGTCCGACCGAACCTTAATGGATGTTATTTCGGGGACAAAAGTAGCAAATCCAGAAGAGCTGCTCATTAATCGAGAGAAGTTTGATGATATTGAATTAAAGATGGCTGAACTGTTAAGTGATCTTGAGCGAAAAGTTCTCGTTCTTTATTTAGATGGTCAATCTTATCAAGAGATTTCAGAAGAGTTAAACCGCCACGTCAAATCCATCGATAATGCACTTCAGCGTGTGAAGAGGAAATTAGAGCGCTACCTCGAGATTCGTGAAATCACAATGTAGCCTTCTATCCTCATATTGACATGCTAAGAAAGTCTGTGATACTTTTTTATAGACATTATCACTCTATAGGTGGTTGACATTATGCGTAAAAAAGTTGTACTTGCGTGTGTGCAATGTGCTAGTCGTAACTATACGACTATGAAAAACACACAGCAAAACGAAGAGCGTTTAGAAATGAAGAAGTTTTGCAAAACGTGTAACGCACATACGATTCATCGTGAAACAAAGTAGATCAATAATCTGCACAGACTAATACCCCTTTTAATTTATTGGAGGTTACAAACATGAACCGTGTAGGAAATTTCTTGCGTGATGTTGGGCGTGAGATGAAGAAGGTAAGTTGGCCTAAAAAAAATGAGCTAACTCGTTATACAATTACTGTTATTTCTACAGTTGTATTTATGACACTCTTTTTTGTAGTAGTTGATTACGGAATTTCGTCACTTATTCGTTTAATCCCTTGAATAAATTGACTTAAATCATGGTATAATAAAGCTAAATTATGTTTTTTTCAGAAAAGCCCGGAGACGGGTTTTTTAATTTGCTTTAAGAATGATTGTGCTAGGAGTCAACTATTTTCCTAGTGCGTTGTCTGTGCAATAGATTAGGACATCTTATTTTATAGTGAGCTGGGAGGGAAGGACGTATAGTCCTCAGAAATGGAGAAAAATTGGTATGTAGTCCATACTTATTCTGGATATGAAAATAAAGTAAAAACAAATTTAGAAAAGCGCGTAGAAACAATGGGTATGCAAGATAAAATTTTCCGCGTTGTTGTTCCTGAAGAAGAAGAAAGAGAAATTAAGAACAACAAAGAAAAGATTACAAAGAAAAAAGTATTCCCAGGGTACGTGTTAGTTGAAATCATCATGACAGATGATTCATGGTATGTAGTTCGTAATACACCTGGAGTTACGGGCTTTGTAGGTTCAGCAGGTTCTGGATCAAAGCCAACTGCTCTTCTACCAGAAGAAGTAGAAATGATCTTAAAACAAATGGGCATGGACGAGCAGCATGCTGACTTTGACTTTGAACTAAAAGAAACAGTATTGGTTCAAGAAGGTCCGTTTGCAAACTTCGAAGGTACCATTGAAGAAATCGATACAGATAAACGTAAAGTTAAGGTTCATGTCGATATGTTCGGAAGACAAACGCCAGTAGAGCTAGACTTTACACAAATTGAAAAAATATAATCTGTAAGACCTTGCAATTCATGAAGTTTAATGTTAATATTTCATAAGTCAGTATGTCTCAAAACTAGAGACTAAAACAACTATTTCTTTATTTTATATATAAAGAACATTGAGTGGGAGGGCATCGCCCTATTACCACATCACGGACTTAAGGAGGTGTGTCTCGTGGCTAAAAAAGTAATTAAACTTGTTAAGTTACAAATTCCTGCAGGTAAAGCAAATCCAGCGCCACCAGTTGGTCCTGCATTAGGTCAAGCCGGTGTTAACATCATGGGTTTCTGTAAGGAGTTTAACGCTCGCACAGCTGATCAAGCTGGTCTTATCATTCCTGTTGAAATCACGGTATTTGAAGACCGTTCATTTACATTTATTACGAAAACTCCACCTGCTGCTGTACTACTTAAGAAAGCGGCTGGTATTGAGTCTGGTTCTGGTGAACCAAACCGTAATAAAGTTGCAACAGTCAAGCGTGACAAAGTGCGTGAGATTGCTGAAACTAAAATGCCTGACTTAAACGCTGCTAGCGTTGAATCTGCAATGCGCATGGTAGAAGGTACAGCGCGCAGTATGGGAATCGTAGTTGAAGACTAATTCCATTTGATTGGGTGTTAGAAGGTTGCGAGAAATGGAAGTTTTCCTATGCTCGCAACCTTTATTAGTGGGAGGTTATTCCGTTAAAACCACATAAGGAGGAAACAAAAATGGCTAAAAAAGGTAAAAAGTACGTTGAAGCTGCTAAGCTTGTAGATCGTACACAGACTTATTCAGTACAAGAAGCGATTGAATTAGTAAAGAAAACAAACACAACTAAATTTGATGCAACTGTAGAAGTAGCATTCCGTTTAGGAGTTGACCCTAAGAAAGCTGACCAACAAATTCGTGGTGCAGTAGTACTACCAAACGGTACAGGTAAAACTCAACGTGTATTAGTATTCGCTAAAGGCGAAAAAGCTAAAGAAGCTGAAGCTGCAGGCGCTGACTACGTTGGCGATGCTGACTACATCAACAAAATCCAACAAGGTTGGTTCGAGTTCGATGTAATCGTAGCTACTCCAGACATGATGGGTGAAGTTGGTAAACTTGGTCGTGTATTAGGACCTAAAGGTTTAATGCCAAACCCTAAAACTGGTACAGTAACATTTGATGTTCAAAAAGCAGTTAACGAAATCAAAGCTGGTAAAGTAGAATACCGTGTTGATAAAGCTGGTAACATCCACGTACCAATCGGTAAAGTATCTTTCGAAGAGAGCAAGTTAGTTGAAAACTTCACTACAATCTTCGAAACTATGGTAAAAGCTAAGCCGGCAGCAGCAAAAGGCACATACATGAAGAACGTAGCTGTTACTTCAACAATGGGCCCTGGTATCAAAGTTGATACTGCTTCATTCTCTGCTTAATAAATTTGGAAATAAATCGGTGTTGACTTTTTGAAAGTCCCTGATTATAATAGATAATGTTGTTAAAAAGAATAACATTTGTACCGTAGACAGTAGGTGCTGCAAAGCTTAATTTCCTACCGAGGTGTGTGAGATAAATTAGTGAAACGTTATGGTTCGCTTACTACACCTCCATGTCTTTATTGTCATGGAGGTTTTTTATTGCACCTTGTCTGAGTGTACGGAAGGAAATCTACAGGAGGTGTAAAGATGAGCAACGTAATTGAACAAAAGAAACAAGTCGTAGACGAAATTGCTGAAAAACTTCAAGCGAGTAACTCAATAGTTGTCGTTGACTACCGTGGTTTGAATGTTGCTGAAGTTACTGAACTTCGTAAGCAATTACGTGAAGCAGGCATTGAGTTCAAAGTTTACAAAAACACTTTAACTCGCCGTGCTGTAGAAAAACTTGAACTAACAGATCTTAATGATGCGTTAGTAGGTCCAAATGCAATCGCATTTGGTGGAGAAGATGTTGTTGCTCCAGCTAAAATTTTAAACAACTTCGCTAAAGAACACGAAGCGTTAGAAATCAAAGCTGGTGTAATTGAAGGTAATGTTGCATCTGTTGAAGAAATTAAAGCACTTGCAGAACTACCATCTCGCGAAGGCTTACTTTCTATGTTGCTTAGCGTGCTTCAAGCTCCAATTCGCAACCTTGCTCTTGCTACAAAAGCTGTGGCAGATCAAAAAGAAGAACAAGGTGCATAATCTAGTCTGTTATATATAACACAATCACAAGGAGGAAATTAACAATGACTCAAGAACAAATCATTGAAGCAGTTAAAAATATGACTGTTTTAGAACTTAACGATTTAGTAAAAGCAATCGAAGAAGAATTTGGCGTAACTGCTGCTGCTCCTGTAGCTGTAGCTGGCGGTGCTGCTGGTGAAGCTGCTGCTGAGAAAACTGAATTTGACCTAGTACTTGAAAGTGCTGGCGGACAAAAAATCAAAGTTATCAAAGTAGTACGTGAAATCACTGGTCTTGGCTTAAAAGAAGCTAAAGAAATCGTTGATAACGCTCCAAAAGCTCTTAAAGAAGGTATTTCTAAAGAAGAAGCTGAAGAAGCAAAAGCTAAACTTGAAGAAGTTGGCGCTTCTGTAGAAGTTAAGTAATTATTGCTTAACAACTGATATAAAAAAGCTCGCTTGTACAAGCGAGCTTTTTTGCTTCTGTCATCCTTTTCATTTATAGTAAAGAAGAACATATTGATTAGGAGGTTCTATTTTGACAGAACATTATTTTTCTAATACACCATCGTCTGCAAGTAATGAAGAGCGCTTTTCATTTGAATTGAGAGGAACCTCTTTTTCATTTACGAGTGACAGCGGTGTTTTTTCAAAAAAAGAGATCGATTTTGGATCGCGCCTGTTAATTGAAACGTTTCAAATGCCTGAGAGTCCCGGCCCGCTTCTGGATGTTGGGTGCGGATATGGCCCGATTGGGTTGGCTCTTGCAAAAGAGGATAGCCAAAGAAACGTTCATATGGTCGATGTTAATGAACGTGCATTAGCACTAGCTCAAAAAAATGCTGAAGTTAATTCAGTATCAAATGTTTCAATCTATCAAAGCTCTTGCTATGAAAATGTGAAGGAAACGAATTTTGCAGCTATTCTTAGTAATCCGCCGATCCGTGCGGGTAAAAAAGTTGTTCATGAAATTCTAGAAAAGTCATTAGATCACCTTGCTGACCAAGGAGAACTTTGGATTGTGATTCAGAAAAAGCAAGGAGCGCCATCTGCTCTTGTGAAATTAGAATCTCTATTTAATGAAGTAGAAGTAGTAGAAAAGAAAAAAGGGTATTATATCATATGTGCTAAAAAATGTTGACTAATATTTTTTAGTATGTTAGCATTATAAAATGCCAATATATAAATATTCCATATAAGCTCGGGTTATACATAAAATAAAAGGTATAATTTTGAATTATATGGGAAAAACTAATAAAATCAATAGTACGTTTTTATGAAATTGTGGTTTTCTATTTAAAGAGACCATTTTTCTTTTGTTCAATAATAAACATATGGTTTATTATATATTTTGAATAATAACGCTTGATTTGAGGGGTGAATCAGTTGACAGGTCAACTAGTTCAGTATGGACGCCACCGCCAACGCAGAAGTTATGCTCGTATTAGTGAAGTTTTAGAGTTACCGAACTTAATCGAGATTCAAACGGCTTCATACCAATGGTTTTTAGATGAAGGTTTACGAGAAATGTTCCAAGATATTTCTCCAATTGATGATTTTACAGGTAACTTATCACTAGAATTTATTGATTACAGCTTAGGTGAGCCAAAGTATTCAGTAGGAGAGTCTAAAGAACGTGATGTAACTTATGCAGCACCTCTTCGTGTTAAGGTGCGGTTAATTAATAAAGAAACAGGTGAAGTAAAAGACCAAGATGTGTTCATGGGAGATTTCCCATTGATGACCGAAACAGGTACCTTTGTAATTAATGGTGCTGAGCGTGTTATCGTATCACAGTTGGTTCGTTCACCAAGTGTTTACTATAGTGGAAAGCTTGATAAAAACGGTAAAAAAGGATATACAGCAACTGTTATCCCTAACCGTGGTGCATGGCTAGAATATGAAACTGATGCAAAAGATGTAGTATACGTGCGTATTGATCGTACTCGTAAACTGCCAGTAACAGTGCTGTTACGCGCGCTAGGTTTCGGTTCTGACCAAGAGATTATCGATTTAATCGGTGATAATGAATACATCCGTAATACGCTTGAAAAAGATAATACGGAAACAACGGAAAAAGCGCTATTAGAAATCTATGAGCGTTTACGTCCGGGTGAACCACCGACAGTTGAGAATGCGAAGTCTCTATTAGTATCTCGCTTCTTTGATCCAAAACGATATGACTTAGCGAACGTAGGTCGCTATAAAATTAATAAAAAGCTTCATATCAAACATCGCTTATTTAATCAAAAGCTAGCTGAAACATTAGTTGATCCTGAAACAGGTGAAATTATTGCAGAAAAAGGCGCAATGATTGATCGCCGTCTGCTAGATCGCTTGATTCCGATGCTTGAAGGTGGAGTAAACTTCAAAACTTATAGTCCGGTTGGTGGAGTAGTAGAAGACGATGTTACATTACAATCTATTAAGATTTATGCGCCAAATGATCCAGAAGGTGAAAAAGTCATCACTGTATCAGGCAACGCTTATGTAACAGAAGAAGTTAAAAATATCACACCTGCTGATATTTTAGCATCAATCAGTTACTTCTTTAACTTGCTTCATCAAGTAGGAGACACAGATGATATCGACCACTTAGGTAACCGTCGTCTGCGTTCTGTAGGTGAATTGTTACAAAACCAATTCCGTATCGGTTTATCTCGTATGGAACGTGTTGTTCGTGAAAGAATGTCAATTCAAGACACGAATACAATCACACCTCAACAATTAATTAATATTCGTCCAGTTATTGCGGCGATTAAAGAGTTCTTTGGAAGTTCTCAATTATCACAGTTCATGGATCAAACGAATCCATTAGGCGAATTGACGCACAAACGTCGTCTTTCAGCTCTAGGACCTGGTGGTTTAACGCGTGAACGCGCTGGTTTCGAAGTGCGTGACGTTCACTACTCCCACTATGGCCGTATGTGTCCGATTGAAACGCCAGAGGGTCCGAATATCGGGTTAATCAACTCACTTTCTTCTTATGCAAAAGTAAACAAATTCGGTTTCATCGAAACACCTTACCGTCGTATCGATCCTGAAACAGGTAAAGTGACAGAGCGAATTGACTACTTAACAGCTGATGAAGAAGATAACTATGTTGTAGCCCAAGCGAACGCTCGTCTAGGTGATGATGGTTCATTCTTAGATGAAAATGTCGTTGCACGTTTCCGTGGAGAAAACACGGTTATCCGTCGCGATCGTTTAGACTATATGGATGTATCACCAAAACAAGTTGTATCTGCCGCTACAGCATGTATCCCATTCTTAGAGAACGATGACTCTAACCGTGCATTAATGGGTGCGAACATGCAACGTCAAGCAGTACCTTTATTAAATCCTGAAGCACCAATCGTAGGTACAGGTATGGAATATGTATCTGGTAAAGACTCTGGTGCAGCCGTGATTTGTAAATACCCTGGCGTTGTAGAGCGCGTAGAAGCAAAACAAATTTTTGTTCGCCGCTATGAAGAAGTAGACGGACAAAAAGTTAAAGGTAACTTAGATCAATACAAATTATTAAAATTCGTTCGTTCTAACCAAGGTACTTGTTACAACCAGCGTCCAATTGTTTCAGTTGGCGACGAAGTAGTAAAAGGTGAGATCTTAGCCGACGGTCCTTCAATGGAAAAAGGTGAGCTTGCTTTAGGACGAAACGTAATGGTTGGTTTCATGACATGGGATGGTTACAACTATGAGGATGCCATCATCATGAGTGAACGCCTTGTGAAAGACGATGTATATACGTCTGTTCATATTGAAGAATATGAATCTGAGTCTCGTGATACGAAACTTGGACCTGAAGAAATTACGCGTGACATTCCAAACGTAGGTGAAGATGCGCTTCGCAACTTAGATGAGCGTGGAATCATCCGCATTGGTGCAGAAGTAAAAGATGGAGATCTTTTAGTTGGTAAAGTAACGCCAAAAGGTGTAACAGAACTAACAGCTGAAGAACGTCTTCTACACGCTATTTTCGGTGAAAAAGCGCGTGAAGTTCGTGATACTTCTCTTCGTGTACCGCACGGCGGCGGTGGAATTATCCTTGATGTTAAAGTCTTCAACCGTGAAGATGGCGACGAATTACCACCAGGTGTAAACCAATTAGTCCGTGTATACATTGTTCAGAAGCGTAAAATTTCTGAAGGTGACAAAATGGCCGGTCGTCACGGTAACAAAGGTGTAATTTCACGTATTTTACCGGAAGAAGATATGCCTTACCTACCAGACGGTACGCCAATTGACATCATGTTAAACCCATTAGGGGTACCATCTCGTATGAACATCGGTCAGGTGCTAGAGCTTCATTTAGGTATGGCTGCTCGTAAGCTTGGCATTCACGTTGCGTCTCCAGTATTTGATGGTGCGCGTGAGGAAGATGTTTGGGCAACAATCGAAGAAGCTGGCATGTCTCGTGATGCTAAAACAGTTCTATATGATGGTCGAACAGGTGAACCATTCGATAACCGTGTATCAGTAGGAATCATGTACATGATCAAACTTGCTCACATGGTAGACGATAAACTTCACGCTCGTTCTACTGGACCATACTCACTTGTTACACAACAACCACTTGGTGGTAAAGCGCAGTTCGGTGGACAGCGTTTTGGTGAGATGGAAGTATGGGCACTTGAAGCATACGGTGCTGCTTATACATTACAAGAGATCTTAACAGTGAAATCAGACGACGTAGTAGGTCGTGTGAAAACATACGAAGCAATTGTTAAAGGTGAAAACATTCCAGAACCTGGCATACCTGAATCGTTCAAAGTATTAATCAAAGAACTACAAAGTTTAGGTATGGATGTGAAGATGCTTTCTGCTGACGAGCAAGAAATTGATATCATGGACTCAGAAGAGGACCATGAGCAACCAACAGAATCAATTATTGCAGATAACGAAGAAAGCCTTTCTGAAGGACAAAAAGATCCTGTCACAAAAGAGTAAGGAATTACTTTCATATAAACGTTAAGGGAAAAAACCTGTAGATTAAAAGGGAGGTAGGCTCCTTGCTAGATGTAAATAACTTTGAGTATATGAAAATCGGTCTAGCTTCGCCAGATAAAATTCGTTCTTGGTCGTACGGTGAGGTAAAAAAACCTGAAACGATCAACTATCGTACGTTAAAACCTGAAAAAGACGGCTTATTCTGTGAGCGTATTTTTGGTCCACAAAAGGACTGGGAATGTCACTGCGGAAAATATAAGCGCGTTCGTTATAAAGGTGTTGTATGTGATCGTTGTGGCGTAGAAGTTACGCGCGCAAAAGTTCGTCGTGAACGCATGGGTCACATCGAACTAGCTGCACCTGTTTCACATATTTGGTACTTCAAAGGTATTCCTAGCCGCATGGGACTTGTCTTAGACATGTCCCCTCGTGCGCTAGAGGAAATCATTTATTTTGCTTCTTATGTAGTAACAGATGCTGGTGATACACCACTTGAAAAGAAACAGCTTTTATCAGAGAAAGAATACCGTGCGTATCGTGAGAAGTACGGACAAACTTTCCATGCAGCAATGGGTGCTGAAGCTGTTAAAAAATTATTGCATGACATCGATCTTGATAAAGAAGTAGATGCTTTGAAAGAAGAATTGAAAACTGCTCAAGGTCAACGTCGTACACGTGCTATTAAACGTTTAGAGGTACTAGAGGCTTTCCGTCATTCTGGTAACGAACCTTCTTGGATGATTTTAGACGTTCTACCGGTTATTCCGCCAGAACTTCGTCCAATGGTTCAATTAGATGGTGGACGCTTTGCTACGTCTGATCTAAATGATTTATATCGCCGTGTAATTAACCGTAACAACCGCTTAAAGCGTTTATTAGACCTTGGAGCTCCTAGCATTATCGTTCAAAACGAAAAGCGTATGCTTCAAGAAGCTGTAGATGCATTAATCGATAATGGTCGTCGTGGCCGTCCGGTAACAGGACCAGGTAACCGTCCATTAAAATCTCTTTCTCACATGTTAAAAGGTAAGCAAGGTCGCTTCCGTCAAAACTTATTAGGTAAACGTGTTGACTACTCTGGCCGTTCGGTAATCGTTGTAGGTCCGAACTTAAAGATGTATCAATGTGGTCTTCCAAAAGAAATGGCGTTAGAGCTTTTCAAACCTTTCGTAATGAAAGAGCTTGTTGAACGCGGTTTAGCTCATAACATCAAGAGTGCAAAACGTAAAATTGAACGTGTGCAACCTGAAGTATGGGACGTATTAGAATCGGTTATTAAAGAGCATCCAGTTCTTTTAAACCGTGCACCAACGCTACACAGACTAGGTATTCAAGCATTTGAACCTACGCTTGTAGAAGGTCGCGCTATTCGTCTTCATCCGCTTGTATGTACAGCATATAACGCTGACTTTGACGGTGACCAAATGGCGGTTCACGTTCCATTATCTGCGGAAGCACAAGCAGAAGCACGTATCTTAATGCTTGCTGCTCAAAATATCTTGAACCCTAAAGATGGTAAACCAGTTGTTACACCTTCACAGGATATGGTATTAGGTAACTACTACTTAACGCTTGAGCGTGAAGAGGCAGTTGGAGAAGGTATGGTGTTCAAGGATACAAATGAAGCACTATTAGCGTACCAAAACGGTTATGTGCATCTTCATACACGTGTAGGTGTGTATGCAGGTTCTTTAAACAACGAAACGTTTACAGAAGCACAAAATCAACAGTTGCTTGTTACAACGGTTGGTAAATTAGTTTTCAACGAAATTTTACCAAAATCGTTCCCATACATTAACGAACCAACAAGAGAAAACTTAGAAGTGAAAACTCCTGAGAAGTACTTTGTTGAAAAAGGTGCAGATGTGAAGGAATTCATCAAGAATCAACCGGCTATCGCACCGTTTAAGAAAAAAATCTTAGGTAATATTATCGCTGAAGTATTTAAACGTTTCAAAATTACTGAGACTTCTAAAATGCTTGACCGTATGAAAGACCTAGGTTTCAAATATTCTACTAAAGCTGGTATTACAGTTGGTGTAGCTGATATCGTGGTTTTAGGAGAAAAAGAAGTTATCTTAACAGAAGCGCAAGCTAAAGTAGATAACGTACTAAAACAATTCCGTCGCGGTTTAATTACTGAAGATGAGCGTTATGAGCGTGTTATCTCTGTATGGAGTAGCGCGAAAGACGTTATCCAAGGTAAATTAATGGCGTCATTAGACAAACGCAACCCAATCTTCATGATGAGTGACTCTGGTGCCCGTGGTAACGCATCTAACTTCACTCAGCTTGCAGGTATGCGTGGACTAATGGCCAACCCGTCCGGTCGTATCATTGAGTTACCAATCAAATCTAGTTTCCGTGAAGGTTTAACAGTATTAGAGTACTTTATCTCTACCCATGGTGCACGTAAAGGTCTTGCCGATACGGCTCTTAAAACAGCTGACTCAGGTTACCTTACTCGTCGTCTGGTTGACGTGGCACAAGACGTTATCGTACGTGATGACGACTGTGGTACAGACCGCGGTATTCTGGCTGTTGCAATCAAAGAAGGAACAGAAGAAATTGAGAAACTTGATGAGCGTCTAATTGGACGTTATGCAAGAAAAACACTACTTCACCCAGGAACAAACGAAGTGTTAGTGAAAGAAAACGAACTAATTACAGAAGACCTAGCTGAAACAATTGTGGATGCTGGTGTTGAAGAAGTATGGATTCGTTCTGCATTCACATGTAACACTCGCCACGGTGTATGTAAAAAATGTTACGGTCGTAACCTTGCAACTGGTTCAGAAGTTGAAGTGGGTGAGGCAGTTGGTATCATCGCTGCTCAATCTATCGGTGAGCCAGGTACACAGTTAACGATGCGTACATTCCATACAGGTGGGGTTGCTGGAGACGATATCACTCAAGGTTTACCGCGTATCCAAGAGATTTTCGAAGCGCGTAACCCTAAAGGTCAAGCCGTTATTTCTGAAATTGAAGGTACAATTGCCGGCATTTCTGAAGGACGCGATCGTCAGCACGAAATTACTGTTCAAGGAGAGATTGAAACTCGTTCTTACACAGCTCCGTACAGTGCACGCCTGAAAGTTATTGAAGGACAGCGCATTGCACGTGGTCAAGAATTAACGGAAGGTTCAATTGATCCTAAAGAATTACTAAAAGTAAAAGACATCACGGCTGTACAAGAGTACTTGCTTCGTGAGGTGCAAAAAGTATACCGTATGCAAGGGGTAGAAATTGGAGATAAACACGTAGAGGTAATGGTTCGCCAAATGCTTCGTAAAGTGCGTGTAATGGATTCAGGAGATACAGATGTATTACCAGGTTCATTACTTGATATTCACCAATTCACTGATGCAAATGAAAAAGTATTACTTGAAGGCAATCGTCCAGCGACAGGCCGTCCTGTATTACTTGGTATTACAAAAGCATCTCTTGAAACTGATTCCTTCTTATCTGCTGCGTCATTCCAAGAAACAACGCGTGTTCTTACGGATGCTGCAATCAAAGGAAAACGTGATGAGTTGCTTGGACTTAAAGAGAATGTTATCATTGGTAAGCTAGTTCCGGCTGGTACAGGTATGACGAGATATCGTAATGCTGAACCGATCAAAAACCAAGCTGAAGAAACGGTAACAATCGACTAATTATAAAATCATTACTCTAGAATGGATGTTTTTTTAAAAAACTACGAAACGTTAGTTGACATCCATTCTAGGGAATGATACTATATCAAAGGTGCTCCTATAAACTACCTGTTACTTTGGAGGATATGATAATGTCTTATGAAAAAGTATTACAGGCTGATCATATTATTGTAGGAACAAAGCAGACGGTGAAAGCATTAAAAAAAGGTACAGTAAAGGAAGTCATCATTGCTGAAGACGCTGATTTTTATGTCACATCCATTGTGGCAAAAACGGCACAGCAAGAAAACGTTCCGTATACGTATGTCCCTTCTATGCGAAAGCTTGGTCAAGCTTGTAGGATAGAAGTTAACGCTGCAACTGTTGCAATTATTAGTTAACACGTTTTTGAACTTTTAGTTTCAAAGACTTTGTTTTTTGCTAAAAAATGAACCACCTGGATGTGTGGTCTTACAAAAGGCGAAAGGAGGAAAAATTAAATGCCTACTATTAACCAATTAATCCGTAATGGTCGTGTGAGTAAAGGTAAAAAATCTGACTCACCTGCTTTAAACAGAGGTTACAACAGCTTCAAGAAAGCTCAAACTAACCAATCTTCTCCACAAAAACGTGGTGTATGTACACGTGTGGGTACTATGACACCGAAGAAACCGAACTCGGCTCTTCGTAAATATGCTCGTGTACGTTTAACAAACGGTATCGAGGTAACAGCTTATATCCCAGGTATTGGTCACAACTTACAAGAACACAGCGTGGTACTTATCCGCGGTGGACGTGTAAAAGATTTACCAGGGGTACGTTACCATATCGTACGTGGTGCACTTGATACTGCTGGTGTGGATGGCCGTATGCAAGGTCGTTCTAAATATGGTACTAAGCGACCAAAAGCAGCTAAAAAATAATAGCTTAACAATTAATAGATAAACTTTTAAAAGTGAAAGGAGGAAGTAGAATGCCACGTAAGGGACCTGTTGCAAAAAGAGACGTATTACCAGATCCGATTTACAATTCTAAGCTTGTATCTCGCTTAATCAACAAAATGATGCTTGATGGAAAGCGCGGTAAGTCACAAGCTATTCTTTATAGAGCATTCGATTTAGTACAAGAGCGCAGTGGTAAAGAAGCTATGGAAGTATTCGACCAAGCTCTTAAAAACATCATGCCTGTACTAGAAGTTAGAGCACGCCGTGTAGGGGGTTCTAACTACCAAGTTCCTGTAGAAGTACGTCCAGAGCGTCGTACTACTTTAGGTCTTCGTTGGTTAGTAAACTATGCTCGTCTTCGTGGAGAAAAAACGATGGAAGAGCGTTTAGCTAACGAAATCCTTGACGCAGCTAACAACACTGGTGCTGCAGTTAAGAAACGTGAAGATACTCACAAAATGGCAGAAGCTAATAAAGCATTTGCTCATTACCGTTGGTAATCTTTTAACGAAACTTTTAAAAAAACAAATTATAATATGGAAGGAGAAATACCTAAGATGGCAAGAGAGTTCTCCTTAGAAAACACTCGTAATATTGGGATCATGGCTCACATTGATGCTGGTAAAACAACAACAACTGAGCGTGTTCTTTATTATACTGGCCGTATCCATAAAATTGGTGAAACTCATGAAGGAGCTTCACAAATGGACTGGATGGAGCAAGAGCAAGAACGTGGTATCACTATCACGTCTGCTGCGACAACTGCTTCTTGGAAAGGTCACCGCGTTAACATCATCGATACTCCTGGACACGTAGACTTCACTGTTGAAGTTGAGCGTTCATTACGTGTACTTGATGGCGCTGTGGCAGTTCTTGATGCTCAATCTGGTGTTGAGCCTCAAACAGAAACAGTATGGCGTCAGGCGACTACGTACGGTGTTCCCCGTGTCGTATTCGTTAACAAAATGGACAAAATTGGTGCTGACTTCTTGTACTCTGTAAAAACGATCCACGATCGTTTAGGTGCAAATGCTCACCCAATTCAGTTGCCAATCGGTGCTGAAGATGACTTCGAAGCAATCATTGACCTTGTGGAAATGAAAGCATACTTCTACGAAGATGACTTAGGTACTCGTTCAGAATCTCGTGAAATTCCTGAGGAATACAAAGAGCAAGCTGAAGAATACCGTGCAAGCCTAGTAGAAGCTGTTGCAGAACTTGACGAAGAATTAATGATGAAGTACTTAGACGAAGGCGAGCTTACAGTTGAAGAACTAAAAGCTGGTATCCGTAAAGGTACTTGTGACGTTGAATTCTACCCAGTTATCTGTGGTTCAGCATTCAAAAACAAAGGTGTACAATTAATGCTAGATGCGGTAATTGATTACCTACCATCTCCAGTTGATGTACCAGCAATCCAAGGTATCGTACCTGACACAGAAGAAGAAGTTACGCGTGAGTCTAGCGACAACGCTCCTTTCTCAGCATTAGCGTTCAAAGTTATGACGGACCCTTATGTTGGTAAATTAACGTTCTTCCGTGTGTACTCTGGTGTACTAAGCTCTGGTTCATACATCAAAAACTCTACAAAAGGTAAGCGTGAGCGTGTAGGTCGTATCCTACAAATGCATGCTAACTCTCGTGAAGAGATTTCTGAAGTATACGCTGGAGATATCGCGGCAGCTGTAGGATTAAAAGATACTTCTACTGGTGATACTCTATGTGACGAAAAGAGTCTTGTAATTCTTGAGTCTATGGAATTCCCAGAGCCAGTTATCTCTTTATCTGTTGAGCCAAAATCAAAAGCTGACCAAGATAAAATGACGACAGCTCTTCAAAAGTTACAAGAAGAAGATCCAACTTTCCGTGCGGAAACTAATACAGAGACTGGTCAAATCATCATCTCTGGTATGGGTGAGCTTCACCTTGATATCATCGTTGACCGTATGCGTCGCGAATTCAAAGTAGAAGCAAACGTTGGTGCTCCTCAAGTAGCTTACCGTGAAACTTTCCGCGCTGGTGCGAAAGTTGAAGGTAAATTCGCTCGTCAATCTGGTGGTCGTGGACAATTCGGTCACGTTTGGATTGAGTTCGAACCTAACGAAGAAGGAAAAGGCTTTGAATTTGAGAACAAAATCGTTGGTGGTGTAGTTCCACGTGAATACATCCCTGCAGTTCAAGCTGGTCTTGAAGATGCATTACAAAACGGTGTTCTTGCTGGTTATCCATTAATCGATATCAAAGCTGCTTTAGTTGATGGATCTTACCATGATGTTGACTCAAGTGAGATGGCGTTTAAAATTGCCGCTTCTATGGCTCTTAAAAACGCAGTATCAAAATGTAACCCAGCTATCCTTGAACCAATGATGAAGGTTGAAGTTGTTATCCCTGACGAATACTTAGGAGATATCATGGGTGACGTTACGTCTCGTCGTGGACGTGTAGAAGGTATGGAAGCACGCGGTAACGCTCAAGTTGTACGTGCATTCGTTCCACTTTCTGAAATGTTTGGTTATGCAACTGCATTACGTTCAAACACTCAAGGTCGCGGAACATATTCTATGCACTTCGATCACTACGAAGAAGTTCCTAAATCAATTTCAGAAGAAATTATTAAAAAAAATAAAGGTGAATAATTGATTTTCACTCTTTATTGAAGTATAACTACTTATGTACGCTGTGAAAGTGGAGCTCATTCCCTTTCACGGCCTCATAAAACATAAACTACATGAATTTTAAGGAGGATTTTCGAATGGCTAAGGAAAAATTCGACCGTTCAAAAACACATGCCAATATCGGTACAATTGGTCACGTTGACCATGGTAAAACAACTTTAACAGCTGCTATCACTACTGTTCTTGCTAAGAAAAGTGGTAAAGGTGCAGCAATGGCTTACGACATGATCGACGCTGCTCCAGAAGAGCGCGAGCGTGGAATCACAATCTCAACTGCACACGTTGAGTATGAAACTGACACTCGTCACTATGCACACGTTGACTGCCCAGGACATGCTGACTATGTTAAAAACATGATCACTGGTGCTGCTCAAATGGATGGCGGTATCTTAGTAGTATCTGCTGCTGATGGTCCAATGCCACAAACTCGTGAGCACATCCTTCTTTCTCGTCAAGTAGGTGTACCTTACCTAGTTGTATTCTTAAACAAATGTGACATGGTAGACGACGAAGAGCTACTTGAATTAGTAGAAATGGAAGTACGTGACCTTCTTTCTGAATACGACTTCCCTGGTGACGATGTACCAGTAATCAAAGGTTCTGCTCTTAAAGCTCTTGAAGGCGAAGCTGATTGGGAAGCTAAAATCATCGAGCTTATGGACGCTGTTGATGAGTACATCCCAACTCCAGAACGTGACACTGAAAAACCATTCATGATGCCAGTTGAGGACGTATTCTCAATCACTGGTCGTGGTACAGTTGCTACAGGTCGTGTAGAGCGTGGACAAGTTAAAGTTGGTGACGTTATCGACATCATCGGTTTAACTGAAGAGCCAAAATCTACTACTGTAACAGGTGTAGAAATGTTCCGTAAGCTTCTTGACTATGCTGAAGCTGGCGACAACATCGGTGCTTTACTTCGTGGTGTAGCACGTGAAGAAATCCAACGTGGACAAGTATTAGCTAAACCAGGCTCAATCACTCCACACACTAAATTTACTGCTGAAGTATACGTTCTTTCTAAAGACGAAGGTGGACGTCACACTCCATTCTTCACAAACTACCGTCCACAGTTCTACTTCCGTACAACTGATGTAACTGGTATTTGTAACTTACCTGAAGGCGTAGAAATGGTAATGCCTGGCGACAACATCGAAATGACTGTTGAACTTATCGCTCCAATCGCGATTGAAGAAGGTACTAAATTCTCAATCCGTGAAGGTGGACGTACAGTAGGCGCTGGCGTTGTAGCTAAAATCAGCGAGTAATTTCTCGTTTTAGTAAAGGGAGTAGGGTAACCTACTCCTTTTTTATTTGGTGATAAAAGGTAAAGATAGTTTTTACTATTACACTTGCAAAATGATCTCCTTTTATATATAATGAAAAAAGTGTGCGACACATAAAAAAGTTTTTTAACTTTATTGTTGCAATATGAACCCATTTTTAGTATAATAAAAATGTTGGTCTTTGACTGCGATGATGCGGAAGGTTGCCGACACACCCGGCCGCTTTGCCATGGCGAGTGTGGGGAAATTTCCGCGGAGAATGTCTATTGTAAAATAGGCGAAAAAGGAGGGAAAATAATGGCAAAAGAAAAAATTCGCATTCGTTTAAAAGCATATGATCACAGAATTCTTGATCAATCTGCTGAGAAAATCGTAGAAACTGCAAAACGTTCTGGTGCGGCTGTATCTGGTCCGATTCCATTACCGACTGAAAAATCAATTTATACAATTCTACGTGCAGTACACAAATATAAAGATTCTCGTGAGCAGTTCGAAATGCGCACGCATAAACGCTTAATTGATATCGTGAATCCAACACCACAAACTGTTGATTCATTAATGCGTTTAGACTTACCATCTGGTGTAGATATCGAAATTAAACTTTAATTTAAAATAAAGAATGAAAAGATACTTAGGAGGTGTGACTAATGGCCAAAGGAATCTTAGGAAGAAAGATCGGTATGACTCAAGTATTTGCTGAAAATGGTGACTTGATCCCAGTAACAGTAATTGAAGCTTCTGCTAACGTAGTTCTTCAAGTTAAAAACGCTGAGACAGACGGTTACGAAGCAATCCAATTAGGTTTCGAAGATATCCGTGAAAAACTATCTAACAAACCTGCAAAAGGACATGCTACTAAAGCTAATACTGCTCCTAAGCGCTTCATCCGTGAGTTACGCGGTGTGGACGCTTCAGCATATGAAGTTGGTCAAGAAGTCAAGGTTGATATTTTCGCAGAAGGCGATGTAATTGATGTAACAGGAATCTCAAAAGGTAAAGGTTTCCAAGGTGCTATTAAACGCCACGGACAATCTCGCGGACCTATGTCTCATGGTTCTCGCTACCACCGTCGCCCAGGTTCAATGGGTCCTGTAGCTCCAAACCGCGTATTTAAAGGTAAATTATTACCAGGACGCATGGGTGGAGAGCGCATCACTGTGCAAAACTTATCAATCGTTAAAGTTGACGCAGAACGCAATCTTTTATTAGTAAAAGGTAACGTGCCAGGAGCTAGAAAATCTCTAGTTACTGTTAAATCTGCAGTTAAATCTAAATAATAATTCTTCGAGAAAGGAGGAATAACCAATGCCAAAAGTAGCATTGTTTAACCAAAACGGTGAAAACGTTGGAGAGATCGAACTTCAAGATGCCGTTTTCGGTATCGAACCAAACAACAAAGTACTTTTCGACGCGATCGTAATGCAACGCGCATCTCAACGTCAAGGTACTTCTAAAGTTAAAAATCGTTCTGAAGTAAGAGGCGGTGGCCGTAAGCCATGGCGTCAAAAAGGTACTGGTCGTGCTCGTCAAGGATCTATCCGTTCTCCACAATGGCGTGGTGGTGGCGTAGTATTTGGTCCAGTTCCAAGAAGCTATAGCTACAAATTACCTAAAAAAGTTCGTCGTTTAGCAATTAAGTCTGCATTATCAACTAAAGCTCAAGATAACAGCATCGTTGTTCTTGAAGCTCTTTCTTTTGACGCTCCAAAAACAAAAGAAATGGTAGCAGTTCTTAAAAACCTAACAGTAGAACGCAAAGCATTAGTAGTAACTGCTGATCTTAACGAAAATGTTGCACTTTCAGCACGTAATATTCCTGGTGTAACAGTTGTTGCAGCTAATGGTTTAAGCGTATTAGACGTTATGAACCATGATAAGCTTGTAATCACTAAAGACGCAGTTGAAAAAGTAGAGGAGGTGCTTGCATAATGAAAGATCCTCGTGATATTATTAAGCGCCCCGTAATTACAGAACGTTCAACAGACTTAATGGCTGAGAAAAAATATACGTTTGATGTTGATGTAAAAGCTAATAAAACTGAGGTTAAAGATGCTATCGAAAAAATCTTTGACGTAAAAGTTGAAAAAGTAAACATCATGAACTACAAAGGTAAATTCAAGCGTGTAGGTCGCTACAGTGGTCTTACTAACCGTCGTCGTAAAGCGGTAGTAACACTAACTCAAGAGAGCAACGAAATCGAATTCTTCGAAGCTTAAGATTACTAGAGAAGGAGGGAAATTGAGATGGCGATTAAAAAGTATAAACCAACCTCAAATGGTCGTCGTGGTATGTCAGTTTCTGATTTCGCTGAAATTACTACTGACAAACCAGAAAAATCGTTACTTGCACCTGTCAAGAGAAAAGGTGGTCGTAACAACCAAGGTAAATTGACTGTTCGTCACCAAGGTGGTGGGCACAAGCGTCAATACCGTATCATCGATTTTAAACGCGATAAAGATGGAATACCTGGACGCGTTGCTACAATCGAATATGATCCAAACCGTTCAGCTAACATCGCATTAATTCATTATGCTGATGGTGAAAAACGTTACATCCTTGCTCCTAAAAACCTAAAAGTAGGTTTAGAAGTTATGTCAGGTCCTGAAGCTGACATTAAAGTAGGTAACGCGCTTCCTTTAGCTAACATCCCTGTTGGTACAGTAGTACACAACATCGAATTGAAACCTGGTAAAGGTGGACAATTAGTTCGTTCTGCAGGTACATCTGCTCAAGTACTTGGTAAAGAAGGTAAATACGTATTAGTACGTTTAACTTCTGGTGAAGTACGCATGATCCTTGCAACTTGTCGTGCAACTGTAGGTCAAGTTGGTAACGAACAACACGAGTTAATCAACATCGGTAAAGCCGGTCGTTCTCGTTGGTTAGGTATTCGTCCAACTGTACGTGGTTCTGTAATGAACCCTAACGATCACCCACACGGTGGTGGTGAAGGACGTTCTCCAATCGGACGTAAGTCTCCAATGAGTCCATGGGGTAAACCAACACTTGGTTACAAAACTCGTAAGAAGAAAAACAAATCCGATAAATTTATCGTTCGTCGTCGTAAAAAATAACGGGATTGAGCTACGGTTCAAACGAACCGTAGGACAATCACGAAGGGAGGTTCATTTATGGGTCGCAGCTTAAAGAAAGGACCTTTTGTAGATGACCATTTAATCAACAAAATTGAGAAGTTAAACGAAACTGACAGCAAGCAAGTAGTAAAAACTTGGTCTCGTCGTTCAACTATCTTCCCTCAGTTCATTGGTCATACAATTGCTGTATATGACGGTCGTAAACATGTACCAGTTTATGTTACTGAAGACATGGTAGGTCACAAACTTGGTGAATTCGCACCATCTCGTACTTACAAAGGTCACGCAAGTGATGATAAGAAAACAAGACGCTAATATGAGAGGAGGCTTTTAAATGCAAGCTAAAGCTGTCGCGAGAACAGTACGTATTGCTCCTCGTAAAGTTCGTTTAGTTGTAGATTTAATTCGAGGTAAGCAAGTGGGTGAAGCGCTAGCAGTGCTACTTCACACGCCAAAGGCTGCTTCTCCAGTCGTTGAGAAAGTATTAAAATCTGCTATTGCCAATGCAGAACACAATTATGAAATGGACGCTAACAATTTAGTTATTACTGACGCTTTTGTTAACGAAGGTCCAACTTTAAAACGTTTCCGTCCACGCGCTATGGGACGTGCAAGCCAAATTAACAAGCGCACAAGCCACATCACAATCGTGGTATCAGAAAAGAAGGAGGGATAATTCATGGGTCAAAAGGTAAATCCGGTCGGTCTTCGCGTCGGTGTCATCCGTGATTGGGAATCAAGATGGTTCGCTGGCAAAGACTACGCTGACTTATTACATGAAGACTTAAAAGTACGTGAATATATCGCTAAACGTTTAAACGATGCAGCTGTTTCTAAAGTTGAAATCGAACGCGCTGCTAACCGCTTAAACGTAACGATCCACACTGCAAAACCTGGTATGGTAATTGGTAAAGGTGGTACTGAAGTAGAATCACTTCGTAAAGCTCTTAACCAATTAACAGGCAAGCGTGTACACATTAACATCCTTGAAATTAAACGAGCAGATTTAGATGCTAAACTAGTAGCTGAAAACATCGCTCGCCAACTTGAGAACCGTGTATCATTCCGTCGTGCTCAAAAGCAAGCTATCCAACGTAGTATGCGTGCTGGCGCACAAGGTATCAAAACAATGGTATCTGGTCGTTTAGGCGGAGCTGATATTGCTCGTTCTGAATATTACAGTGAAGGTACAGTTCCACTTCATACACTTCGCGCTGATATTGACTATGCTCACGCTGAAGCAGATACTACTTATGGTAAACTTGGTGTGAAAGTATGGATCTATCGTGGAGAGGTTCTTCCTACTAAAAAGAAAACTGAGGAAGGAGGAAAATAATTATGTTATTACCAAAACGCGTTAAATATCGTCGCGAACATCGCGGAAAAATGCGTGGACGCGCTAAAGGTGGTACGGAAGTACATTTCGGTGAATTCGGTTTACAAGCTACTGAAGCTTCTTGGATTACAAACCGTCAAATCGAAGCTGCTCGTATCGCAATGACTCGTTACATGAAACGTGGCGGTAAAGTATGGATTAAAATTTTCCCTTCTAAACCTTATACTGCTAAGCCTCTAGAAGTCCGAATGGGTTCTGGTAAAGGTGCTCCTGAAGGTTGGGTAGCAGTTGTTAAACCTGGAAAAGTAATGTTTGAAATTTCAGGTGTATCTGAAGAGGTTGCACGTGAAGCTTTACGTTTAGCTGCACACAAGCTACCTGTAAAATGTAAGTTTGTAAAACGTGAAGAAATTGGTGGTGATTCTAATGAAAGCTAATGAAATTCGTGACCTTACCACTGCTGAAATTGAACAAAAAGTTAAGGCTTTAAAAGAAGAGTTGTTTAACCTTCGTTTCCAATTAGCGACTGGACAATTAGAGAATACTACTCGTATTCGCGAAGTGCGCAAATCGATCGCTCGTATGAAAACTGTAGTTCGTGAAAGAGAGATTGCTGCTAATAAATAATTAAGTCTGAGAGGAGGCTTTCAGAATGAGTGAACGCAACCAACGTAAAGTTTACACTGGCCGCGTAGTTTCTGACAAAATGGATAAGACTGTTACTGTTCTTGTTGAAACTTACAAAAAGCATTCGCTTTATGGCAAGCGTGTAAAATACTCAAAGAAATTCAAAGCTCACGATGAAAACAATACAGCTCAACTAGGCGATATCGTGAAGATCATGGAAACTCGTCCGTTATCAGCTACTAAACGTTTCCGTCTAGTAGAAGTTGTAGAAAAAGCTGTTATCATCTAATAGTTAAGATAGATCGGATAAGAATGATTCATCCGAAGGGAGGTTTCGTACATGATTCAACAAGAATCTCGTTTAAAAGTTGCAGACAACTCTGGTGCACGTGAGGTACTTACTATTAAAGTACTTGGTGGTTCAGGTCGTAAGACAGCAAACATTGGTGATGTTATCGTTTGTACGGTGAAACAAGCAACACCAGGAGGCGTTGTTAAAAAAGGTGACGTTGTTAAAGCTGTTGTTGTACGTACAAAAAGTGGTGTTCGCCGTACTGACGGTTCTTACATCCGTTTCGACGAAAATGCTTGCGTAATCATCCGTGACGACAAAGGACCACGTGGTACTCGTATCTTCGGACCAGTTGCTCGTGAATTACGTGATAACAACTTCATGAAGATCGTATCATTGGCTCCAGAAGTTATCTAATTGATATATAGAAC
The DNA here is from genome assembly GCF_020790095.1 of Priestia sp. J2. Lineage (NCBI taxonomy): Bacteria > Bacillati > Bacillota > Bacilli > Caryophanales > Bacillaceae > Priestia > Priestia sp. J2. The sequence goes on from NZ_CP086208.1 coordinate 133,673, forward strand.
AAATACAAAATGCCTTTTAAGGAGGTGCGAATAGGATGCATGTTAAAAAGGGCGACAAAGTAGTGGTTATCTCTGGTAAAGACAAAGGTAAGCAAGGTGAAGTACTTGCAGCTTTCCCAAAGAAAGACCGTGTACTTGTTGAAGGCGTGAACGTTGTGAAAAAACACTCTAAACCTTCTCAAGTAAATCCACAAGGTGGAATCGTTAGCCAAGAGGCACCTATCCACGTATCAAACGTAATGCCGTTGGATCCTAAATCTGGTGAGCCAACTCGTGTTGGGTACCAAGTTATCGATGGCAAAAAGGTACGTGTAGCAAAAAAATCTGGTGAAACTTTAGATAAATAATTAATGAAATGTGAAGGGAGGTTTAGTTCACATGAACCGTCTTAAAGAGAAATTTACAAAAGAGATTACTCCTGCTCTAGTTAGCAAGTTTAATTATGAATCTGTAATGCAAGTGCCAAAAATCGACAAGATCGTAATCAACATGGGTATCGGTGATGCTGTTTCTAACTCAAAAGCTTTAGATAACGCTGTTGAAGAACTAGCTGAAATCACTGGTCAAAAACCTGTTGTAACTCGTGCGAAAAAATCTATCGCTGGTTTCCGTCTTCGTGAAGGTATGCCAATCGGTGCGAAAGTTACTTTACGCGGCGAGCGTATGTACGAATTCTTCGATAAATTAGTATCAGTATCACTTCCACGTGTGCGCGATTTCCGTGGTGTATCTAAAAAAGCATTTGATGGTCGTGGAAACTACACGTTAGGTGTTAAAGAACAATTGATCTTCCCAGAGATCGATTATGATAAAGTAACTAAAGTTCGTGGTATGGATATCGTTATTGTTACAACAGCAAACACTGATGAAGAAGCTCGTGAGCTTTTAACTCAGTTCGGTATGCCATTCCAGAAGTAATAACTGCCAACGTTAAGCAGAGGAGGCGAAAATGTGGCTAAAAAATCAATGATTGCGAAGCAAAAACGCCAGCAAAAATTCCAAGTACAAGAGTATACACGTTGCGAACGTTGTGGACGTCCACACTCAGTACTACGTAAATTCAAGCTTTGCCGTATTTGTTTCCGTGAGCTTGCTTATAAAGGTCAAATTCCTGGTGTTAAAAAAGCTAGTTGGTAAAACCCAAGTTTGGGAAGGAGGTAAATTAATATGGTAATGACTGATCCTATTGCAGATTTACTAACTCGTATCCGCAATGCGAACATGGTTCGTCATGAGAAAATTGAAGTTCCTGCTTCTAACATTAAGAAGCAAATTGCAGAAATCCTTAAGCGTGAGGGTTTCGTACGTGATGTAGAATACATCGAAGACAACAAACAAGGTATTATCCGTATCTTCTTAAAATACGGTTCAAATAACGAACGTGTAATTACAGGCTTAAAACGTATCAGTAAACCTGGTCTACGTGTTTATGCAAAAACTAACGAAGTACCACGTGTACTTAACGGTTTAGGTATCGCAATCGTTTCTACTTCTCAAGGTGTTTTAACTGACAAAGAAGCTCGTCAAAAGCAAACTGGTGGAGAAGTATTAGCGTACGTTTGGTAATAAGTTTTAAATGTGAATGGAGGTGTAACTATGTCACGTGTTGGTAAAAAGCCTTTAGAACTTCCAGCAGGTGTTACAGTTACGAACGAGAGCAACACTGTAACTGTAAAAGGACCAAAGGGTGAATTAACTCGTACATTCCACCCTGAAATCGAAATTAAAGTTGAAGACAACGTATTAGTTGTTAATCGTCCTAGTGACAATAAAGAGCACCGCGCTCTTCATGGAACTACTCGTAGCCTTTTAGGTAACATGGTTGAAGGTGTTACTAAAGGATTCGAACGTGGTTTAGAATTAGTCGGTGTAGGTTACCGTGCACAAAAATCTGGTAGCAAATTAGTATTGAGCGTTGGATACTCTCACCCAGTTGAGATTACTCCTGAAACAGGAATCGAAATCGAAGTTCCTTCTCAAACTAAGATCGTTATTAAAGGTATTGATAAAGAACGCGTAGGTGCATTAGCTGCAAATATTCGTGACGTTCGTCCACCAGAGCCTTACAAAGGTAAAGGTATTCGTTACGAAGGCGAATATGTACGTCGTAAAGAAGGTAAAACTGCTAAGAAGTAATGCCGGTTAGGTAAAAGAAAGGAGTGCCCGAAATGATCACGAAGCTTGATAAAAACAAAGTTCGTAAAAAAAGACATGCTCGTGTTCGTGCGAAGTTATCTGGAACTGCAACTCGTCCGCGTTTAAACGTGTTCCGTTCTAATCAACATATTTACGCACAAGTTATCGACGATTTAAATTCAGTAACAATCGCAAGTGCTTCAACGTTAGATAAAGACCTGACTTTAGAAAGCACTGGTAACACTGAAGCTGCTATCAAAGTTGGCGAATTAGTCGCTAAACGCGCAGTAGAAAAAGGTGTAAACGAAGTAGTATTCGACCGTGGCGGTTATTTATATCATGGCCGTGTTAAAGCATTAGCTGACGCTGCTCGTGAAGCTGGATTACAATTCTAATTGTAAAAGGAGGGAAAATCATGCGTCGTATTGATCCAAATAAATTAGAGCTTGAAGAACGTGTTGTTACCGTTAACCGCGTAGCTAAAGTTGTGAAAGGTGGACGTCGTTTCCGCTTCGCTGCATTAGTTGTAGTTGGTGACAAAAACGGTCACGTTGGATTCGGTACTGGTAAAGCACAAGAGGTACCAGATGCAATCCGTAAAGCAATTGAAGATGCGAAGAAAAACTTAATTACTGTACCTATGGTTGGTACAACTATTCCACACGAAATCCTTGGACAATTTGGTGCAGGTCAAATTTTCTTAAAACCTGCTTCTGAAGGTACAGGAGTTATCGCTGGTGGCCCAGTTCGTGCGGTACTAGAATTGGGTGGAGTAAGTGATATTCTATCTAAATCTTTAGGTTCAAACACTCCAATCAACATGGTACGTGCAACTCTTAACGGTTTAGCTAACCTAAAACGTGCTGAAGATGTTGCAAAACTACGTGGCAAGACTGTAGAAGAACTGTTAGGATAAGGGAGGGATATGGAATGGCAAACAAACTAGCAATTACCCTTACTCGTAGCGTAATTGGTCGTCCAGAAGATCAACGTGTAACTGTTCGTACACTTGGCCTACGTAAGTTAAATCAAACTGTCGTTCAAGACGATAATCCTGCAATTCGCGGAATGATTAACAAAGTAGCTCACCTTGTTACAGTAAAAGAGCAATAAGTATAAATTGTCACTCTAAGGAGGTGCTCCGGAATGAAACTTCATGAATTGAAACCAGCTGAAGGTTCACGTAAAGTACGTAACCGTGTAGGTCGTGGTACTGGTTCAGGTAACGGAAAGACTTCAGGTAAAGGTCACAAAGGGCAAAACGCTCGCTCTGGCGGTGGCGTAAGACCTGGCTTCGAAGGTGGTCAAACTCCTTTATTCCGTCGTCTTCCAAAACGTGGGTTCACTAATATCAATCGCAAAGAATACGCGATCGTTAATTTAGAAGCTCTTAACCGTTTTGAAGATGGAACTGAAGTAACACCAGAATTATTAATCGAAACTGGTTTAGTAAGCAAAGCAAAAGCTGGCGTTAAAGTACTAGGAAACGGTACATTAAACTCTAAGCTAACTGTTAAAGCTGCTAAATTCTCTTCAACTGCTAAAGAAGCTATCGAAGCTGCTGGCGGTACAGTTGAGGTGATCTAATGTTTCAAACAATCTCCAATTTAATGCGCGTGCGTGAAATAAGACAAAAAATCTTTTTCACTTTGTTAATGTTAATTGTCTTCCGAATTGGTACATTTATTCCTGTACCAAGTGTTAATACGGATGTACTAAAATTGCAAGATGGGTTAAATGTATTCGGAGTTCTGAATACATTTGGCGGCGGCGCGTTAAAAAACTTTTCCATTCTTGCTATGGGCATTATGCCTTATATTACAGCATCCATCATCGTCCAATTATTGCAGATGGATGTTGTACCTAAGTTTACAGAATGGTCAAAGCAGGGAGATGTTGGGCGCCGCAAATTAGCTCAAGTAACTCGTTATGGAACAATTGTGCTTGGATTTATCCAGGCTTTAGGTATGTCTATAGGATTCAACAATATTTCGGGCGGACAATTGATCGCTAATCCAGGAATTTCTACGTATCTTCTAATTGCTACAGTGTTAACGGCAGGTACTGCCTTCTTAATGTGGTTAGGAGAACAGATTACTGCAAAAGGCGTAGGTAATGGTATTTCTATCATTATCTTTGCTGGGATTGCAGCTGGTATTCCGACAACATTAAATCAAATTTATGCACAGCAATTTGAAGACGTTGGGGATCAATTATTCATTCGTATCGTAACGGTAGTTTTAATTGCGATTGCAGTTTTAGCTATTATTGTTGGGGTTATTTACTTCCAACAAGCGCTACGAAAAATTCCTATTCAATATGCAAAGGGTTCAGCTGGTCGTAATCCTGTTGGAGGTCAATCCACTCATTTACCGTTAAAAGTAAATGCTGCTGGGGTTATTCCTGTTATCTTTGCAGTTTCATTTATTATCACACCACCAACAATTGCATCATTTTTCGGTCCAAATGATGTAACGACGTGGATTCAGAATACATTTGACTATACTAAGCCAATTGGTATGATAGTGTATGTAGCGTTAATCATTGCTTTTTGTTACTTCTATACATTTGTTCAAGTTAACCCTGAACAAGTAGCAGAGAACTTGAAAAAGCAAGGTGGCTACATCCCAGGCATTCGTCCTGGTAAAAGCACACAAGCTTATTTAACGAAAGTGTTATATCGTCTGACATTAATCGGTTCGATATTCCTTGCGTTAATTGCTGTGTTGCCGGTTCTGTTCATCAAAATTGCAAACCTACCCTCATCTGCTCAGATCGGCGGTACTAGTTTGTTAATTGTTGTCGGTGTAGCTCTTGAGACAATGAAACAACTTGAGAGTCAATTAGTGAAACGCCATTATAAGGGATTTATTAAGTAAAGCTGTTTAGTGGGAGGCAGGCTGCTTTCCCATTAAACGGATAAGATACTGAGGGGGAAGCAAGAAATGAATTTAGTGTTAATGGGCCTTCCTGGTGCTGGGAAAGGTACTCAAGCAGAAAAAATCGTTGAGCATTACGATATCCCTCATATCTCAACAGGAGATATGTTCCGAGCTGCAATTAAAGAAGGAACGCAACTAGGTTTAAAAGCTAAATCATTTATGGACCAAGGTAACCTTGTTCCTGATGAAGTAACAATTGGAATTGTGCGCGAGCGTTTAAACAAACAAGATTGTGAAAACGGCTTTTTACTTGATGGCTTCCCGAGAACAGTAGCCCAAGCAGAAGCTCTTGAAACAATTACAAAAGAACTAAACAAGCAAATTGATTATGTGATTAATATTGATGTAGATCAAAGCATTTTAATGGAGCGTCTTACTGGACGCCGCATTTGTAAAGATTGCGGAGCTACTTACCACTTAGTATTCAATCCTCCTGCGAAAGAAGGAGTTTGTGACAAATGTGGCGGAGAGCTTTATCAACGTGCAGATGACAATGCTGAGACGGTTTCAACTAGACTTTCAGTTAATGTTAAACAATCTCAACCTCTACTTGATTTTTATCAAGAAAAAGGTTATCTACGCAATATTAATGGTAATCAAGATATTAACATTGTGTTTGAGGATGTTCGTCAATTACTTGCTGGGGTTAAGCAATGATCATTTGCAAGACACCAGAGGAAATTGAGGTCATGCGTGAAGCTGGACGAATCGTGGCTTTAACTCATCAAGAGTTGAAAAAACATATCGTTCCAGGTATTACGACTATAGAATTGGATGCAATTGCTGAAAATTTTATTCGTCAACATGATGCAATTCCGTCTTTTAAAGGGTATAATGGTTTTCGCGGCAGTGTATGTGCTTCTGTGAATGAAGAATTAGTTCATGGTATTCCGGGAGAACGCAAGCTTAATGAAGGGGATATCATCAGTTTAGACATCGGAGCTAAATTCGGTGGCTATCATGGTGACTCAGCTTGGACATATGGAGTAGGAAAGATTTCATTAGAAAATCAAGAGCTGCTTGATGTGACTGAGCAATCTCTCTACAAAGGATTAGCAGAAGCGAAGCCGGGTGAGCGTTTGTCGAATATTTCACATGCTATTCAACAGTACGCAGAATCACGTAACTTTTCGATTGTAAGAGAATATGTTGGCCATGGTGTCGGCAAAGACTTACATGAAGATCCGCAAGTACCTCATTATGGTCCACCGAATAAAGGACCGCGTCTACGTCCAGGCATGGTATTGGCAGTTGAGCCAATGGTGAATGCTGGTATGCGATATGTAAAGACATTACCTGATAACTGGACAGTTGTGACAGTGGATGGTAAAATGTGTGCGCACTTCGAACATACTATTGCAATTACTGAGACGGGATATGAAATTCTGACAGCATTGTAATGTTAAAGGATGTTATCTCTATCCATTCCTCGCTAGATGCACTGGACAGTAAACAGTAATTATCTAAATTCACGATGATCGTTTTTCGTCTGAATTGCTGTTAAAATGGTAAAGATGTATATTAGCGTCAATCATCTTGAATTTAATGATTACGATCTCCGGATGTTCAGAACAGGTTCTTTTTAAGTCGTTTAATGATAGCTTGTTACTGTTTCAAAGAAAGGAGAGCACTTTAATGGCAAAAGACGATGTAATTGAAGTTGAAGGTACAGTTGCTGAGACTTTACCTAACGCTATGTTCAAGGTAGAATTAGAAAATGGTCATACAGTACTTGCTCACGTATCAGGAAAAATTCGCATGCATTTCATTCGAATCTTACCTGGTGATAAAGTAACTGTAGAATTGTCACCATACGATTTAACTCGCGGTAGAATTACGTACCGTTTCAAATAAAACCTATGCACTCCGTACTATCAAGGAGGTATGAAACATGAAAGTCAGACCATCAGTTAAACCAATCTGCGAAAAATGTAAAGTTATCCGTAGAAAAGGTAAAGTAATGGTAATTTGTGAAAACCCTAAGCATAAACAAAAACAAGGTTAATCAATAAGGAGGTGCACTATTCATATGGCACGTATTGCTGGTGTTGATATTCCTCGTGACAAGCGTGTAGTAATTTCATTAACATACATTTTCGGTATTGGTCGTCCAACTGCTGAAAAAGTTCTAGCTGAAGCTGGAGTTTCTGAAGATACTCGCGTTCGTGACTTAACAGAAGAAGAATTAGGTAAAATTCGTGATATTTTAGATAGCTATAAAGTAGAAGGCGATCTTCGTCGTGAAGTTTCTTTAAACATCAAACGTTTAATTGAGATTGGTTCATACCGTGGTATCCGCCACCGTCGTAGTTTACCAGTTCGTGGTCAAAACAGTAAAAACAATGCTCGTACACGTAAAGGCCCACGCCGTACTGTAGCGAACAAGAAGAAATAATTAGTAAGGGAGGTCATTAACAGATGGCACGTAAAACTAATACACGTAAACGTCGCGTGAAAAAGAATATTGAAGCTGGTGTAGCTCATATTCGCTCAACGTTTAACAACACTATTGTAACAATTACAGATGTTCACGGTAATGCGATTGCTTGGTCTAGTGCAGGCGCACTTGGCTTCAGAGGTTCTCGTAAATCCACTCCATTTGCTGCGCAAATGGCTGCTGAAGCTGCTGCAAAAGTTTCTATGGATAACGGAATGAAAACTCTTGAAGTTACAGTTAAAGGCCCTGGTGCTGGTCGTGAAGCAGCTATCCGTGCTCTTCAAGCTGCAGGTTTAGAAGTAACAGCTATTAGAGATGTTACTCCTGTACCTCACAACGGATGCCGCCCACCAAAACGTCGTCGTGTATAATTAATATGTATAGATTCTATTTCGTTGTCTATAATGATGATGGTGTAGAATTTATTCATGCAACGAAATGTTTTCCATTTGTTGTGCACATTCGGGAACTGTCTAATAGGGAATTTCGGTTAGGCATTTGAGAAATCAGCCGTCTAGCCGAGGTTTCGACGTTTTGAAGGAGGGTTTATATTGATAGAGATTGAAAAGCCAAAAATCGAAACGGTAGAAATCAGCGATGATAGAAAGTACGGTAAATTCGTCGTCGAACCACTTGAGCGTGGATATGGTACTACTTTGGGTAACTCCTTACGTCGTATCCTATTATCCTCACTCCCTGGTGCAGCTGTAACATCTATTCAAATTGAAGGTGTATTACATGAATTTTCAACAGTTCCTGGAGTTGTTGAAGATGTAACAAACATCATTTTAAACGTTAAAAAGTTAGCGTTAAAGATTTACTCTGATGAAGAGAAAACACTTGAGATCGATGTTAAAGGTCCTGGTACAGTAACGGCTGCTGACATTCAAGCAGACAGTGATATCGAAGTTCTAAATCCGGATCTTCATATTGCAACACTTGAGTCAGATGCTCATTTCCGTATGAGACTTACTGCTCGCACAGGTCGAGGTTATAATCCTGCCGATGCTAACAAGCGTGAAGACCAACCAATTGGTGTACTTCCAATTGACTCAATCTATACGCCTGTTACTCGCGTATCGTATTATGTAGAAAATACTCGTGTTGGTCAAATGACAAATTACGATAAGTTAACGTTGGATGTTTGGACTGACGGTAGCATCGAGCCAGAAAAAGCTGTTGCTTTAGGTGCAAAGATTCTAACGGAACACTTAAATATCTTCGTTAACTTAACAGATGAAGCTCAAAAAGCAGAGATCATGGTAGAAAAAGAAGAAGACCAGAAAGAAAAAGTTCTAGAGATGACGATCGAGGAACTGGATTTATCTGTTCGTTCTTACAACTGCTTAAAACGAGCAGGCATCAATACTGTACAAGAGCTTGCTAATAAAACAGAAGAAGATATGATGAAAGTTCGTAACTTAGGCCGTAAATCTTTAGAAGAAGTTAAAGCTAAACTTGAAGAATTAGGTTTGGGTCTACGTAAGGACGACTGATTATATCTACCTGTTTAACTACTTAACAAAGGAGGGGACCTCACATGTCTTACCGTAAATTAGGTCGTACAAGCGCACAACGCAAGGCGCTTCTTCGTGATTTAACAACTGATTTAATCATCAGTGAACGCATTGAGACAACTGAAGCTCGTGCAAAAGAATTACGTTCAACTGTTGAAAAAATGATTACTTTAGGTAAACGTGGAGATCTACACGCTCGTCGTCAAGCTGCATCTTACATCCGTAATGAAGTAGCTAACGAGGAAGCTGGTCAAAGCGCTTTACAAAAACTATTCAGCGATATCGCTACTCGCTACGAAGATCGCCAAGGCGGTTACACTCGTATCTTAAAAGTTGGACCTCGCCGTGGTGACGGTGCTCCAATGGTTATCATTGAATTAGTTTAATATTTTTAATACAGATAGAAAAGGGCGAGACAGTGTGTAACTAGTCGTTGCCCTTTTTTTATACCTTAAACCGGGTAAATAGCGTAAAAAACCAATGTAGGCAATGCTGCAATAGAAAAAGCTGAGAGGAAGATAGCGTTGAAAGAAATGTCTTTAGAGGTAAAAGATTTATGCTTTCGATACGATCCTGAAGCAGACCTAACATTAGATCACCTTTCTCTCTCTGCTTATAAAGGTGAATGGTTAGCGATAGCTGGACATAATGGATCTGGTAAATCGACGCTGGCACGAATTCTAAACGGCCTTTTGCTACCTGAAAAAGGAACGGTTCGAGTGGGCGATACTCTTTTATCTGAAGAAACAATATGGGATGTGCGCAAGCAGATTGGAATGGTGTTTCAAAACCCAGATAATCAATTTGTTGGCTCAACCGTTCAAGATGATATTGCGTTTGGGCTTGAAAACAACGGGATTCCATTTGAGATTATGGAAAAACGTATACCTGAAGCAATCGAAATGGTCAATATGAGTGCTTTTCTGGATCAAGAGCCTCATCAGCTATCAGGTGGACAAAAACAGCGTGTGGCCATTGCGGGTATAATTGCCGTACAGCCATCTGTTATCATTCTAGATGAAGCAACATCTATGTTAGATCCTATTGGACGAACTGAAGTACTTGAAACTGTTAGAAAATTAAAAGAAGAAAAACAACTGACGGTTATTTCAATTACCCACGATTTAGATGAAGTAGCAATGGCTGACAGAGTCGTTGTGATGAACAAAGGGAAGATCTATGCAACAGGTACTCCACGCGAAGTATTTGCATTAGGTTCCAAGTTAACGGATATTGGACTAGACTTGCCGTTTTCCGTTAAACTAAGCCATCGTTTTGCTTCCGTAGGAATTCCTTTATCAAAAATTCATTTAACAGATGAGGACTTGGTGGACGAACTATGGACATTATATTCAAAGAAGTAGAGCATCGTTATCAAGTTAATACACCATTTGAACGAATTGCTCTGCATGACTTAAATTTAAGCATTCAATCAGGTACATTTTTGGCTGTTATTGGCCATACTGGTTCTGGGAAATCAACAATCATACAGCATCTGAATGCCTTATTGAAGCCAACTGCTGGTGAAATTCAAATCGGTGAGCGCACTATTAAAGCCAATCGAAAAGAAAAGAATTTAAAAGCTATTCGTCAGCAAGTAGGCGTGGTGTTTCAATTTCCAGAACATCAGCTTTTTGAAGAAACGGTGGAAAAAGATATAGCTTTTGGACCAATGAATTATGGCGTTTCGGAAGAAGAAGCAAAGCAAAAAGCACGAGAGCTTATCAAGTTAGTGGGGTTGCCAGAAGACATTCTCACCAGATCTCCTTTTGATTTGAGTGGTGGACAAATGCGTCGTGTAGCGATAGCAGGTATTCTAGCGATGAATCCTAATGTGCTAATTTTAGATGAGCCAACTGCTGGATTGGACCCTAGAGGCCGTCAAGAAATTATGAATATGATTTATCGTCTTCATAAAGAAAAAGGCTTGACGACGATTCTCGTGACTCACAGCATGGAAGATGCAGCTATGTACGCTGATGAGCTAATTGTAATGAATAAAGGAACGATTGCGATGAAAGGGTCACCTAGAGAAGTTTTCGGTCAGCATACGCAGCTAAAAGAATATGGATTGGATGTTCCAGAATCGCTTCGCTTTATGCTGAAGCTGCAAGAGAAATTTCAGCTTGAAGCATCGGATACGGTTATTACCTTTTCTGAAGTGGTAGAGAAAGTGCAGCACCTTATGCAGCAAGGTGAACGAATATGATGAACTCAATCATTATTGGTAAGTATGTCCCGGGTCATTCTGTTGTCCATCGAATGGATCCTCGGGCCAAGCTGCTTCTCGTATTTGCGTATGTATTAATTGTGTTTTTAGCAAATAACCCTATCGGCTATGCTTTTTTAGGTGTGTATACCCTTGTGATAGTGGCCATGAGTAAAGTGCCCGTTTCCTTTATTTTAAGAGGGTTAAAGCCCGTTCTATTTATTATTATCATCACGTTTCTTTTGCACATTTTTATGACGAAGGAAGGTCCTCTTTTGTTTGAATGGGGATGGTTTTCTGTCTATAAAGGCGGCCTTATTCAAGGTGTTTTAATTTCCTTGCGCTTCTTGTTCTTAATTTTAATTACGACGATGCTAACGTTAACGACTACGCCCATTGAAGTAACAGATGGAATGGAAAGCTTGTTGAATCCATTTAAAAAGCTCAAGCTTCCTGTTCATGAATTAGCTTTAATGATGTCCATTTCTCTTCGCTTTATTCCTACATTGATGGAAGAGACAGATAAAATTATTAAAGCGCAGACAGCACGAGGAGTGGACTTTAGCAGCGGTCCCGTTACGGATCGGTTGAAAGCTGTCGTTCCTTTGCTTGTTCCTTTATTTATAGGTTCATTTAAGCGTGCTGAAGAGCTAGCTATTGCCATGGAGGCAAGAGGATATAAAGGCGGAGAAGGGCGTACAAAGTATCGTCAATTAAAATGGGGAAGCATAGATACAATTATGCTTTTACTTCTGCTGGCAGTAGCAGTTGTTTTAGTGCTGATTAGAACGTAAAGATTGTTTGGTGAAAAGATGAAACGTTTAAAATGTATAGTTGCATACGACGGCACACACTTTTCAGGTTATCAAGTTCAGCCCAATAAGCGAACAGTTCAACTGGAGATTGAAGCCGTTTTAGAGAAAATGCATAACAAAAAAGTTCCGATTTACGCCTCTGGACGAACGGACACAAATGTTCATGCACAGGGGCAAGTCATTCATTTTGACACAAACCTAAATATTCCATGTGATAAGTGGAAAAAAGCATTGAATTCAATGCTACCAGATGATATTGTAATGAAGAATGTATGTGAAGTTGATGCACATTTTCACGCCCGGTATGACGTTACTTCAAAAGAGTATCGCTATCATATTTTGCGCGGCGAAGATCGAAATCCTTTCACTCGTTCTTATGCATACCATTACCCTTATCCATTAGACTACTCAAAAATGAAAAAAGCCATCACATATTTACTCGGTACACACGACTTTACAAGCTTTTGTTCAGCGAGGACAGAAGTGGAAGATAAGATTCGTACGATTTACAAGATTGATATGTATGAAGAGAATAGTCAGCTTGTGTTTAGATTCGTTGGAAGTGGCTTTCTGTATAATATGGTTCGTATTCTTGTTGGAACGCTTTTAGAAGTAGGACAAGGCCGTATTGAACCAGATGCTATAAAAGATATTCTAGAAAGCAAATCACGTCCTCGTGCAGGGAAAACTGCGCCTTCGCAAGGACTATATTTATGGCGCGTTTTCTATGACAACTAAACCTGGTGTAACATTTTCTTGACATTAGTAGCTTAAAGATATAATATATCATATGGTATGTATTTTAACCCCACGGTTAGCCCCGGAAATTAATCGTGTTGAAATAGAAGGTTGAAATAATTTTATAATTGATGATGAAAATTAGGAGGGAAACTCATGCGTACAACTTTCATGGCGAAAGCAAACGAAGTAGAGCGTAAATGGTATGTTGTCGATGCTGAAGGTAAAACTTTAGGTCGTTTAGCAAGTGAAGTAGCATCAATCTTACGCGGTAAACATAAACCAACTTTTACACCACATGTTGATACTGGTGATCACGTGATCCTTATCAATGCGTCAAAAATCGAATTAACAGGTAAAAAATTAACTGATAAAATTTATTACCGTCACAGCATGCACCCAGGTGGTTTGAAACAACGTACAGCATTAGAAATGCGTACTAACTACTCTGAGAAAATGCTTGAATTAGGAATCAAAGGCATGCTTCCAAAAGGTAGCCTAGGCCGTCAAATGTTCAAAAAATTACATGTGTATGCTGGTGAAACACATCCACATGAAGCACAAAAACCAGAAGTTTACGAACTTCGCGGATAATTAATAAGAGGAGGTTATTATCTTGGCACAGGTACAATATTACGGAACTGGTCGTCGTAAAAGCTCTGTTGCTCGTGTACGTTTAGTACCAGGTAACGGTCGCGTAACAATCAACGGTCGTGAAATCGAAGAATACATTCCATTTGCTGCACTACGTGAAGTAGTAAAACAACCACTTGCTTTAACTGAAACTGTAGGTAACTATGACGTATTTGTAAACGTTAATGGTGGAGGTTATGCAGGTCAAGCTGGCGCTATTCGTCACGGAATCTCTCGTGCTTTATTAGAAGCAGACCCTGAATACCGTGGAACATTAAAACGTGCTGGTCTATTAACTCGTGACGCTCGTGCGAAAGAACGTAAAAAATACGGTCTTAAAGGCGCTCGTCGTGCACCACAATTCTCAAAACGTTAATTTTATATTACGTTTCAAGCCTTGGTCTTTGGACCAAGGCTTTTTTTATTTGTTGTTTGCGTATGAGACGAAGGCTTGTGCAGACAATATGTAAAAAAGGGAGGCGTTATCGTGAACGAGGTTACATATTTAAAAGAAAAACGTTATGAAAAAGAAATGAAATATGAACGCAAAGTCCTAAGGGAACTATCGTTTGATTTGCTTCAAGAGAGGCTGCGCCGTTATTTTCATCCAATGTTTCAGTGGAATATGCTAGGAGACGAACATGTGGAGGAGTACTGTCTTGACATTGCTATCGAATCATTTTTATTAGGTGCCCGGGTGAGTAAACGTGGTAAAGGCTACGAAGATGTTCAGAAGCACAGTAAGCAAGAAGAGTCTCTTTTAATTGATACATTGTACGGAGCCGTCAGCATGTCTGTAACAGATCTTTATCAAGATGGTCTGTATTATTTGTGTCAAGGATATGTGCAAGACTGGTGGAAAGAAGGTTATCGAACCGCAGAAAAAAGACGCCGTTTACGTTTGCATTAAAAAGTACTCATAATTCCCGTTCTTGTCCCATATAGAAATAAATAGGTGAGGCAAGAAGGGAAGGGATAAAATGTCTAAAGTAAAAATAATGAGCACAATTATAGCGCTTCTCGTTCTTTTTGTCATTGTACAATATCAAATAGATCATAGAACATCATCCGGTTCGCTTTCACTTCCTCTTAGCGGGAAAGTTATTGTACTAGATCCTGGACATGGCGGTGTTGATGGAGGAGCGGTAGGAGAGGATGAGGTGCTTGAAAAAGAAATAACTCTTAAAATTTCGTTAATGCTTCGAGACTATCTGCAAGAGCAAGGGGCACTTGTTATTATGACGAGAGAAAAAGACGAAGACCTAGCGGCCAAAGATACAAGAGGATACAGTCGCAGAAAAGTAGAAGACTTAAAAAATCGCTTAACGATGATTAATAAATCCAACGCTGATTTGTACTTAAGTATTCACTTGAATGCTATTCCATCCTCTGCGTGGAGAGGGGCTCAAACTTTCTATTACGGATCCCTAAAAGAAAACGAGCAAGTGGCCAAACTCATTCAACAAGAGCTAAGAAATAATCTGGACAATACGACCCGTGAAGCAAAAGCTATTCAAACTCTTTACCTTCTTAAGCATTCTAAGCCACCCGGTGCTTTGGTTGAAGTAGGATTCTTGTCAAATCCTACAGAACGTAAAATGCTTCAATCGAAACGCTATCAAAAAAAGTTAGCTGAATCCATTTATGAAGGAGTCAGCCGGTATTTTACTGGAGAAAAGCCTAAATAAAAAGCATAGCACCCTTCTATTCAGAAAAATCTAATATGTATGATATACTTGATAGTATAAATAAATAGATTTTAACATGGTGGTGGGAGTATGCTAACGGAAAAGCAAGTAAAAGAAGTAGTAGGGGAAATTACAGATCCATTTTTAAATAAAAAACTATCAGAAACAGATGCGATTAAAGAAATAACAATTAAAGCTGAAAAACAGCATATAAGCCTGAAGATTGCTGTTGCAAAAACAGGTACGAGTGAACAGTTGAGCCTGCAAGGCACAATTGTAGAAGAATTAAAAAAAGCAGGTGTACAGTCGGTTGGACTGCGATTTGTTGAGTTTACACCTGAGGAACTTCAGCAGTACCGCGCTGAGCAGCCGAATACTGGCAACTTACTAACTAGTCCGAATGCACCAGAATTTATTGCTATTGCCAGCGGTAAAGGAGGCGTTGGTAAATCAACAGTCTCTGTTAACTTAGCCGTTTCTCTAGCTCGTTTAGGAAAAAAAGTTGGTTTAATTGATGCTGACATTTATGGATTCAGCGTCCCAGACATGATGGGAATCACACAACGTCCTGTAGTAGAAGGTGAAAAGATTATTCCAGTTGATCGTTTCGGAGTAAAAGTTATTTCCATGGGCTTCTTTGTAGAAGATAATTCACCTGTTATCTGGCGAGGACCTATGCTCGGAAAAATGTTGACGAGCTTCTTTACAGAAGTTGAATGGGGAGAATTAGATTATCTTTTACTAGACTTACCTCCAGGAACAGGTGATGTCGCATTAGACGTTCACTCCATGCTTCCTGCTTGTAAAGAAGTGATTATTACAACACCACATCCTACAGCGGCATTTGTTGCAGCTAGAGCGGGTGCTATGGCTTTGAAAACCGATCATGAGGTCATTGGAGTTGTAGAAAATATGGCTTACTTTGAAAGCCAGCTAACAGGGGAAAAAGAGTATGTATTTGGTAAAGGCGGGGGTCCAAAACTGGCTGAGGAACTTCAGACAGAGCTGTTAGGACAGCTTCCGTTAAGTCAGCCTGATTGGAATGAAGAAGATTTTGCACCTTCCATTTACGACGAATCACATCGTTTAGGTCAAATATATGGAGAGATTGCAAGCAAGATTGCATTTATTTGCGAAAATGAAAAAGCAGCAACAGGAAAATAATAAAAAGCACGCGCTGTTCGAGCGCGTGCTTTTTATTATTATACAGAGAGTTCAATCTGCGTCTTTTTTAAATCAAATGCGAGGTTTTGTTTTAAGAGAGCTAAAAATGTTTTTCCAGCTGTACTTACGGTGTGAGACTGGTGCTTTAAAATGCCGATTGCAGGCCCCTCATGTAAGTCATGAATCGTTTTAACCACCACTTGATCCGGCGGAAGAGTTGCGCTTATTTGTGGAACAACGGCTATTCCTAAGTTTTCTTTTACAAAATGCTGAAGTGTGCTAATAGTGCCTAACTGGACTTTAGCAGGCAGCTGTCCTGTTCGTTCAAAGATTAGCTGCTCAATTTTCTTTTGAACGGAAGATTGCCCAGCTGTAATCAGCGTTTCGTGTATTAAATCTTTTGCAAAGATTGTTTTTCTTTTTGTTAGCGCATGATTGAATGGTAGTAGCAGCACAAGTTTTTCTGTTAGCAATGCCTCAAACTCTATATCTCTGAACGATTCTGATACAGTGCCAATCGCGAAATCAATTTCTTGATTGCGTATATGTTGATGAAGGTGCTTTTCGTCTGCAACGAGTAAGCTAATTTCTGTGTTGGGATATCTTTTTTTAAATAATGAGAGAATGGAAGGCAGTCGACTGCTTGCTGTAGGCTCTGCAGCACCTATACGGATCGTGCCAGCTTCGCCTGTTGAATAATCCTTTAAGGTATTATTTAGATATTCATATTCCTTTAGTAAAATATTTGCCCGTTCGTAAAAGATTTTACCTGCTTCAGTAAGTTTAATGCTTTTTCCTCGTTCTAAAAGCTTAAATCCTAGTTCGGATTCTAACTTTTGAATGTGCAGTGTAATGGTAGGCTGAGAGTACTTTAAATATTCAGCGGCTAATTGAAAGCTTCCTAAACGAACAATGGTTTGAAACGTTTTAATAACGCGAAATTCCATCGAATTCCCTCCTTTTGCTATAAAACGATTGTGTTAATTTCTAATATTTTACCATAAAGCTAAGAATTAAAGTTTACAATTCCAATAAAAATACTAAGTATTAAAAAATATAAAGAAGTCATTTAGGTTTTTTAATAAAAATAAATGACATAATTAAATACGCATCTCATGTGAGATGCGTATTTAATCACTGCTGTTGCTGTTCTCCCCCTGAGTCAGATCCAGCGGAAGAAGAACCGCCATCGTCGCTGCTTTGTTTTTGTCCACCTTGTGTTTCTTCAGCGGCTTTCAAAAGAATGTCTTGAATTTTAGATTGATAAAGAGGGCTATCAAACGTTTCGGTCATAATCTTTTGTAAATAAGTGCGATATTCTTTACTCTTTAAAACAGTCAGTACTTCTTTTTCCATAGCCGGATCCTTTAAAACATCTTGAAGCATTCCTTGATATTCAGGATCTTTCATTAGTTGTTTGATGACCGTCTTATTTTCTTTTTCCAAACTTTTAGCAAAGCTTTCAGCAAACTTCGGATCATCCATGGCTTTTTTCCAAAATTCCACGCCCTTATCTGATACTAAGGTTTGAGAAATTGTATCTTTTATCGCGTTTTGATCCATTAAAATATCTTGTCTAACAGAAGGGTCTTTCATAATTGCCTCGACTGCTTTTTTTCCTTCATCTGTTTTTAAAATATCAACAACCATTTTCTTTGTTTGATCATAATCCATACCATTGTTCTCTTCATCTTGCGGTGCACAGGCTGTAGCTAAAAGCATACACATTCCTATATAAATGAGGAGCATGAGTCGCTTTTTCATAGTAATGAGCTCCTTTCCTAATATGCTTACGCTTAATATGAGATAATCAAGGTTTTTTATTCATAAAAGAGCTCTAGATTTTTCAAAACGTGATTGGTACAATTTATGAAAAGGTACAATTTTGCAACTTATGGGGGAGATGGAAGTGAATAGTCGAAATTGGGTTCGTCTATTTCTAACCACGTTAGCTGTTGGGGGTATAAGTACAGCTGTTGTTGGGTTTGCGGTGCGCTGGGGGGAATACGGTCACTTATTTCAACAAGGAAAGATAGGAGAAATTGTTGCTGTTTTAACATGGCTCGTAGGCGTAGGGTTTATTTTTAGTTTAATTAGCCAAATGGGGTTCTTTGCATATTTAACTATTCACCGATTTGGGCTGGGAATTTTTAAATCTGCATCTCTTTGGAAATCGGTTCAAATTGTATTTGTTTTATTTGTATTATTTGACGTTGCTTATTTTCGATATAAGTTCTTTCAACAAGCGGGAGAAGGCATAGGTAAGTATATTTTGTTAAGCGTTTTCTTGTTAGCGGTGGGGTTGTTAGTGGCGTATGCAAAGAAAAAGCAGACGAATAAAGAGGCTTTTGTACCAGCGCTGTTTTTTATGATTGTTGTAACGACAATTGAATGGTTCCCAGCGCTGCGAACGAATGAAGAAAGCTGGCTTTACCTTATGTTGTTTCCACTTCTAATTTGTAATATGTATCAACTTCTTATTTTGCCGAAACTTCTTACGCACGCAAGAATAGCAAAAGCAGACAAATAGTATATTTGTCTGCTTTTGCTTTCCATATACAGTGGGAATAAATCTTAGCGGATATCTTTTACTTGGGTTTTTGAATTTGAAATTAATGTTGAAATACTTACGTTTGAGACTTTTTTATTTTGTAATGAATTCTTGATATATGGAATAGCCTTTGCTGTTTGTTGAGCGGAGTCAGACGCGTGCAGCAATATAATATCTCCCCCGTCTAAAGGCTTTGTGACATTCGAGACAATTTTTTCAACCCCTGGATTTGTCCAGTCTTTAGAATCAATGCTCCAGTGAACAGTAGTATATCCTATATCTGCTGTTAATTTTAAGATGTCTTTATTAAATTGCCCGTTAGGAGGACGAAGAAGGTGAACATCTTTAAGGCCTAGAGAATCAAAGACTTTCTTTGATTTTGCAAGATCCTGTCTAATCTCATTAGGTTTTAGGCTTGTATAAGAAGTATAGTCATAGCCCATTGTGCCAATTTCGTGACCTTCTTTCTTAATGCGCTCTACAATATCTGGGTGACGTTCAGCCCATGAAGCAGATAAAAAGAAAGTAGCATGTTCAATATGCTGTCTTTTTAGTTCATTCAGAATGGGAATAGCTCTTTCATCTCCCCAGCTGATGTTAAAGGTCAGAGCAACTTCCGGATTTTTATCATCCGCCTTATAAACAGCTCTTGGACCGTTATCCGTTGAAAACACGGGAAAGTGAAACGTCTGCTGAGCATAGAGAAAAAAACTTGTAAAAAACGCAGCAACTACGATAAGCATGGTCTGTTTGATTCTTTTGGCTCGAATAGTATAAAACATATTCATTTTGTCACCTCATTTAATAAGTAGTACTTGTCTAATTTGTATGCGTTTTGTCTACAATTAATAACAGGTAAGGAAAAGAACAACTGATTTTATTTTGATGTGTGAGAATCAATGTCGCAAAAAGCAGGTGAATCAATGAAAATTTGTTTATTTAATCAGGTGGAGTGTTTAGAGTTAGAAGCACTACTTAGAGAAGAAATAAAGAGATCAAACGTTGCTTTTCAACAAAGTTTGAATCATGTAGTTCTTGAATGAAACATTCAAGAAAAGTATCAAATCCTTTCAAAGATCTTGCTAAGATTCGGCGAAAGCAGGGAAGTAAATAAGATTTTTTGATAAAACAAAAAAAACTTTTCAAAAAGTGTTGACTTTTATATAGCACAGATGTTAAATTATTAAATGTCGCTGATGAGTGATTGGAAAACAATCGCAATTCATCAGAAATAAAATATTAAAAAGTTGTTGACAAATGAAAGACAACTTGTTAACATAAGAAAGTCGCTCAAGAGCGGCGGTTGAACTTTGAAAACTGAACAAAGCGACAAACGTCAACGTTAATTTTTATTTTTTAAATGAGCAAGTCAAACATTTCTTCGGAGAGTTTGATCCTGGCTCAGGATGAACGCTGGCGGCGTGCCTAATACATGCAAGTCGAGCGAACTGATTAGAAGCTTGCTTCTATGACGTTAGCGGCGGACGGGTGAGTAACACGTGGGCAACCTGCCTGTAAGACTGGGATAACTTCGGGAAACCGAAGCTAATACCGGATAGGATCTTCTCCTTCATGGGAGATGATTGAAAGATGGTTTCGGCTATCACTTACAGATGGGCCCGCGGTGCATTAGCTAGTTGGTGAGGTAACGGCTCACCAAGGCAACGATGCATAGCCGACCTGAGAGGGTGATCGGCCACACTGGGACTGAGACACGGCCCAGACTCCTACGGGAGGCAGCAGTAGGGAATCTTCCGCAATGGACGAAAGTCTGACGGAGCAACGCCGCGTGAGTGATGAAGGCTTTCGGGTCGTAAAACTCTGTTGTTAGGGAAGAACAAGTACGAGAGTAACTGCTCGTACCTTGACGGTACCTAACCAGAAAGCCACGGCTAACTACGTGCCAGCAGCCGCGGTAATACGTAGGTGGCAAGCGTTATCCGGAATTATTGGGCGTAAAGCGCGCGCAGGCGGTTTCTTAAGTCTGATGTGAAAGCCCACGGCTCAACCGTGGAGGGTCATTGGAAACTGGGGAACTTGAGTGCAGAAGAGAAAAGCGGAATTCCACGTGTAGCGGTGAAATGCGTAGAGATGTGGAGGAACACCAGTGGCGAAGGCGGCTTTTTGGTCTGTAACTGACGCTGAGGCGCGAAAGCGTGGGGAGCAAACAGGATTAGATACCCTGGTAGTCCACGCCGTAAACGATGAGTGCTAAGTGTTAGAGGGTTTCCGCCCTTTAGTGCTGCAGCTAACGCATTAAGCACTCCGCCTGGGGAGTACGGTCGCAAGACTGAAACTCAAAGGAATTGACGGGGGCCCGCACAAGCGGTGGAGCATGTGGTTTAATTCGAAGCAACGCGAAGAACCTTACCAGGTCTTGACATCCTCTGACAACTCTAGAGATAGAGCGTTCCCCTTCGGGGGACAGAGTGACAGGTGGTGCATGGTTGTCGTCAGCTCGTGTCGTGAGATGTTGGGTTAAGTCCCGCAACGAGCGC
>NZ_CP086208.1:160000-210000 GCF_020790095.1 Priestia sp. J2
AAGTGATGTTATTACAAATAAAAGGTTTCCTTTAGTGCTAGGGGGAGATCACAGCATCGCTATCGGAACACTAGCAGGAGTAAGTCGTCATTATAAAAATTTGGGTGTAATTTGGTATGATGCACATGGAGATTTAAATACAGCAGATACGTCTCCTTCCGGAAATATTCACGGTATGCCATTGGCGGCAAGTATAGGTATAGGAGACGAAGCATTGACTCGAATTGGTGGCTATGCCCCTAAAGTCAAGCCCGAGAATATTGTGATTATCGGAGCCCGTTCTTTAGATGAAGGAGAAAAAGAGCTAATAAAGGAAAAAGGAATTAAAGTGTATACGATGCATGAGATAGATCGAATGGGTATGACAAAAGTAATGGAAGAAACAATTTTATATTTGCGTGATAAAACAGATGGCGTTCATCTATCACTCGATTTAGATGGACTGGATCCACATGATGCACCTGGAGTAGGAACGCCAGTTATCGGTGGAATAAGCTACAGAGAAAGTCATTTAGCTATGGAGATGTTGGCAGAATCTCAGCTAATCACTTCTGCCGAGTTTGTGGAAGTGAATCCTATTTTAGATGAGCGGAATAAAACAGCTACCGTAGCTGTTGCATTAATGGGCTCACTTTTAGGAGAAAAATTAGTATAAAACATTATTGCCTACCAAAAGGTACATGAAACAAATGTGAAGATAAAAAAAAGAAGCTCTTAGTTCAGATTCTAGAGCTTCTTTATATAGAGAAAAACTTTTCATATTCATTTAATAGACCATCTAGCTCTGAGCTTACTCTCACCACTGTTAGTGATGATAAAGGATTTTCTGCTGCAAGAGTGACCATGTTATTTCTACATTCTTCAATTTGATTCAAAAGGTTTTCTTTTGTATGAGTCAAGCTTTCCACTCCTCTTCTTTTCATCTATACTAATTACATAACCTACGTACGATCTTTTTAAACGTATTTGACAAATTTTTGTTAAAATAATTAAGCATAAGTGAAACTTTATGATAAAGTACACGTATATATACTATCCCGCAATGGGCGGAGGTAACCGTTACATGGATTTATTATTAAAAAGAAAAATAAAAAAAGTAAAAAAAGGTGACCAGGATGCGTTTGCTGACATAGTAGAATATCACAAGGATAAACTTTTTCATCTATGTTATCGAATGCTAGGAAACCGGGAAGAAGCGCAAGACGCTGCACAAGAAGCGTTTATTCGAGCCTATGTAAATATTCATAGCTATGACACGAGTAAAAAGTTTTCCACCTGGCTATATCGAATTGCTACAAATCTTTGTATTGATCGAATTCGTAAGAAAAAGCCAGACTATTATTTAGATGCAGAAGTAGCCGGGACCGACGGGTTAAATATGTACTCTCAAATAGCTGCCGATCAGGCCTTACCAGAGGAAGAGCTAGAGCAAGTAGAATTGCAAGAATTCATTCAGTCGGAAATATTAAAGCTACCTGAGAAATATCGAACTGTCATTGTCCTAAAATATATAGATGAGCTGTCGTTAAAAGAAATCAGCGATATTTTAGACCTGCCTCTTGGTACGGTAAAGACTAGAATTCACAGAGGACGTGAAGCTTTAAGAAATCGACTTCGCCACTTGTAAGGAGTGAACTAAGAATGAAATGTCCAAAAATGTATGTAAACCTCATTCATGAGCATTTAGATGGAGATATTACAAAAGAAAATGAACTGTTATTAAAAGAGCATTTGCACCAATGCAAAGGTTGTCAGCAGCATATGCATCAGTTAAAAAGAACGATTGCATTTGTGCAAAGCACTTCTCATATAGAATTACCTATGAACTTTACAGCAGGTGTTATGGCCGGGTTACCACGTGAGAAGAATCGAATTCGAATGAATAGATGGTTTACAAACCATCCGATTCTTAGTGCAGCTGCTGTATTTGTGCTTTTAATGTCCGGCACGGTGTTTTCAGCTTGGGAAACGGATGAAGACTTTTCTGTTTCAAAGCAGCCGAACCTGGTCATTCACGATAAAACAGTCGTTGTACCAAAAGGTGAGACCGTAAAAGGTGATATTACTGTGAGAAATGGCGATATTAAAATTGAAGGAAAAGTAGATGGAAACGTTACTGTTATACATGGTGATAAGTATCTAGCTTCTGCAGGAGAAGTGACAGGCAATATTGAAGAGTTAGACAAGATTTTTGACTGGGTATGGTATAACGTCAAAACTCATGCCAAGCAAGCTGTTGACTTTTAATAGTTAAACATAAAACCGTCCGCTTATCTTGTTAGAGAGGAACAGTGGACGGTTTTATTTATATAAAAAGAAGGCTACATTATATAGGAACAAGGATTTAAAAATAAGATGTAATTTACAGTGTAATTTTGTTTTATGGTATAATAAAACGGTTATGTTATCTTTATTACATATATAGAGGAAGTGAGAAGATGCCTATTGGAGACCTGCCAATCCTCTCATATTTAGGAAAAATTGTTGATGTTCTCCTGGTATGGTTCGTCATATATAAATTAATTATGGTCATAAGAGGTACAAAAGCAGTACAGCTTTTAAAAGGAATCACGGTAATTTTAGTTGTCCGCTTTATAAGTAACTTCCTTGGACTAAATACGTTGCAATGGTTAATGGACCAAGCGTTAACGTATGGATTTTTAGCTATTATTATTATCTTCCAGCCAGAGCTGCGCCGAGCGCTTGAACAGCTTGGGAGAGGACGTTTGTTTTCACGCAGTAATTTGCCTGAAGAAGATGAACGTACCGTTACGATTGAGGCGATTATAAAAGCAACGCATTATATGGCTAAAAGACGCATAGGTGCATTGATCTCAATTGAAAGAGAGACGGGTATGGGTGATTATATTGAAACAGGTATACCGCTCAACTCTAATATTTCTTCTGAATTATTAATCAACTTATTTATACCGAATACACCACTTCATGATGGAGCGGTTATTTTACAGCGGGATCAAGTAGCCGCTGCAGCATGTTACTTACCTTTATCTGAAAGTCCTTTTATTTCAAAAGAATTAGGTACTCGCCATCGTGCTGCTGTAGGAATAAGTGAAGTAACAGATAGTGTGACTGTCATTGTATCTGAAGAAACTGGAGGCATTTCCGTTACCAAAAACGGTGAATTGTATCGTGAATTGACCATTGATACATTAAGAGAAATGCTAGAAAAAGAATTAGTCACAACTTCTAAAGCAACTTCTTCCACTCGTTGGCAATGGAGGTTGAAGAAGAATGGATAAATTGATGAATCGATCGTGGGTTATGAAAATTATCGCGTTGCTGTTAGCCTTCATGTTATATTTATCTGTTAATTTAGATGATGGTGCCAGTTCATCAAATAAAATTCTGAACCGAAGCAGTTCTGCCAACACTGGAGTAGAAACATTAACAGATGTTCCGGTTCAAGTATCCTACAATGAGAAGAACAGAATTGTAAGAGGTGTTCCGGATACGGTCATTATGACACTGGAAGGTCCTAAAAATATTTTGGCTCAAACAAAGCTACAAAAAGATTATCAAGCTTATATTGACCTTGATAATTTAAGCTTAGGGCAGCATAGAGTTAAGGTTCAGTATCGAAATATCTCTGATAATTTAAACGTAGTGGTTAAGCCTGATATTGTAAATGTAACAATTGAAGAACGCGATTCAAAACAGTTTTCAGTAGAGGCAAGCTATGATAAAAATAAGGTCAAAAATGGGTATGAAGCAGGGGAAGCAACCGTTAGCCCAAGAGCCGTCACGGTAACGGGCGCATCAAGTCAATTAGACCAAGTTGCTTATGTAAAAGCTATTATTGATTTAGATAATGCTTCAAAAACAGTGACGAAACAAGCAACTGTTGTCGCATTAGACAAGAATTTAAATAAATTGAATGTAACAGTTCAACCAGAAACGGTCAATGTAACAATCCCGGTGAAAAATATTAGTAAAAAAGTGCCGATCGATGTGATTCAAGAAGGCACGCCAGGCGACGGTGTCAACATTACGAAGCTAGAGCCTAAAACAGATACCGTGAAAATTATCGGTCCATCTGATTCTTTAGAGAAAATCGATAAAATTGATAATATTCCAGTCGATGTTACCGGTATTACGAAATCTAAAGATATTAAGGTGAATGTCCCTGTTCCAGACGGAATAGATAGTGTAAGTCCTAAACAAATTACCGTTCATGTGGAAGTAGACAAACAAGGTGATGAGAAAGACGCAGAAGAAACGGACGCAAGTGCAGCTGAGACTAAGTCATTTAAGAATTTGCCGGTTTCTTTAACTGGTCAATCCTCAAAGTACACGTATGAACTGCTTTCTCCTACTTCAGTAGATGCGGATGTAAAAGGACCAAAATCTGATTTAGATAAGTTAACGAAAAGCGGCATTAGCTTGTCAGCGAATGTAGGGAATTTATCTGCTGGGGAGCACACGGTTCCTATTATAATAAATAGTCCTGACTCTGTTACATCAACACTATCGACTAAACAGGCAAAAGTTCGTGTAACAGCGAAAAAACAATCAGGGACAAATGATGAGCAAACGGATAAAGAAACAAGTGGAAGCACGAGCGATAAAGAAACAAAGCCAGACACGGGAACTGGATCAGGATCAGGAACAAATCCTGGGACGGGAAATTCAGGTGATTCAACTGATAAACCAAGCGAAGAGACTGATACACCTGAAGACAATACAGATACACCAACAGATAATACAGAAACTGGTGACGATAGTAGTAATCAAAGTGATGAAAATTCTACACCCGTAGATGGACAGACAGATAATACATCAGGAAACTAAATGTTTTGACATGAAGGAGAGAAAATTAATGGGTAAGTATTTTGGAACAGACGGAGTACGAGGAGTTGCCAATAGTGAATTAACTCCTGAGCTTGCTTTTAAAATTGGACGCTTAGGTGGTTACGTTCTAACAAAAGATGCAGAGCGACCAAAGGTATTAATCGGACGCGATACACGCGTTTCTGGTCACATGTTAGAAGGAGCGCTTGTTGCAGGCTTGCTTTCAATTGGTGCAGAAGTTATGCGATTAGGCGTTATTTCAACTCCAGGGGTAGCGTATTTAACAAAAGCACTTGGCGCACAAGCAGGAGTCATGATCTCTGCTTCACATAACCCAGTTCAAGATAACGGAATTAAATTCTTTGGTCCAGATGGATTTAAACTGTCAGATGCACAAGAGAATGAAATTGAAGCGTTAATGGATAGTGAAACAGATCAATTACCAAGACCTGTTGGGGGAGATTTAGGTCAGGTAAATGACTACTTCGAAGGTGGACAAAAATATCTTCAATACTTAAAACAAACGGTTGATGAAGACTTCTCAGGTATTCATGTTGCATTAGACTGTGCGCACGGAGCAACGTCATCGTTAGCAGCACATTTATTTGCAGATTTAGATGCGGATATCTCTACAATGGGGGCATCACCAAACGGATTAAACATCAATGACGGTGTAGGATCTACACATCCGGAAGCATTAAGTGCCTTCTTAAAAGAAAAAGGAGCGGATGTTGGGTTAGCATTTGATGGAGACGGAGATCGTTTAATCGCAATCGATGAAAAAGGCGAGATTGTAGACGGTGATCAAATCATGTTCATTTGTGCAAAGTACTTATATGAACAAGGACGTTTAAAGAAAAATACGCTTGTTTCTACCGTTATGAGTAACTTAGGCTTCTATAAAGCACTAGAAGCTAGCGGAATTGAAAGTGCACAAACGGGTGTAGGCGACCGTTATGTAGTAGAAGAAATGAAAGCTAATCAATATAACCTAGGTGGAGAACAGTCAGGTCATATTATTTTCTTAGATTACAACACAACAGGTGACGGTATGCTTTCAGCTATTCAGCTTGTAAACATTATGCAAGCAACGAAAAAGCCTTTATCAGAATTAGCAGCTGAAATGAAGAAGTATCCTCAGCTTCTTGTAAATGTAAAAGTAACGGATAAGCATCATGTTACAGATAACGAGAAGGTAAAAGTGGTTATTGAAGAAGTGGAAAAAGAAATGAACGGTAATGGCCGAGTACTTGTACGCCCTTCAGGAACAGAGCCGTTAGTACGTGTTATGGTTGAAGCACAAACACAAGAAGAATGTGAAACTTATGTAACGCGTATCGTAGAAGTGGTAAAAGAAGAAATGGGCTTAGAGTAATTCATTAATTATATGCATAAGCGGTGACGTTTCAAGCTGCTTATGCATATTTTTATATTGTTGAGAAAAATTCTTGGAAATTATCTGATGCTAAAGGCTGTTTTTACAGATAGTAAAGAAGATAATTGACGTTTTCTCACTTCTTATTGTAATATTAAATCTGTTCGTCTCTTAATTTATGTAAAGGAGTGAACAATCTATTTTAAAAGTGAATACAAAGCGCCTGAACTAAGTAAAGGGACGGAAACGACTTAGTTGACGAGGAGGAGGTTTATCGAAGTATCGGCGGATGCCTCCCGGTTGTTGATTATCACGGCCGAAAACTTGATGTGAAAAACAATGAGGTGACTTATTGGACAAAAGCATTGAGATGATAATCATTGATGATGAAAAGAGACTCTCTTTTCATACATGAAGGAGGATTTTATCTATGTGCGGAATTGTAGGATATATTGGAACAGAAGATTCGAAAGAAATTTTATTACGTGGTCTTGAAAAGTTAGAATATCGTGGTTATGACTCAGCAGGTATTGCAGTTGTTAACAATGAAGGCGTACACGTATTCAAAGAAAAAGGCCGTATTGCAGAATTGCGTCAGGCAGTAGATAACAGTGTTGTAGCACCAGCAGGTATCGGTCATACGCGTTGGGCAACTCATGGTGTACCAAGCCAAGAAAATGCTCACCCGCATCAAAGTACATCTGGACGCTTCACGCTTGTGCATAATGGTGTAATTGAAAACTACGCTATTTTAAAACGTGAATATTTACAAGATGTAACGTTCAAAAGCGAAACGGATACAGAAGTAATCGTTCAGTTAATTGAAAAAATCGCAGCAGAAGGCTTAGATGTAGAAGAAGCGTTCCGCAAGACAGTAAGTTTGCTTCACGGTTCTTATGCACTAGCTCTTGTTGATAACGAAGATAAAAATACAATCTACGTAGCTAAAAACAAAAGCCCGCTTCTTGTAGGTGTTGGCGAAGGATTTAACGTTGTAGCAAGCGATGCTATGGCAATGCTTCAAGTAACAGATCAGTACGTAGAATTAATGGATAAAGAAACAGTAATTGTTACAAAAGAAGGCGTAACAATTAAAACGCTTGATGGTGAAGTGGTAGAAAGAGCACCTTACACAGCAGAGCTTGATGCAAGTGATATTGAAAAAGGTACGTACCCTCACTATATGTTAAAAGAAATTGATGAGCAGCCTTTAGTTGTTCGTAAAATCATTCAAGAGTATCAAAATGAAAACAATGAACTGCACATTGATGCAGACATTTTAGGAGCAATGGATGAAGCAGACCGCATCTATATCGTAGCATGTGGAACAAGCTATCATGCAGGCCTAGTAGGTAAACAATTCATTGAAACGTGGGCGAAGGTTCCGGTAGAAGTGCACGTAGCAAGTGAATTCTCTTACAACATGCCGCTTTTATCTGAAAAGCCACTGTTTATCTTTATTTCTCAAAGTGGAGAAACAGCTGACAGCCGTGCAGTATTAGTTCAAATTAAAGAACTAGGTTACAAAGCGTTAACAATCACAAACGTTCCGGGATCAACATTATCTCGTGAATCTGATTATACGTTATTACTTCATGCAGGTCCGGAAATTGCTGTAGCATCAACAAAGGCTTATACAGCTCAATTAGCAGTCCTATCAATTCTAGCGGCTGTAACAGCAAAAACACGCGGCATTGAATTAGAATTTGATTTAGTTCAAGAGTTAGCAATCGTAGCAAACACAATGGAAGTACTTTGCGACGACAAAGAAGAAATGGAAAGCATTGCTCTTCAATTCTTAGCAACAACTCGCAACGCATTCTTTATTGGACGTTCTGTTGATTATTATGTAGGTTTAGAAGGCGCGTTAAAACTAAAAGAAATCTCTTACATTCAAGCAGAAGGATTTGCTGGAGGAGAGCTTAAGCACGGAACAATCGCTTTAATTGAAAACAACACGCCAATTATTGCATTAGCAACACAAGAACATGTAAACTTAAGCATCCGTGGTAACGTAAAAGAAGTAGTAGCACGTGGAGCTAATCCTTGTATCATTTCAATGAAAGGATTAGAAACAGAAGAAGATCGCTACGTGATTCCGAAAGTTCACGAAACACTTTCACCACTAGCAGCGGTTATTCCTTTACAATTAATCTCTTACTACGCTGCATTGCACCGCGATTGCGATGTAGATAAACCACGTAACTTAGCAAAATCAGTTACTGTAGAATAATAAGGTTCTAGACACCCTTCTATTATAGAAGGGTGTTTTTGTATATAATTCTCATTGAGCTAAAAAATATATTTGCTTGCTTCATTTATTTTATATAATAGAGTAGGTAAATGAATGAAACTCATTTATAAAAAAGGAAGTGAAAAGTATTAGTGGAGTAGCTCAAAGTATAAAGTACGTGTTGCGAGGCATCTTTTTTGTCTTGTATTTTCCCTTTTATTTTGTATTTCAAATTTTGTGTAAGATATGGATATATTTTATCGCTAAGCCCCTCATATGGATAGGAACAAGAATTATTCAACCTGTCATTGATTTCATTTGGAGATACATTATACGTTTTTTATTCGTTTATCCTATTTCTTGGCTATGGAGTGTCCTCATCTATCCTTTTATTCTCTTCGTTTGGAAACGATGTTTTTTGCCTATAACTAGATTTATATGGAAGTATGTTTTATACCCTGTTTTATACATGGTTTGTTACCCTTGTTATCTTCTATGGAAATATGTTGTGCTGCCATTTTACAATGAAATTGTTATTCCCGTGGTTTCATTTTGTCAGCGTATATTCTTCTGTTTTTGGAAAGGAGTTAAGTGGATCATAATTAATATGATCTACTATCCCCTACGGTGGATTTGGGTGAGATGTATATACAAACCGCTGAAAAAAGTATATACAAAAATCATTCAGCCTGTTATCAAATGGTTTTCTCATTTATTTAGTTAACGAAATATACCAAAAGATTGCTTGTCTTTTTTAGGTATTAAACTCGAAAGATAAGAGGGAATTGATGTATAATAAAAACGGATATATCATTGCCTATTTATTTTATTAGATTCAATTTTGAAAGAGAGTGAAACAATATGGGCCGTAAGTGGAACAATATTAAAGAAAAGAAAGCGTCAAAAGATGCTAATACAAGTCGTATATATGCCAAGTTTGGCCGTGAGATTTATGTGGCTGCAAAACAAGGTGAGCCAGATCCAGAATCAAACCAAGCGTTAAAAGTTGTATTAGAACGCGCGAAAACATACAATGTGCCAAAAGCAATTATTGACCGTGCCATTGAAAAAGCAAAGGGCGGTTCAGAAGAAAATTACGATAATCTTCGTTACGAAGGTTTTGGACCAAATGGCTCAATGGTTATCGTAGATGCTCTTACGAATAACGTAAACAGAACAGCTTCAGACGTGCGTGCTGCCTTTGGTAAAAACGGCGGTAATATGGGAGTAAGCGGATCAGTAGCGTATATGTTTGATCCAACAGCTGTTATTGGTGTAGAAGGTAAAGATGAAGAAGAGACGCTAGAACTGTTAATGGAAGCAGATGTAGACGTGCGTGACATTTTAGAAGAAGAAGATTCTGTAATTGTTTATGCTGATCCGGATCAATTCCATGCGGTACAAAAAGCGTTCAACGATGCTGGTATTACGGAATTTACAGTAGCTGAGCAAACGATGCTTGCTCAAAATGATGTAACTCTTCCTGAAGATGCACAAGCTCAGTTTGAAAAAATGATTGATGCATTAGAGGACTTAGAAGATGTGCAGCAAGTATATCACAACGTTGATTTAGGATAATAGTGAAAGAGGCAGACCTATCAAAGAGGTCTGTCTTTTTTTATAGGCCGTGTGAAAAGCATCTATTGACCCTTTCCCTTCGTTTGGAATATGGTAAGATAATGAATTAAGAATAGAAAATAGTAGAATTTTATAAGGAATAAATGGAGGGAAAGCAGTTGAAAAAATTAATGGTGGGGATGGCGTTAACAGCTACGCTTGCAACGGCTGTAACGCCTGGCTTTGGCTCAATTGGGGGAAATCAAGAAAAGGCATATGCAGCAACAGTTACATATAAAGTAACGGCAAGCAAGCTAAATGTGAGAAGCGGAGCGGGAACGAATTACGGGATTATCGGCAGCGTAGTAAAAGATCAAACACTATCTGTGGTGAGCAAAAGCGGAAGCTGGTACAAAATTAACTATAACGGCCGCACAGGCTATGTAAGCAGCGATTATGTACAGTCATCAGGAACAACAGCGCCACCAGCAGAAAGCACAACGTATACAGTAACGGCAAGCACGCTGAATGTAAGAAGCGGAGCGGGCACCAACTACGCATCTATAGGAAGTGTGACAAAAGGCCAGAAGCTGTCTGTGATGAGCAAAAGCGGAAGCTGGTACAAAATTAACTACAACGGCCGCACGGGCTACGTAAGCAGCGATTATGTACAAGCATCGGGAACAACAACGGCCCCAACAACGTCACCAGCAGAAAGCACAACGTACACAGTAACGGCGAGCACGCTGAACGTAAGAAGCGGAGCAGGCACCAACTACGCATCTATAGGAAGTGTGACAAAAGGCCAGAAGCTGTCTGTGGTGAGCAAAAGCGGAAGCTGGTACAAAATTAACTACAACGGCCGCACGGGCTACGTAAGCAGCGATTATGTACAAGCATCGGGAACAACAACGGCCCCAACAACGCCACCAGCAGAAAGCACAACGTACACAGTAACGGCGAGCACGCTGAACGTAAGAAGCGGAGCAGGCACCAACTACGCATCTATAGGAAGTGTGACAAAAGGCCAGAAGCTGTCTGTGGTGAGCAAAAGCGGAAGCTGGTACAAAATTAACTATAACGGCCGCACAGGCTATGTAAGCAGTGACTATGTACAGGCTTCAGCTACAGCGTCTCCAAAGCTCGTAGTCGATTCTTTTAAAACGTTAGGCAACGCTCAGCAAGTCATCTTGGTTACAGCAGATAACTACGATACGAAGTCTGCTAAAATTCAAACATTTGAAAAAGTTGATGGAAAATGGAAGCAAGTTTTAACTGCGAACGGTGTACTTGGACAAAAAGGATTCGCTTTAGCGAAAAAAGAAGGAGATATGGAGTCTCCGACAGGGAAATATACAATTGGCACAGCATTCGGACGCTATGCAAATCCTGGAACTAAGCTTCCATATCGAAAGATTACATCAAATGATGTGTGGGTAGACGATTCAAAAAGCTCTCTGTATAATACGTGGCAGCAAAAGCCAGCGAATGGCCGCTGGACGAGCGCTGAGAACATGGATATCCCGGCTTATGATTATGGGTTTGTCATTAATTATAATGAATCTAGAACCCCAGGAAAGGGAAGTGCAATCTTCTTTCATGTAGGAACAAATTATACAGCAGGATGTACGGCCACTTCTAAAGAACAAGTTGTCTCTATTTTAAAATGGTTAAATCCAGAGAAAAATCCAGTTATTATTCAATCTCCTGTAAGTGAATTAGATAAATATTAAGTTAGAAAGCAGCTGAACTCGTGTAATTCAGCTGCTTTTTTATGTAATTAAAAGCTTTGTCCGTCTGTGGTACGACAAAGTTAGTTTTCCTATTCATTGAATGAAAGCGTTTAATCTCTTACGATTAAAGTATCATCACGTAGAGAAAGGAAGAGAGCAAATGGCTCAATCTAATATAAAAGTAGCTGTACAAAAATTTGGGAACTTTCTAAGTTCAATGGTTATGCCAAATATCGGAGCATTTATTGCATGGGGACTTATTACTGCTTTATTTATTCCAACAGGCTTTTTTCCAAATGAAAGCCTTGCCAAACTAGTGGATCCAATGGTCAAGTATTTGCTTCCGCTGCTAATCGGCTACACAGGAGGAAAGCTTGTACACGATCAGCGCGGAGGCGTTGTAGGTGCTATCGCGACCATGGGCGTCATTGTTGGATCTGATATTCCGATGTTTCTAGGCGCTATGATTATGGGGCCGCTGGGCGGTTATATCATCAAGAAGTTTGACCAGTTTATTGAAGGTAAAGTCAAAACAGGATTTGAGATGTTAATTAATAATTTCTCAGCAGGTATTCTTGGAGGAATTCTAGCGATTCTAGCCTTTTTAGGAGTTAGCCCAGCTGTGGACGGATTTACAGGTGCACTTGTAGTGGGTGTAGATTGGATGGTTGCACATGGCCTTCTTCCTCTTACAAGTATTTTAATTGAACCAGCTAAAATTTTATTCTTAAACAATGCCATTAATCACGGCATTTTATCTCCGATTGGAGCAGAACAAATTCGAACAAACGGACAGTCCATTCTATTGTTATTAGAAACAAATCCTGGTCCGGGATTAGGAATTCTGTTAGCGTATTGCTTCTTTGGAAAAGGAACAGCAAAACAGTCAGCACCGGGAGCGGCCATCATTCATTTTATTGGCGGAATTCACGAAATTTACTTCCCTTACGTTTTAATGCGTCCTCTTCTAATCATTGCGGCTATTTTAGGAGGAATGAGCGGAGTATTTACATTTGTTCTTTTAGGAGGAGGCTTACAAGCCGTTGCTTCACCAGGAAGTATTTTGGCTATTTTAGCTGCTACACCAGGTAATGCAGGCAGCTATGTTGCAAATATCTCAGGTGTTCTTGTTGCAGCCGTCGTATCGTTTATTGTAGGTTCGTTAATTTTAAAAACGGGCAAGCAAACAGAAGATTTGGACGAAGCAGCTCGCAAAATGCAAGAGATGAAGGGCAAGAAGAGCTCTGTAGCAGGAAGCTTTACAAAACAGCAAGGCGAAGTACCAGCAAGCGTTCAAAAAATTGTTTTTGCCTGTGACGCAGGTATGGGATCGAGTGCAATGGGCGCCTCTCTTCTTCGCAAGAAAGTTAAACAAGCAGATTTAAATATTTCGGTAACAAATACAGCTATCAGTAATATTCCAAGTGATGCTCAAATCGTTATTACACAGGAAGAGCTAACGCCAAGAGCTCAAAACAAAGTTCCAGATGCGTATCATATCTCGGTGGATAACTTTCTATCTAGCCCGGAATATGACAAACTAATTGATCAACTAAAAAATGATCATACTACTTCTAAGGCGGAAGAAGAAAAGAATGTATCTGCAGAAAACTATACAGATAGTAATGATGGTTTATTAAAAGAAGAAAACGTTTTCTTGAATCAGCACTTTTCTTCTAAGGAAGAAGCAATTCGATTTGCAGGAAGTGTGTTAGTAAAAGGCGGATATGTAGAAGAAAACTATGTTGAAGCGATGATTGAGCGAGACAATATGACTTCTACTTATATGGGAAATGACGTAGCGATTCCGCACGGTACCGAAGAAGCGAAAAAGAACGTTTTAAGATCAGGTTTTACAGTAATTCAAGTTCCAGAAGGCGTTGATTTTGATGGTGAGAAAGTTCGTTTGATTTTCGGAATTGCCGGAAAAGACGGCACCCATTTAGAAATTTTATCTGGTATCGCGATTACATGTTCTGATATGAACAATATTGAAAAGATGGTTCATGCCAAATCAGCTAAAGAATTAATGGCTATTATTCAAAGTAACTAACGGGATAGAAAGGCATGAGGATGCCTTTTTATCCTTTGTTTATAAATAAGAAAAGAGTTGATGTTCTTGTTTATTACTTCAAGAGAAAAATCAATCATTGAGTTAATTATTAAAACGGCAGGAAAGCATACAGCACTTACACTTGCTACTTTTTTGAATGTAAGTGTAAGAACCGTTCACCGAGATTTGAAGGCAATTGAATCAATACTTGAAAAATTTGATTTAAAGCTGATTCGTACACAAGATGAAGGACTAATGATTGAAGGTAAAAATGAACAAATTTTTCGTCTTATCCAAGAGCTGATGAAGATTAAAACGACGGATCAGTCTCCACAGGAAAGAAAATTAATTCTTTTAATTCTTCTTCTAGAAGAAGGAGATTCATTTAAATTACAAACGCTGGCTAAAGACTTAGAAGTAAGTATTACTACACTAACTGCTTATCTAGATGAATTAACAGAGTGGTTAACCACATTTGACGTTTTCCTTCATCG
Organism: Priestia sp. J2; assembly: GCF_020790095.1. Classification (NCBI taxonomy): domain Bacteria; kingdom Bacillati; phylum Bacillota; class Bacilli; order Caryophanales; family Bacillaceae; genus Priestia; species Priestia sp. J2. The sequence continues at coordinate 174,255 of NZ_CP086208.1, forward strand.
AAAGAGAGGGGTCGGAGTAGAGGTTCAAGCTACTGAAGCCAATAAACGGAACGCATTAGCCAATTATTTTCTTGTCCACTTTAATGAAGAGTTAATTGAATGTTTGTTTCTAGTAGAAAATCACCAGCATACGGATGAAACGATTTTGCATTATTTTTATCCGAATTATTTAGCAGAAGTAGACCGAATTGTACATCAAGCGATTAATCAGCATCATTCTAAGCTGGCTGACAGCGATTATATAGGGCTCATTGTTCATATTTGCATTATGATACAGCGAACGAAAAAGCAAATGTATCTAGAAGACGACGGCGGCCAAACGGAAGAGCTGGCGAGTGAACTGTTCTTAATGAAGGATATTTGCCGCGAAATTGAACGGGTATTTTCTCTTTCTTTCACGGAAAAAGATATTCATTTCTTAGCAGTACGGCTGCGTGCAGCTAAGTTCCAAACTACTAGAGACGTATATTACGACAGCGTAGTGGTTGGGCAGATTATTAAGAATATGATTTCTCATGTTTCTGTTCAGCTTAACACCGACTTGACCGGTGATTTTTCCCTTTACCAAGGGCTGCTTGCTCATATGGAACCGGCAATTTTTCGTCTTAAGCAAAAAATGGAGCTTTTTAATCCATTAACGGAAGAGATTAAGAAAAAGTATCCTGTTTTATTTATGGCTGTGAGAAACAGTATCGATCAAGAGCTGCCGGATTTAGTTTTTCCAGATGATGAAGTGGCATATCTTGTTTTGCATTTCGGTTCAACGCTAGTGCTAAAAGAAGAAGTCATGGAAATTCAGGCACTGATTGTCTGTCCAACTGGAATCGGCACTTCGAAAATGTTAGCTAGCCGTATTCGTAAAGAGATTCCGGAGATTAATTCAGTTGTCATTAAGTCGGTAAAAGAAATCAAAGAAGCGGCGCTTGAAGGGTATGACGTAGTGATTTCAACAGTAAGACTTCCTTTTTTAAATGTCGATTACATTTTAGTCAATCCACTCTTAACCGAAGAGGATATTCAGTCCGTTCAGAATTTTTTACAGAAAAACATTCAAAAGTTAACCAAAGATAAGGGCTATCGTTCGTTCCAATATAAAAATAAGACCGTCTCTACACAAAAACCGTCTTTTGAGGAAACGATGAAGCAAATTAAAGATGTGCATGGAAGTATCGAATCAATTCTTCAAAACCTTAGAATGTATCGATTTTCGGATGCAGTGAGTCATGATCAAGTGATTTCGCACGTAGTAAAAGCAGCTGAAAAAGAACGTTTAATAACCAATGCCAGCTGCGTTATTGATCAGCTTAAGGAACGAGAAAACAAAGGCGGTTTAGGTATTCCGCAAACGAGTATGGCACTGTTCCATTGCCGTGAACATCACGTGAAAGAGCTGATTTTTCAAGTTTCACATTTAGAGCAGCCTTGCACAGTTAAAGGTATGGACGGAACAAACATGCAGGCGCGTAACCTTCTATTAATGCTAGCACCTGAGGAGTTAAGTGAAGTACAGCAAGAAATCTTAAGTTTAATTAGTACAAGTTTAATTGAAGATCATGAAGCAATGATGGTTTTTTCGTCTTCGAACGAAGAGATAATTCGCAAAAGGCTAGAGGATACGTTTCATGAGTACCTTCGAAATAATTTGATAAAGGAATGATTTTTGTGAAACAAGCAGTTCATTTTGGAGCAGGTAATATTGGGCGAGGATTTATTGGGGCATTATTTTCTCAAAGCAACTATCACGTTACATTCGTAGATATTGCTGAAAAGATTATTAATCAGTTAAACACAGATGAAGGGTATAACGTAATAACAGCCGCAGAGCACCCAGAGACATTAGCTGTTCAAAACGTATCTGGTTTAAATAATCTGACGCAAGAACAAGCAGTCATTAAAGCGATTAAAGAAGCAACGTACATTACGACAGCCATCGGACCGAACGTTCTGCCTCGCATTGCTCCTTTAATTGCTAAAGGTTTGGCTGAGCGTGTGAAAACAAGCGACGAAAAGGTATATATTATTGCATGTGAAAATCAAATCTCTGCGACAGATTTATTAAAAGGCTATATTTTTGATGCGCTGGATGAAGAGACAAAAGCTCATATGGTAAATAAGGTCTTTTTCTTCAATTCAGCTGTAGATCGTATCGTACCTCTTCAACACAACCAAGGTTCGCTTGATGTTTTAGTAGAATCCTATTATGAATGGGTAGTAGAGGCACCTGAAAATATTCCTTTTGTAGAAGGAATGACGATTGTGCCTGACCTTGCTCCTTTTATTGAAAGAAAGCTATTTACAGTAAATACAGGACATGCGGTGATTGCATATTTTGGTTATTTAAAAGGAAAAGAAACGATTGATCAAACGTTAAGAGATTCAGATATTTACCAACAAGTACAGCAAACGCTACGAGAAACAGGAGACTATCTAATTAAAAGATATGACTTAGATAGAGAGGAACACGAAGCCTACATCGTAAAAATTATTGAGCGCTTTAAGAATCCTCATTTAAATGATTCAGTTAAACGGGTAGGAAGAGCGCCAATTCGCAAGCTTGGACCTCAGGATCGTTTGATTCGTCCAGCGCTAGAAGCAAAAAAAGCGGGCCTTTCTTATACCCACTTAGCGAAGGCCATCGCTGCTGCGCTTCTATTTGACCCGCAAGAAGATAAAGAGGCTATGAAGCTTCAAGCGAATATTCATGAGTATGGTATTGAGTATGTGTTAAAAGAGGTCAGTGGGTTAGAGGCAAGTAATAATTTAACAAAAGAAATCATTGCTCAATATAATGCTTTAAAATCGTAAATGACTCTAATACGTGTAAACAGTCCATTTTAAATGGGCTGTTTTTCTTTTTGTAGAAAGGGAATGTTTGTGTATAGGAGGATGATAAAATGGTAGCTATTACTCACGTTGGATTAGCTGTACCTGATGTAGAAGAAGCCGTCCAGTGGTATGGGAAAGTTTTAGGTTTTAAGCTGATTGCCGGTCCTTATACGTTTAATGCGGAGGAAGAAAAAGCTGAAAATATGACTCAAGATTTACTAGGGTCTCATATTAAAAAAATGAAAAATGCTCACATGACAGCTGATAACCAGGTAGGCATTGAACTGTTTGAATTTAATAAGCCGCAAATGCCTCTTGTATTAAAAGACAGCGATGAGCAGTATCAAAGTTATTTTCACATGTGTTTAATAGCCGATGACGTGGAAAAATTAGCGGATAAAATCGAACAATCAGGCGGTAAAAAGCGTAGCCAAGTATGGAATACAAGACCTGGAAAACCTTATTACTTAATTTATTGCGAAGATCCGTTTGGGAATATTATTGAGCTATATTCACATAGTACGGAGCTCATGTATGGGAATAAAGAAGAATAAAAGCTTATCCACATTTTTTGGATAAGCTTTTATTTTTCACATCTGTCCGTAGCCATATACCTTTGCCAGCTCTTCGAAGGTTTTTGATGAATACGTAATAGTTACAGATGTTCCTACTGCTACTTTATCGAATAGTTCTTCCACATCCGCATTGTGCATCCGTACGCAGCCGTGGCTTACATATTTGCCAATGCTAGCTTCTGAGTTATTCCCATGAATACCGTATGTGTCGCCGGTTGTTCCGTTTGCATTAAGCCCTAGCCAGCGAGAGCCAAGAGGATTATTGGGAGCGCCTCCTGCAATGTGCCCTGTATAGTAAGGGCGATTTTTAATTTTGTTAACAATCTTGAAAAAGCCTACCGGCGTATCGCTCCATGTTTTTCCCGTAGCTACTGAATACGTATTTTCTAACTTTCCGTTATGAAAATAAGCAAGCTGATTTGTTTTTTTATTAATAATAATTAAATCTTCACTTGCTGTGTTTTCACTTGCGTCCGCCGTGCTTGCTGTATAAGAAATACTGATAATAGCTGCGAGACACAAAGCCGCTGCTCGCAGTAGAATTTTTCTCACGTTCTAGCCATCTCCTCTATTGTTCGATTACATATTTGATGAATTACATGCTATTAGTGTATAAAAGAAAAATGGACTGAACATGAACCTTACCTGAATGAAAACTGAAAGTGCGTTTTTACATGCGAATATAAAGTGAAAATCTGGGCAGAAATACAACTAAAGGTCTGGTACATATCTCATGAAAAAGAGAAAAATGAAAATGCACCTTGTTTGTTTAATTTAGGATGTATTATCATGAAAGTTTGAAATGAAGGGCAGGAGGTGGAATAAACAGATGCTTAAAGAATTTAAAGAGTTTGCTTTGCGAGGAAATGTATTAGATTTAGCTGTCGGTGTTATTATTGGAGCTGCATTTGGAAAAATTGTCACGTCTCTTGTAAATGATATTATTATGCCGCTGATTGGTTTGTTGTTAGCAGGGATAGACTTTAAAGATTTATCCTTTACGGTTGGAGATGCTACGGTATTATATGGATCTTTTATTCAAACAATTGTTGATTTCTTAATTGTTGCATTCTCGATTTTCTTATTTATTCGTTTCTTTAATCGTTTTAAGAGAAAAGAAGAAGAGAAAGTAGAGGAAGAAGTGGCTGTTCTGTCAAAAGAAGAAGAGATCTTAACAGAAATTCGTGATCTGCTAAAAGCAGAAGCAGTGAAAGAGCGTTCATAACAGCAATTTTTACATACGTATAAAACGGCTAAGAGGCCCGTCTTTTCATCAGAAAAGCGGGCTTTTTTTTGTGGAATTTCTCGGGAAATGTTATTGATGTGATTTTGAGAAAATTAGGCGTGAAGGCGAGAGAGATAGGAATGTTAAAATCATATTAAAAGTGTTAAGATATTGTAAATAGGAGGCTTAAGGTTATGTTTAAACATTTGTATCGTTCTTTGCCAATGCTGGTGGCGTATGGGCTGCTTAGCGTTTTTTTATACAGTGTTGTTATGCTTAATATATCAAATGACACAAAGATATTGTTTGACTGGGCCCAAATCCATACAGCTGGGTTCGTCGTATTAATAGGGGGATGCTCACTTGTCTTATGGGCGCTCACTTTCTATTTACTGCTTCGATTTAATCAGATAGAGAGAATACAAGGTTCGCAGTGGTACGCCATTTTTACGGCAATTGTGTTTTCAATTGCGGTAGCAGCCGTTTCTGCTATGGTTTTTGTTATCTATCATATTGATATACATAATCCAGGCAAAACAATAGAGTGGATGCAAGCATACCCTGAACGCTATCTTTTTACGGTATTTTTACTTTCGCTGTTAACACTAGCGATCATTATGCTAGTAGGGGAAGCTTATTTAGGGGCTGGGATTACCTTTGTTCTGTATTTTATTTTAGCTCTTGTAAACTATTATAAAAAAATCTTTCGAAATGAACCATTGTTCCCGAACGATTTTATTCAGGCGAGTCAGTTAAAAGAAGTTATTCCAATGATTAAAGATTCGATTTCAATTCCTATTGTCATAGGAGTTATTGGATCTATTGTCGTACTGGTTGCTCTTTGGTTTTTCTTGCCGAAAATTAAAATTCGATGGTTTCTTCGAATTATTATGATTCTGCCGCTTATCTTTTTAATGAAATCATTTTTATTCTTTGAACACTCGTTTGCTCAAAAATATTATGATCAATATGCTGCGCTGATGCCTTGGAATCAGCAAAATAATTATTACTATAATGGACCGGTTATTGGCATGATTTCAAATGTTAAAACAGATGTGCTGCAAGAGCCGGATGACTACTCACAGGAAGTAATGGCCAAAGTGGCAAAGCGCATTCATTCAAAGGAAGAGAAAACACAAGAAAGCAAGGCTGAAGTCAAACCAAACGTCGTGTTTGTAATGAATGAAACGTTTTGGGACCCAACAAAGCTTAACGTGACGTTCTCTGAAGATCCAATGAAAAATACAAGAGAACTTCAAAAGAAATATCCTTCTGGGTGGTCTTTAAGTCCTTCATTTGGCGGGGAGACAGCTAATGTAGAGTTTGAAGCATTGACGAGCTACTCTTTGTCTTTCTTTAACCCTGGAGGTCTTCCTTATCAGCATGTATTGAGTAAAAAAGAATATCCGTCTTTTGTTTCTTATTTAGAAAAACAAGGCTATGCTACAACAGCTATGCATCCAAACAGCGGTATGCTTTATATGAGGCAAAATGTGTATCCAAATTTGGGCTTTGATCAAGTGAAGTTTATTGATCAAATGAAGCATACGCAAAAAGATAACAAAGAATTTGTTTCTGATGAAGCGGTAGTTGATGAAGTGCTCGATACGCTTCGTCAGTCGAAAAAGCCTGCGTTTGTGCATGCTGTAACGATTGCAAATCATCTTCCTTATTCTGCGGATAAGTATAATGGTCAGGAAACCATTAAAGTAACCGGTAAAGGGTTATCACCAGAAATGCAAAAGGAAATTGAAATTTATGCTGAAGGAATTAAACGTTCAGATGCTGCTTTAAAACGATTGAACGATGAAATTCAAAAGCTGGACGAGCCGACCATTGTAGTATTTTGGGGAGATCATTTGCCAGCACTTGGACAAAACCTTCAAGCTTACAAAGAAACGGGTTTTGGAAACGAGAAGACGCAGCAAACATCTCAAAAATTTTATGAGACGCCGCTCTTATTTTTATCTAATTACGATACGAAAATAGATAAAAATCTCGGTACGATGAGTCCTATTTATATTGCTCCGACGCTTGTTCAATCTCTTGGTTACAAAAGTAATCTGTTCTACGATCAGCTGAATCAAATGAAAACAGAAGTGCCGGCTTTTCGTTCAAATATGTATATAGATTCAAAAGGAAAGCTAGTGGATGATCCGGCAGCGCTCTCTAATAAAGCTGCAAAAGACCTTCAAGATTACCATGAAGTTGAGTTTGATACATTATCCGGGAAACAGTATGAAACGCGTAGGTTGTATAAATAAAAATAAAAATAAAAACTCCTTTTAAATAAAAGGAGTTTTTATTTTTTAAGTGTTTAAGGTTGTACTAAAAAATAATTCATGTATAATATTTTAAGGTTAAAAGTAAACTTTAAGTTAAGTAAAACAAAACTTGAGTTTGGAACAGCATGAACAATTATTCATGCTGTTTGCTAATTTTAAATACAGTTGAGGATCGAGAGTATGGAAATAGGAAAGAAAATTAAGAATTTACGATTAAAAAAAGGCTTAACACAAGAAGAGCTAGGAGAACGTACTGATTTAAGCAAAGGCTATATTTCGCAGCTTGAGCGCGATTTAAGTTCGCCGTCTTTAGAAACATTTTTTAGTATTTTGGAAGTGCTGGGGTGCGAACCGAAAGAATTCTTCGAAATTGATACGCATGTTCAAAAGGTTGTATATAAAGAGGAAGACTACACGAGTTATTGCGAAGATGAAAAAGGTTACCATATTCAGTGGCTTGTACATGAATCAAATGAAAAAGAAATGGAACCAATTCGTCTTATTCTTCATGAAAAAGGTGCATTTAAGAGATTTGAACCTTCTCTTTCAGAAACGTTTGGCTACATTTTGCGCGGGTGTGTGAAGGTGAAGCTTGGAGGCAGAATATATGAGGCTAAACAAGGGGAAACCATCTATTTTCAAGCTTCTGAAGAACATCAGATTTTAAATGCTCATGACGGAATAACAGAGTTAATTATCGTGGCGACAGAGTCTTATTTATAGAACAAAAGAGGTGAAGTGAAATGACATCTACGAATACAATTATTCAATTTGAAAATGTGACCAAGCAATATGATAATGATTCAGTTGTATTGGATCATGTAAGCTTTGAAATTGAAAAAGGGAAGTTTTATACCCTTTTAGGTCCATCGGGATGTGGAAAGACAACGATTTTACGATTAATTGCAGGCTTTACGGAGGCCTCGAGCGGAACGATTTATTTTAATGGAAAAAGAATTAATGATGTCCCGGCTAACAAACGTCAGGTTAATACGGTTTTTCAAGACTACGCGCTTTTCCCGCATTTGAATGTATTTGAAAATGTAGCATTTGGTCTTCGAATCAAGAAGATGAAAAATGCTGATATTGGGATAAAAGTTAAAGAAGCCCTTCGCTTTGTTAACCTAGAAGGATATGAAAAGAGAGAAATAAAGGAAATGTCGGGCGGTCAAAGACAGCGCGTAGCCATTGCACGAGCAATTGTAAATCAGCCCGAAGTCATTCTGCTGGACGAGCCGCTTTCAGCTCTTGATCTAAAATTGCGTACGGAAATGCAATACGAGTTAAGAGAATTACAGCGCCGTCTAGGTATTACGTTCATTTTTGTTACGCACGATCAAGAAGAAGCGCTTGCGATGTCCGATGAAATCTTTGTTTTGAATAAAGGAAGAATTCAGCAGAGCGGGGAACCTACAGATATTTATGATGAGCCAATTAATCGTTTTGTTGCCGATTTTATTGGTGAATCAAATATTGTACCAGGTAAAATGATTGCTGACTTTTTAGTGGAGTTTGGCGGCCAGCAATTTGAATGTGTCGATCAAGGGTTAAACCGAAATGAGCAGGTTGAAATTGTGATTCGCCCTGAAGATTTAGCCATTACAAGCTCCGATCAAGGAAAGCTGCAGGTTCGTGTAGATTCACAGCTGTTTAGAGGAGTCCATTATGAAATTTTAGGCTATGACCATGCAGGGAATGAGTGGCTCGTCCACTCTACAAAAAAGGCAACGGTTGGCGAAGAAATTGGTTTATATTTTGAACCTGAAGCTATTCACGTTATGCGATTTAATGAAACGGAAGAAGAATTCGATAAGCGACTCGAAGGTTATGAAGAGGATTACCATGCAAACTAAATCAAGAAATATTTATTTAGTCCCGTATGTGTTATGGATTTTGCTTTTTGTAGTTGCTCCCATTGTATTAGTTGTCTATTATTCTTTTTTCAGCATTGATAATGAGCTGACGCTTGAAAACTATAAGAAATTTTTTACCCCTGTTTATTTACAGATGACGCTGAGCTCATTTTGGTATGCCTTTTTAATTACGTTATTTTCCTTGGTTTTTTCTTATCCAACAGCTTATTTACTAACGAAGCTTAAGCATAAGCAGCTTTGGCTTCTACTGATTATTTTACCGACGTGGATTAACCTATTATTAAAAGCTTATGCTTTTTTAGGCATATTCGGCACGTACGGTACGGTTAATAAATTTACTGAATTTCTGGGATTTGGTACTCATCAAATTTTATTTACTGACTTTAGTTTTGTATTTGTATCAGTGTATATTTTTATCCCCTTTATGATTTTGCCGATCTTTAACTCTTTAGAAGAACTTAATCCCTCGCTTATCTACGCTTCGCGAGACTTGGGGGCATCTTCATGGGTGACATTTAAGCGCGTGGTATTTCCGCTAACGCTAGAAGGGGTTAAATCAGGTTGTCAGGCTGTTTTTATTCCAGCACTGTCACTCTTTATGATTACGCGTTTAATTGCTGGAAACCGCGTCATTACACTGGGAACGGCGATTGAACAACATTTTTTAGTGACGCAGGATTGGGGCATGGGAGCCACAATTGCTGTCTTTTTAATTATTGCGATGGCCGTTATGATGCTCATAACAGGCACTGGAAAGAGAGGTGTGTAAAATGAAGAGAAAGTGGAAGTTCAGCCACCTTTATTTATTTTTTGTCTTTTTCATTTTATACGCGCCCATTTTTTATTTAATGTATTACTCTTTTAACAGCGGAGGAAACATGCGAGAGTTTGAAGGGTTTACGTTAGATTGGTACAAAGAAGTGTTTCAAGACACACGTTTGCTCATTATTGTCTTGAATACCTTAATTATTGCTCTATTGTCTTCGGTTATTTCAACGATTATTGGTGTGATAGGAGCACTTGCTATCGTATACGTGAAGCGCAGACGTGTTCAAAATACACTGTTAACATTTAATAATGTGTTAATTGTGAGTCCAGATGTTATTATTGGCGCATCTTTTTTAATTCTATTTACCATTATCGGTGTAAAGCTCGGGTTTATATCGGTATTATTAGCGCATATTGCATTCAGTGTACCGATTGTGGTCATCATGGTTCTGCCTAAGCTGCAGGAAATGAGTCCGACACTGCTCGATGCAGCCCGTGATTTGGGAGCAAGTCGCTTTGAAGTACTTTCGAAAGTGGTATTGCCATTTATTCGTCCGGGTATCTTTGCAGGCTTTTTTATGGCTTTAACTTACTCTTTGGATGACTTTGCGGTTACGTTCTTTGTGACCGGGAATGGTTTTTCCACGCTTTCAGTAGAAATTTACTCGTTAGCAAGAAGAGGGGTCTCGCTGAAAATCAATGCTCTTTCTACTCTTATTTTCATGTTTACCGTGCTGATTGTAATTGGTTATTACTTTATCAGTCAGCGATATAGCAATAAAGCGAAAGGGGTGGCGACTGGAAAATGAAGCAATTAGCAAAGCCGTTTATCTTCATCGTCATCCTTTCTTTCGTTCTTATGTATGTGGTTCATCATTTGAACAATGCCGAAGGATACTCTGGAGGAGATACGCTGACCGTCTATAATTGGGGAGATTATATTGATCCTGATTTAGTGAATCAGTTTGAAAAAGAAACCGGAATTAAAGTCATTTATCAGACCTTTGATTCGAATGAAGCAATGATGACAAAAATTGAACAAGGCGGTACGACATTTGATATTGCTGTTCCTTCTGAATACGCGATTAGCAAGATGCGTGAAGAAAATTTACTATTGCCAATTGATCATTCGAAGCTGCCTAATTTAAAATACATTAATCCGCGTTTTTTAGACCTATCTTTTGATCCTGGCAATAAGTACTCTATTCCTTATTTTTGGGGAACTGTGGGTATTGTTTATAACTCTGATATGATTCATGGTAAGAAGATAAAGAGTTGGAATGATTTATGGGATCCTAAGCTAAAAAATCAAATTTTACTTGCAGATGGCGCTAGAGAAGTGATGGGAATGGGGCTAAACAGCTTAAATTATTCATTAAATGATACGAATAAAGCTCATCTTCAAGAAGCAAAAAGAAAGCTTGATACATTAACACCAAACGTAAAAGCCATTGTAGGAGACGAGATTAAGATGCTCCTAGCAAATGAAGAAGCGGCAGTTGGCGTTGTTTGGTCAGGTGATGCTTCTGAAATTATGAGTGAAAACGATAAGCTGAATTACGTTGTTCCAGAAGAAGGTTCGAATTTATGGTTCGATAACATGGTTATTCCAAAAACGGCTAAAAACGTAGAAGGTGCACATAAATTCATGAATTTTATGCTAGATCCTAAACACGCTGCTCAAAATGCAGAATATGTAGGGTATTCTACGCCTAATAAAAAAGCGTTAGATTATTTGCCGAAAGAAGTAGCGAAAGATGAACGTTTTTATCCGGATGAAGAACTAACCAATAAGCTTGAAGTATATAATAACTTAGGCAAACGAATGCTTGCTTATTACAATGAATTATTTTTAGAATTCAAAATGCACCGTAAATAAAAGGTACTTAGTTAGGCCTTTATACTCAAGTTCTTTATTGTTTTTGTGAATTCAGTTGCGTGATAGCAAGAGGAAAGATAAAATACAAACGAGTAAAGCTAATAACATTTATTTTATGTTATTAGCTTTTTTATTTGTAAAACGGGAAAGATAAGAAAAAATTGAATGTTCTATTATTCATCTAGAATGTATATTTCACATTATATAGGAGAGAAAAAGTGAAGCAAAAACAAAAGCAGCATATTCAATCCATTTATTTTTTACGATTATTCGCTATGATGATGGTTGTGCTCGTACATGTAACAGCAGCGTATGCAACGGTACTGCCATTTGCAAGTGAAGCTTATCAGAAATATCATTTCCTTAACCGAATTGTTCGAATTGAAGCAGGGATCTTCATTGTGATCACAGGTTTAGTTTTCTTTTATAGTTACATTAACAAGCCGTTAACAAAGACTTTATGGAAAACGTATTATGCTCGAAGAGTGACATATATTTTAGTTCCCTATGTTATTTGGGCACTTATTTATGAATTTTATTCGTACCATGTGGGAGCAACAGAATTAAATGCAGCTGATATTGTGAAACGTATTTTACGCGGAGAGTCCTACTATCAGCTTCATTTTATCTTTTTAATTGTACAAGTGTATCTCGTGCTGCCGGTTTTTGTATGGCTAGCACAAAAAGTAACCATTTTTAAAAAATACATGTGGCTGTTTGGTATTATCATTCAGCTTGGTTATTTAATGCTTAACAATACGTATCATATCACTTCATTTAATTTATTTTTAAATACAATGGCTACGTTTTTACTCGGCGGTTGGATTGGTATTTATTATCGCGAACAAGTGGATAAAAAGTACAGTCGTTCAAATATTGTATTATTTCTGGTGACGCTCGGATCGGGAATAGCTATTTCACTGTTAAATTATCACTTATACACAATGAAGACAATTCACATTTCAGGCTTTACGTATGAGGCTGTTAATACGCTTTATTTGGTCGTGGGAAGTTATTTCTTCTTCCGAATTGCAGAGATATTAGCTGAAAAGCTTTCTGTGAAGTCCGTGACGGTCGTTAAAAATATTGCCATGTACTCGTTTGGATTTTACTTGATTCATCCAATGGTTTTAAACTTTGTGGCAAAAGCAGTACCAATACAAGGCAACTATATGTTTCACGTGGAAATCTTGGCACGTTATATTTTGACATTAGCGGGCTGTTACCTCATTATTTGGGGATGTCATCGTCTTTTACCGTTTGCTAGCTTTTTGTTTGGTAAACTGCCAAAAGAAGCGGTGTTCATTTACCGACGTCCTGATCATAAATAGCGTTTAGTTAAAAGTTATGCCTGCTTGCAGGCATAACTTTTTTTATAAAGTATAAGAGATGATAACGCGCTAGTTTTAAAATATTTTTAAAAGTGACATGCTAAGATAATGATTATTTAGGTAATCACAAAAGGGGGAATTTGATATGCGTGTACTTGTAGTAGAAGATGATGCTTCATTATTACACGGTATCGTAGAAGGCTTAAAAGAAGAAGGATATGAAGTTGATTGTGCGTCTGATGGAGATGAAGGTTTGTTTTTAGCAGAGCAGAATATTTATGATGCCTTAATTTTAGATATTATGCTGCCGGGTATGACAGGGCTTGACATACTAAAAAAACTAAGAAAACAAAAGGTGTTGACCAAAGTTATTTTTCTTACTGCAAAAGATAGTGTAGAAGATCGAGTGAAAGGACTCGACTATGGAGCCGATGATTATTTGGTTAAGCCTTTTGCCATGGCTGAACTTTTTGCGAGGTTAAGGGTAATGCTTAGGGACTTGCAGGCAGAAGAAGGTATGATTTCATATGGTCCCATTTCTATACGAGAAGCCAATCATGAAGTAGTGATTAATGGAAGTGTCCTCACGTTAACGATTAAAGAATTTCAGCTTTTGGAATATTTTATTCGAAATAAAGAACAAATCCTTATTCGAGATCAAATTTTTAATCGGGTATGGGGTTTTACATCCGATGTAGGAGTGGGCGTAGTTGATGTTTATGTTCACCATTTAAGAAAGAAGCTTCAGCCTTTTAATTGTGACAATTATGTACGTACAGTCAGAGGCGTAGGCTTTATGTTAAAAGGGGAAGAGCATGTTTAAAAAGACGAGAATCAGGCTTGTGTTATTTAACACAATGGTGCTGATGGTTATCTTGAGCATTTTTAGTGTGGTTTTATATTTTTACATGCAGCATCTTATTTTTTTAAACCCGGACAATCGGCTAAGTGAGATGAGCGAGCAGGTTAAAAAAAGAAATTTACATGAAATTCAGGAAAACAATGAGAGAGAAACAGAACGTCGCGTTGCGTTTTTACTTTGGAGCAGTGATAAAAAATTAATCAAAATTACACCTAAAAAAGGGTTATATACAAACGATATTGACGACTTTAAGCCTGCGCTCTCAGAAGGAAAAATCCAAACGTCGCAAGAGGTAAACGGTCATGCTTATCGAGTGATGAATGTGAAAAATGAAGGATATATAAAAGATCAAGACGTTTCAACAATTCAACTTGTCTTAAACGTAGATCCAGAAACTCAAACCTTAGAGCACCTTGCTTTTCTTCTTGTCATTTCAGCTTTTATTGGACTGCTTCTTTCGCTTGTAGCTGGCTTGTTTTTAGCCAATCGAGCGCTTGTACCTATCCAAAAATCTTGGAACAAACAAGTCGAATTTATTGCAGATGCTTCCCATGAGTTAAGGACGCCTCTTTCCGTGATGCAAACGCATCTCGAGCTATTGTTTAGACGACCAAATCATACGATTGAGCAAGAAAGCGAAAACATTTATCAAAGCTTAAACGAAGTAAAGCGGATGACGAAGCTGGTGGGCAACTTACTAACACTCGCTAGATCTGATTCAAGTGCACAGCTGCTAAACAAAACGGTCTTTAATATGGGTGAGCTAGTTGATAAAGTAGCTAATCAGTTTGAGCCTATATTTGAACTAAAGGAGCTGCATTTCACAAGGGAAATTGAATCGTTAATGTGCGGAGGAGATCAAGAACGACTTCATCAGCTATGTATGATTTTATTAGACAACGCTTTTAAGTACACCCCACCTGGAGAAAGCATTCATATTAGTCTAAAGAAACATCATCACTCTATGATGCTAATTGTCAAAGACACAGGCATTGGAATTGAAGCGAAAGATCTTCCGTATGTGTTTGATCGCTTTTATCGAAGTGATAAGAGTCGGGCGCGTGCCGAAGGAGGATCAGGTTTAGGGCTCGCGATTGCCAAATGGATTGTACAAGCTCATGACGGAGAAATTAAGGTTTTTAGTCAAAAAAACGTGGGTACGGAATTTTATGTGAAAATTCCGCTATGAAAAAAGCTGCCTGTCATTAGGCAGCTTTTTTTGTCACTTTTTTGTTTGCAGTCTTCCATGCTTTCCATGCATTAGCAAGTAACAGGCCGATTAATAAATAGGCAAGGCCGCCAAAAACTAAGTAATCTACGGCGCTAATCGCCCCTGCAAGCATCCCAAATTTTATTTGGTCTTTATACTTCGCAGGAGAAGTTGGCGGATCCGTCACCATAAAGAAGGCTAAAAATAAAGCGGAATTAACAAAAGGAGCTCGTAAAGCATCCGCTACATCACCTACTCCTATTAATGACATAATCGTAAAAATAGCAAAATACACGCCTAAAAACGCAAATACTTGAGGGAATTTATTTACTTTGCTCGTCACAAGGTACCCTGTCACAAACACGAATACAATGAGCCAGACGGGTAGTAAAGATAAGCTTCCCCACCAGCTTTGGCCGCTTGAAAAGACAATAAGTGAAAAGAGAAGACCAAAAGCAGCAGGGTTAAAAATAGGCTTCTTTTTTACTTTTACTAAGTGCTTCGATAAAATAGCAACAGCTACAGTGCAAAATGTGACCCAAGCAGGTGTAGAGGTGCTGAGCACTAAGGCAATAATTAATCCAGTAATAATTCCGCCGTCAGGAAGCTGAATTTTCTTTTTATAAGCAAAAGAAAATCCTAAATCTAAGGCGGCCGCCGAGCATACGGCGAGTAGTAGGTGTCCTAATCCTTGAAAGGCAGAAGAGTTGAATTCACCTAATAAGGTTAAAAGCAGCAGCATAGCCATCACGTATCTTTTAGGTGTTTTAACTAGCTGCCCCCACCGACTTATTTCTTTTGGTTTGTTTTCATCTACAATAATATAACCTTTGGGTGTACTAATATATTTAACACCGCTTCTTCGTTCAGAACGTGTGGTCATCATTCATTAATTCCTCCATATCTGATGTGAAAAAAGGAGTGAAACTAGAATCGAAGAGTACGCCGCGTACGTCGGCATCATTCAATAAATTTACTCCTTTTTCCGCTCCTAAAATAAAAGCTGATGTAGATAATGCATCGGCCAGCATGGCAGAAGGAGCAATAGCTGTACAACTCATTAGACTGCTTCTAGTAGATGGAGATAAGGGATTAACCAAATGATGCATGAATGGTTGCGTCTTATTTTTTCTAGCATAATTTCCTGATGTGCAGACAGCCGTATCTGTTACACGCAAGGTCAGTAATGACTGCGTTTGAATCTGAGGGTGCTGAATCCCGACTTTCCACAAATCTCCGTGTTGATTGAGTCCTTTAACTAGGATGTCTCCTCCGGCATTAATCATAAAATGCTGATAAGGAAGGGAGTGGGCAGCCAAATCAATAGCTAATCCTTTGGCGACCGCTCCAAGATCTATAATCATCGGTTTTTGTAAGAGAACCGTTTTTTTATGTGTATTCAATACGATGTCTTTATAACTTCCAGAATCGACTGCTTCGTTCACTTGTACGAGCTTTCCATCTAAATAATGTTCGTTAAAACCACGTTTTTCTAATTGTTTTCCTACCGTTGGGTCAAAGATTCCATGCGTTTCATCTGCTACTAAGATAGCGAAATGAAGGGCTTCAAATAATAGGGGGCTAACAGCAACAGGTTCTTTGATATGTCTAATTAGCTTCATAACTTCGCTTTTGGCATCAAATCGACTGCATGTCGTTTCGACGGTCTTAAAAATAGTAAATGCCTTTGAGATATGGTGAAGGACATTTGCTTCCTCCGATTGGGGAGCAATTACTTGAATGGACACGGTTGTTCCCATACATAAGACAGAGCGGCTATACGTTTTTATGGACATCATTCGTTTCTCCTTTATGCATTCATTGCTTGCTGAAGGGCGTCATCCACGGCATTTTGAAAATCTTCTGTGCTAAGCGTTGCTCCGCTCACGACGTCGACATCTGAGCTTTGTCTTTGTACGACTTGAGACGGAAGATCCTCAATGTAACTCTCAGAATAGTGAGTATCCGCTTCTGTAATTTCAACTGTATCAATTCGGTCGTTTTTAATGGTCACAGATACGTAAACAGTTCCGATACGGTTGCTTCCTTGACCAGAATACGTTCCATCTTTGTATTTTGTTTTAGGAGCAGAACTTTCGGTACTCGCTGATGAAGGGTGCTTATTAGAAGAAGCGATATCTTCTCCCCAGTTATCATTAACAATTGTTTGATTGTCTGTCTGATCTCTCGTTTTTTTCTGATGATGAGCCGGTGTGACTTGAACAGCTTGCGCGTCAGATAGAGTGTTTATATAACCCGTTGCATAAATACTTCCAATGGCTACGCTGCATGCAGCAATCATCGTTTTTCCCATTTTGCTCATATTTGTTGAACCTCCCGATTTATACCAGAACTATAGTTTCGATTATTGATGGTGATCTTTAGCATAAATAAACTTTATAAATAAACTTTTAAAAAAGATTTAAAATCAAAAAAGTTTTTTCAAAAATAAATGATTCAAGTGAAAAGGTCATTTTAAATAATGAAAGGAGAAGCTGGAATTTCTTTCACAAGCCTAGCTATTTTGACATACGTAATAATAGTTAATATTTCTGTTTACTATCTAAACGTGCATGATAAAATAGAAAAGATGAATATGTGTTAGGAGGAACATCAGTGAAAATTAAGCTTGGCCTTTTATACGGAGGAAAATCCGCTGAACATAAAGTATCTTTACAAACAGCTCTAGCAGTTTCAAAAGCAATTAATCACGATAAATATGAAGTGCATCCAATTTACATTACGGAAACAGGAAAATGGATTCGCGGCACACAGCTGACTGGTCCGCTTGAAACAGTTGCTCAATTAGAAATTCAAGATAACGGAACAGCTATTTCACCAGTTTCATTGAATACAGAAATGTTTGCATTAACAGATTCAAAAACAGATGATCAACTAGATGTTATTTTCCCACTTCTTCATGGTCCAAATGGAGAAGATGGTACGGTACAAGGATTATTAGAATTATTGAATATTCCTTATGTTGGAAACGGCGTATTAGCTTCAGCAGCTGGTATGGATAAAGTTGTAATGAAGCAGCTGTTTGCACAGGCAGGTCTGCCTCAAGTGGAGTACGTATCATTTATCCGCCGCGAGTGGGAAGCAGATCGAACGGCTGCTTATGAAAAAGTAGAAACACTTGGATACCCTTGCTTTGTTAAACCAGCAAACTTAGGTTCAAGTGTTGGGATTAGCAAATGTGATAACCGCGAAGAGTTAGAAGCGGCATTTGTTGAAGCCTTCTTATTCGATCGAAAAATCATTGTAGAAGCAGCAGCAGTTGGTCGTGAAGTTGAAATTGGTGTGTTAGGGAATGATGAAGCAGCTTGTTCAGTAGTTGGAGAAATCTTACCTAAAAAAGCGTTTTACGATTACAAAGCAAAATATGAAGACGGCGATACAGGTCTTATTATTCCAGCTGAAATTACAGAAGAACAGCATCAAGAAATGTCAGCACTAGCAATCAAAGCATTTAAAGCAATTGATGGATCTGGTCTTGTACGTGCAGATTTCTTCTTAACATCAGAAGGTAAATTCATTATTAATGAAGTGAATACGATGCCTGGTTTTACACCTTTCAGTATGTTCCCGTTATTGTGGAAACACGCAGGTGTTGAATATCCAGATTTAATTGAAAAACTTGTATCACTAGCAATTGAACGTCATACCGAAAAGCAGCAAATTAAACACACAATGTAACTCACACAACACTATTCATCATGAATAGTGTTTCTGTGTTTAGTTTCAATTAAATAGTATCCATAGTTTACTTTATATCGAGAGGAGCAAACCAACAATGATTAAACGTACGCTTAAACAGCTAGCTGCAATGATTCCAGGAAGTGTATTTCATAGCGGGAACGAAGCAACTGTAATTGAGGGAGTCTCAATTGATACGAGAACTATTCAGCAAGGCAATTTATATATCCCAATTAAAGGGGAACGTTTTAACGGGCATGTATTTGTCGATAAAGCAATTGAAAACGGAGCGGTCGCTACTCTGTGGAACAAAGATGAAGAAAACCCACCGACAGACATTAGCGTTATTTTAGTCGATGATACGCTAGAAGCTCTTCAGCAATTAGCGAAATCCTATCGTCACGAGTTAGATATTAAAGTAGTGGGCATTACAGGAAGTAACGGAAAAACAACGGCAAAAGACATGGTGAAAGCTGTGCTTGATACAACTTACCGTGTTCTGAAAACAGATGGAAACTTTAATAATCATATTGGCATGCCGCTTACTATTTTGCGTTTAGATGAAACTCATGATATTGCCGTTTTAGAAATGGGCATGAGCAGCCGAGGAGAGATTGAGTTTCTTTCTAATTTAGCGGAGCCTGATGTGGCCATTATTACAAATATCGGAGAATCGCACCTTCAAGACTTAGGAAGTCGTGATGGAATTGCGGAGGCAAAATTAGAAATTACAAGCGGCTTAGCACCAACAGGTCAGCTTGTCTATAATGGTGATGAGCCACTTTTAACGTCGCGCGTAGTTAATCCAGCATTTGAAACGGTGACATTTGGCAGCTCAGAACAAAACGATTTGTATCCAAGTGCTATTTCAGCTGAAGAGTTAGGAACAACATTCACTGTTTCACGTGAAACAACATATTCATTCTTTATCCCGGTATTAGGTAAACATAATGTTCACAATGCGCTTTCTGCTATTGCGGTAGGTCATTATTTTGGACTAGACAACGAAACAATCGCTAAGGGATTAAAAGAATTAAAGCTAACAAATATGCGTATGGAGCTTGTAAAACGAACAGATGGCCTGACCTTCATTAACGACGCATATAACGCAAGTCCAACGTCCGTTAAAGCGGCTATCACGTTGATGCATGATTTAGAAGGCTATAAGCAAAAAATTCTTGTTCTCGGGGATATGCTTGAATTAGGCGATCAGGAAAAAGAGTTCCACAAAGAAGTGGGAGAGTTTATTCAAGCAGAAAAAATTGATTATGTTCTAACATACGGTCCTTTATCTGTTGAAATTGAGCAAGGAGCAAAAAATAATTTTGCAGAAGATAAGGTAATACACTTTGAGGAGAAAGATGAGCTTGTTGAAAAATTAACAGCGATTACAACAAGAGAAGATGTGGTTTTAGTGAAAGCATCTCGAGGGATGAAGCTTGAGGAAGTTATCTCAAAAATGATGCATAAATTACCGTGATATTAAAAAGAGTATAAGTAAGCTCTATTGCAAACGGAAAGCCATAGTGTTATGATGTAGTCTGAGTGTCTTGAGGCGCTTATACTCTAAACGTTGAATTTATTGAAGTAGTCGTTTAGAGCATTTTCCGTTTCCTCGGAGAATGCTTTTTTTTGTAAAATATAGATAGTCTAAATATAAAAGGAGTTTGAAAAACTTGGCATTATTTCAAGATTTAGGATTAAGTCAACAGCTTAACAAAGCTGTGAGTAAAATGGGTTTTGAAGAAGCAACACCAATTCAATCAGAAACTATCCCATTAGCACTAGAAGGTCACGATTTGATCGGACAAGCACAAACAGGAACAGGGAAAACAGCGGCATTTGGTATTCCTCTTATTGAAAAAGTTGATGTAAACGTAGATGCAATTCAAGGGTTAATTATTGCTCCTACTCGTGAACTTGCTGTACAGGTATCTGAAGAACTTTACAAAATTGGTCAAACAAAGCGCGTACGCGTGCTATCAATTTATGGTGGTCAAGATATCAGTCGTCAAATTCGTGCATTGAAAAAGCACCCTCATATCATCGTAGGGACACCAGGACGTATGCTAGATCATATTAATCGTCGTACACTTCGTCTACAAGACGTTCATACAGTTATTTTAGATGAAGCAGATGAAATGTTAAACATGGGATTCATCGAAGACATTGAAAAAATCTTATCAAACGTACCTGAGAACCACCAAACACTTTTATTCTCAGCAACAATGCCTACTCCAATCCGTCGCATTGCTGAAAAATTCATGAACGAACCAAAAGTGGTAAAAGTAAAAGCAAAAGAAGTAACGATGCCAAACATTACGCAGTATTATTTAGAAGTACAAGAAAAGCGTAAATTTGATATCCTTACTCGTCTTTTAGATATGCAATCACCTGAATTAGCTATCATTTTTGGTCGTACAAAGCGCCGTGTTGATGAGTTATCAGAAGCATTAAATATGCGTGGTTATTCTGCACAAGGTATCCATGGTGACTTGACACAATCGAAACGTCTATCTGTACTACGTCAATTTAAAGAAGGTTCTATTGATGTATTAGTTGCGACAGACGTAGCTGCACGCGGACTTGATATTTCTGGTGTTACTCATGTATACAACTTTGATATCCCTCAAGATCCGGAGAGCTATGTACACCGTATCGGACGTACAGGACGTGCTGGTAAAATGGGTGCTGCTATGACATTTGTAACGCCAAGAGAAACTGGACAGTTACACAATATTGAGCGTACAACAAAACGTAAAATGGAGCGTATGACTGCTCCAACGCTTGATGAAGCAATGGAAGGTCAACAGCGTATTGCGGCTGACAAATTAACGGAATCTGTGACACAAGGCAACTTATCTTACTACAAACAGTTGGCAGAAGAGTTACTTGAAGAGCACGATTCAGTTTCATTAGTGGCAGCGGCAATCAAATTATTTACAAAAGAACCAAATGAATCACCAATTCAATTAACTGCTGAACCACCGGTAATTGCAAAAGGTGATAAAAACAAACGTGGAAATGGCGGAGGTCGTTCACGTTCTAACTCTAAAAACTACTCACAGCAAAATCGTCGTGGAAACTCAAAGCGTTTTGGTGACAAGCGTCGCGGTGGAAGCAACGGCAGTGATAATAGAAATCGCAATAGCAGCAGTAATCGTAAAGATTCTCGCAGCAAAGCGTAAAATAAAAACGAGCCTTAACAGGCTCGTTTTTTTTATGTGTTAATTGCTATTTTATTGGTGCACACTATGAGTAAAATAAAATGGGGTGTTCACTAATGTCGACCATTGTTCGGTTAGGTTATGTGGCGATGAGCGTTCATTTGGAAAATAGTTCTCCTTCTCAAACAATGACTTTTGCACAATTTCAGCGTGTGAAAGACCATGAAGCGGCCATTCGCAAGCTCGAACGTATTGCAATATCCAACTTAGAAAACTGCTTACGGTTATTAAAACATAATGCGTGGAGTGAAATTGAGTTTTTTCGATTCAGTTCTAAGTTAATTCCATTAGCTAACCATGAGGCACTAAAAGAGTGGAACTACATAGCTCCTTTAAAAGATGCTCTTCAGCGTATTTCTGTATTTTTGAAGGAACATCCAATGCGAGTAGATTTTCACCCGGATCATTTTGTTGTTTTAAACTCAACGGATAAAGAGGTTTTTAAGCATTCTATCCAAACTCTTCGCATGCATCAAAAGTTGCTGAAAGGAATGGATATTCCGCTTCAAAATCGCTGTGTTCTACATGTTGGAGGAGCTTATAATGATAAAGAAAAAGCACTGGAGCAGTTTATTCATAATTGGGGGCTTGTACCTCAATCCCTTCAGCAAATGATTATGTTGGAAAACGACGATACAACCTTTCATATAAAAGACGTCTTGTATTTATGTGAAAAACTAAATGTCCCAATCATTTTTGATCTTCATCATCATCAGGCGAACAACGATGAAACTTCATGGCAAGAGCATTGGGACCGTATCATTAGAACATGGGAACATGAAACACTTCCTCTAAAAATGCATATATCTAGTCCTAAAAGTGATAAAGAATTTAGAGCCCATGCAGATTATATCGATGTTAATGGGTTTTACAGCTTTTTAAAAGAAGTAAATGGAACGATACCGCAAATTGATTGCATGATTGAAGCTAAGAAAAAAGATGAAGCGCTCTTTCAGTTAGTAAGAGATTTGAAGACTTATGAAGATGTGGAATTTATTAACTCATCCACTTTTTATATTAAATCCTAAAGCAGGCCTCATATCTGTGGCTTGTTTTTCTGTTTGAACGTAAGAAAAGCGAGAAGAAATCCAGCAATACCTCCAGCGAAATGAGCTGTATTGTTGGTTCCTGGCGTTAGCAGACCTGAAAGTAATCCAATAATTAAAAAGACGACAATGATTTGCTGGTTGCTTTTAGAAAGCATATGCTTTTGTTTTATGACAAGATAGAGGTAAAATCCGAGCAGTCCGAAAATGGCACCGGATGCACCCACATGGCTGTAAAAAGAAGATTGGATTAGAAATGTAACGATATTTCCAAGCAATCCACACGTAAGGTAGAATAGAAGAAACTTATAAGAAGAAAGAATACGCTCAGCGCCTGGTCCTAACAAGAACAATGAAAATGAGTTAAAAAGAAGATGTGAAAAGCTTAGATGTAAAAAGATAGGTGTGAAAAGCCGCCAGTAGTCTCCTTGGGAAATTAAACTATTCACACCAATAAGCTGATGTATAAAAGATTCTGCAAGGTGTGAGGGAAGAGCGGCAAGTAACCATAGCGCAATGTGGATGCAGATAAGCGTGAAGGTAACAGGATAAAAACGTTTAAATTCAGCTGCATTTTCTGTGCGTACGAACATATTTGTCACTCCTTTTTATAAAGGCATTTTTATATACTATTCTGTAAGAGAGGATTAAATGAAAATGATTATAGGAACTGGAATTGATATTACAGAGTTAGAGCGGATTGAAAAAATGGTGCAGCGTCAAAGCGCTTTTATTACTCGGATTTTAACAAAAAATGAAAGAGAACGCTATGAAAAGCTATCAAGCCGACGTAAGGTCGAATTTTTAGCAGGAAGATTTGCTGTGAAGGAAGCATATTCGAAAGCTCTTGGAACAGGAATAGGGAAAGATTTCAGCTTCCAAGATATCGAAATCGTGAATGATGAAAGAGGGAAACCCCACATTGTTACAAAACAACCACTGGAAGCATCTGTACACGTATCTATTTCCCACAGTGCGCACTATGCGATTGCTCAAGTAATTATTGAACGCTTGTCAAGCTAGTCTGCATATTCACTATTTCTTGTTCATATATTCATAGTGTGGATAGGGGAGACAAGATATGTTCTTGCTTCTCCGTTTAGCTGTGAATATACGAAACAAAGGAGTTGGGGAAATGCATAAAAAATGGATTGGCTTATTTGTTTGCGCCTTTTTTCTCTTAGCCTTATCAGCATGCGGTGAAAAAAGTCAGCAGGATGTAACAGATGCATTGGATGCCAAGGTACAAGAAATGGCGGGGTATAAATCAGATGCTAAGATGACATTGAATACAGGGAAAGATGCTCAAGTATACGATGTAGAGATTTGGCATAGTAAGCCTATGTACTATCGAGTGAATTTGAAAAATACAAAGAAAGATCAAAGCCAAATGATTTTGCGTAATGATGAAGGGGTTTTTGTTTTAACGCCTGCCTTAAATAAAAGCTTTCGTTTTCAAAGTGACTGGCCGCAAAATAGCAGTCAAGCTTATTTGTATGAATCCCTTGTCCAAGATATTGTGAAGGATGAAAAGGCAAGTTTTAAGTCAACGGATAAACATTATATTTTTGAAACAAAAACGAACTATCAAAATAGCACAATGCTTCCTAAACAAGAAATTACGCTGAACAAAAGTGACTTAGCGCCTGTGTCGGTTAAAATTATGGATACGGATAATAAAGTGTTAATAAAAGTTGATTTCTCTAAGGTGAAATTCGATTCTAAGTTTGATAAAGGGGCTTTTGATACAAAAAGAAACATGACAAGTGCAAAGATTGACATTCCGACATTAGCTCAGCACAAATCATTTAGCGTTCTTTATCCTAAGGACGTTCCAAAAGGTACAAAGCTGTCCAAGGAAAAGAAAATTGAGACGGAAAATGGTGAGAGAGTCGTTTTAATGTACAAAGGAGAAAAGCCGTTTACGCTTGTACAAGAAAAAGCGCAAGTAGCTAAAACAGCAACATCTACAGTTACTGCCGGAGAGCCATTTGATTTAGGTTTTACTGTGGGAGCTTTAACGGATAAAAGTCTATCTTGGACATATAATGGAGTAGACTTTATGCTGGCTTCTGATCAGCTGACACCAGATGAATTGAGTACAGTTGCTAGATCTGTGCAAAGTCAGATGGGAAAATAAGAGAAGCTTACAAGCCTGCATATATGTAGGCTTGTTCTTGCTTAATTTGAATAAAGATCGAGATGAAGTTTGGCTATAGATGTATTATACTAACAGAGGAAAGTACGTTTAGAATGGTTCTGAAAAAAGGAAGTGTCGTAGTAATGGATGCATTTTATAGAGAAACATGGGCAGAAATTGATGTAGAAGCCATTTTTCAAAATGTGAATCATGTAAGAGAACTGATACCGGGGCATAAAACGTTAATGGCCGTAGTAAAAGCGAATGCGTACGGGCATGGAGATAAAGAAGTAGCAGAGATTGCGCTTCAAGCTGGCGCTGATATGCTAGCTGTAGCTTTTTTGGATGAAGCTATTGCTCTTCGAAAAAAAGGAATAAAGGAATCCATTTTAGTATTAGGAGCCGTGCCTCCCTTACACATTCAAACTGCATTGGAGTGGGATGTAACGGTCACTGCTTATAGCAAAGCTTGGATTGAAGAAGCGGCGTCCATTCTAGGTGCAAACAGTCAGTTGCATATGCATTTAAAAATAGATACAGGCATGGGTCGCTTAGGAATTAGAACAAAAGAAGAATTACACGAAACGATGAATATCATCACTTCTCATTCAGGGTTCGCGCTGGATGGAGTGTTTACGCACTTTGCAACAGCAGACGAGCTAAATTCGTCTTATTTTGAAAAACAATACACATTCTTTGAAGAAATGGTTCGAATTGTGAAAGAACATAGTTTTACACCTCCGATGATTCACTGTGCAAATAGCGCAGCTTTGCTTCGTCGTCCGAGCGATATCTTTAATGGCGTACGCTTAGGTATCTCTATGTATGGCTTGAGTCCTTCAGAGGAATTAAAAGAAGTCTTGCCAATTCCGTTAAAACAAGCTTTTTCGCTGCACAGCCGTATTGTGCATGTTAAAAAAGTCAAAAAAGGGAGTCATATCAGTTACGGAGCTACTTATGAAGCTAAAGAAGATGAATGGATTGCTACTATTCCAGTAGGATACGCAGACGGCTGGATTCGTAAATTAAGTAATTTTGAAGTGTTAGTAGATGGAGTTAAAGTGCCAATTGTTGGTAGGATATGCATGGATCAATTAATGATTAAATTGCCTAAAATGTATAAAATGGGTACAAAAGTAACATTTATTGGAAAACAACAAGGTGCTGAAATTACAATTGATGAAGTAGCAAAGCATCTTGAAACAATTAATTATGAAATCCCTTGCATGATTGCAGCAAGGGTTCCGAGGGTTTATACAAGAGATTCTCAGCACATTCATGTTAATAATTATATCTTGCGCTGAATATACATCTTCCTGAGTCAACATAAAAAGCCTGCGAACAAAAGACAATAAAATAATAACTTCCATGCATAAAAGAGGGTATCAATTGACGATAATAGTGTAGAAATTGACAGAATTAACTTTCCATTAAAGCTAATCAATGTTATGATAAGGAAAGATGAGACTATTGGTGTGTGTATTGATGTTGGAGGTGTATGTTTGTGTCTGAAGCGAGCGCAACTACAGAAATCCTAGTAAGATTACCGAAAAATTTAGTATCGGAGCTCGATCTTATGGTTAAACAAGAAAATGGCAACCGAAGTGATTTTATTCACCAAGCAACAAAATTGTACCTTCGTGAGCGAAAAAAACGCCATATTCGCGAATCAATGAGACGTGGATATATGGAGATGGCAAAGATAAACTTAAATATTGCTTCCGAGGCTTTTCTAGCAGAGTATGAAGCTGATCATACTGTGGATCGTTTAGTAAGCGGGGGGTAATGACTTGGTAGTCAAACGTGGCGACGTTTATTTTGCTGACCTATCTCCTGTTGTTGGCTCAGAACAAGGAGGCGTTCGCCCTGTACTTGTCATTCAAAATGATATAGGCAATCGTTTTAGCCCAACTGTTATTGTAGCTGCGATCACTGCTCAAATTCAAAAGGCAAAGTTACCTACGCATGTTGAAATTGATGCAAAGCGCTATGGATTTGAGCGAGATTCAGTTATTTTACTAGAACAAATTCGTACTATTGATAAACAGAGGCTAACAGACAAGATTACCCATTTAGATGATGAAATGATGGACAGAGTGGATGAAGCCTTGCAAATCAGTGTAGGACTTATCGACTTTTAGAATTATACTTCCATTTATGCTAAGTTGCTCCTTTATGAGCAACTTTTTTAATTTGACTAGGAATAATCAGTAAACGTATATTGTAATAAGAAACGTTTTAAAAATGATAATATATATATAGATATAAATGAGTGTATTGACTCACAAGGAGGACCTCATGAATCAAGATTTATTCAATTATATACAAAATCATAAATCAGAAATTTTTGATCGATGGCTAGTGTTAATGAATGATGTGGAAACAGAGCGGATTAAAAACATTGTATCCGAGCAAGTGTACGTAAATGTAAGCTCTGATTTTGTAAATTTACTTTTGGCAAAAGCATTCCGTGATCAGGAAAATTTTGCAGAGGAACTAGAGGAAGTAGTAGGACGAGTTGTGAGTTTAGGATGGCCTCTTGCTTATTTGACACAGGGTGTACGTAACTTGGGTCATGTAGTGGTTGAAGGGTATGTAAACAGTGAACATGTAAAGGCTGATCAAACTCATTCTGAATTATTCTATCGGTTTGACAAGTGGTTAAGCCCTATTTATAACAAAATAGTAGAACAATACTCCAACTCGTGGGAAAATACAGTTATGTTGCAAAAAGTTGCACTTCAAGAATTGTCTGCTCCATTAATACCGGTATTTGATAAAATTACGGTAATGCCGCTTGTGGGAACAATTGACACCGATCGTGCAAAGAAAATTATGGAAAACTTACTGCAAGGTGTCGTAAAGCACCGATCAGAGGTCGTATTAATAGATATTACCGGAGTACCAGTAGTGGATACGATGGTTGCCCATCATATCATTCAAGCTGCTGAAGCCGTACGTTTGGTTGGAGCCAAGTGTTTGTTAGTAGGAATTCGTCCGGAAATTGCTCAGACTATTGTGAACTTAGGTATTAACTTAAATGAAATTATTACGAAAAACTCATTAAAAAAAGGTGTAGAGTTTGCGTTAGAAATGACTGAGCGGAAAATAGTTGATATAGAATCGGAGGAATAAACGTGAGAATACCCATTTTGAAATTGTACGACTACTTATTGGTATCCATTCAATGGGAGCTGGATGATCAAACGGCTATTCAATTCCAAGAAGATTTGCTAAGTAAAATTCATCAAACTGGAGCAAAAGGAGTGGTAATCGATTTAACTTCAATTGATATGATCGATTCATTCATCGCAAAAGTGTTAGGTGACGTGGTTAGCATGTCTAATTTGATGGGGGCCAGAGTAGTATTAACAGGTATCCAGCCTGCAGTAGCTATTACACTTGTTGAGTTAGGGATTGGCCTAAACGATGTTCTTACTGCACTCGATTTAGAAAAAGGTCTTGAGAAACTCCAATCGGAATTGGGGGATTAGTATATGGAATTCCAATCCAGCGTAAAAATCGTAACAGAATGGGACATCGTAGCGGCACGCCAATTAGGTAGAAATGTGTCGAAAGAGCTAGGGTTTGGAACAGTTGACCAAGCTCGTATTACAACCGCCATTTCTGAATTAGCTCGTAATATTTACCTATATGCGGGTAAGGGTCAAATCTATATTGAGAAATTAAATCGTGGAGGAAAAAACGGTCTTCTTGTCGTAGCAACAGATGAAGGGCCAGGTATCCCCGACGTTCGCAAAGTAATGGAAGATGGATACTCAACATCGGGTGGACTAGGAGCTGGGCTTCCTGGGGTAAAACGATTGATGGATGAGTTTGACATCGAAACAAATGTCGGAGAAGGTACTGAGATTAAAGCAGTTAAGTGGCTCCGGTAGGAGGAAATAGATAATGTCTTTTGATAAAGAGATGAGAGATTTATACAAAGATATTTTGGGGAACTATATCCAAACACAAAATGAACAAATTTTGTATCAAGGACAAAAACTAAGTAGAAAATCTTTAGAGAATGAAATATCGCCAGAAGATATTGTGAGCATTCATAAAGAAGTGATTGAAGAAATTTATTCTGATATTCCAGAAAAAGTGCTGCATTCTCTGGACTTTTTACTTGAGGTAATGATTAGCTACGGTCTTGCTCTTCGTGAGCATCAAACATTAAAAAATAAGCAGCGGGAACTTCGTTCTGAAATCGAAGTTGCCGCTAACGTCCAGCAGACGCTGTTAGGGACAAAGGTTCCGGCTAGTTCAACTTTAGAAATTGGCGCGATTAGCGTACCTGCTAAACAGATGAACGGAGATTATTTTCACTTTGTAGAAGAAGAGCACGGTGGATTAAGTATTGCCATTGCCGATGTGATCGGAAAAGGAATTCCAGCTGCAATGTGTATGTCTATGATCAAGTATGCAATGGACAGCTTACCGGACTCAAGAAAAAATCCAAGTTACGTATTGGAGAACTTGAATAATATTGTAGAGAGAAACGTAGATCCAAGTATGTTTATTACGATGTTCTACGGAAGTTATAATCCCGAGACAAACTTATTTGATTATGCATCTGCAGGGCATGAGCCAGGCTTTTATTATGATGCCAAAGCTGATTCATTTGAAGATTTGGAAGCAAAAGGACTCGTGCTAGGAGTCGATCGCCATGTGAAATATCTTCAGTACGAGCAGCAGCTTTCAAAAGGCGATATGATTGTTCTGTTAACAGATGGTGTAACAGAATGCAGAACTGAAGAAGGATTTATCGAAAGATTGGACATCATAAAATTAATTCGAAAATACATGCATTTGTCTCCTCAAGAAATTGTAGAATCTGTATATAAAGAGCTGGAAAAATTACAGCATTTTCAATTGAGAGATGACTTTACATTGATTATTTTGAAGAGTTTAGTTTAAGTATTCTAAATAAGGGTACAGAAAAGATAGCACAAAATTAGAGGGGGTCTACTAATACGATGAATTTAAAAATAGATATACAAAAGGACGGTCAAGCATATCGTATTAAGCTGGCTGGAGAGATTGACGCATATACAGCACCTAAGCTAAAAGAAAAGTTCATGGAAATTACTGAACATACTGAACCGGAAATTATAGTCGATTTAACCGATGTATCATACATGGATAGTACAGGACTAGGTGTATTTATTGCATTGTTAAAAGCCAATAAGAAAAATAACGGCTCTTTGAAATTTGTTGGTGTATCAGAGCGCATCAAGCGCTTATTTGATATTACGGGCCTCACAGACATTTTAAACGTGAATTCACAAGTAGAAGGTGGCGTAAAATGAAACAGCCTTATGACTTTGTTGAGATGAAGATTCCTGCTAAGCCAGACTATGTAGCGATTATTCGACTGACGCTGTCTGGTGTAGCGAACCGGATGGGTTTTTCTTATGATGAAATTGAAGATATGAAAATTGCTGTGAGTGAGGCATGTACAAATGCCGTACAGCATGCTTACAAGAGTGAAGAAAATGGTGAAGTGAGAGTAGGTTTTGGTTTATTTGATGACCGTTTAGAAATCATGGTGGTCGATAAAGGCGAAAGCTTTAATTTTGAAGAGCTTAAGGAACATATAGGACCTTATGAAACATCAAAAGAAGTTGAATTTCTTCCTGAAGGTGGACTTGGTTTATATTTAATTGAAACACTAATGGACGAAGTGAAAATGGTCAATTCAAAAGGTGTAACGCTAATGATGACTAAGTATGTGCAAAGAGAGCAGGTGGAGAGTGATGAAAACACAGTCTCAACCTATGAAATTAACTAAAGAACAGGTTCAGGAACGAATTGAGCGCTTTCAAAAAACGCAGGATGAAGAAGCACAAAGTGATCTAGTAGTACATTACAAGAACCTTGTTGAATCTATTGCACGTCGTTATTCAAAAGGCAGAAGCTTACATGAAGATATTGTGCAGGTAGGGATGCTAGGACTGTTAGGAGCTATTAGAAGGTATGATGCTTCATTTGGAAGAAGTTTTGAATCGTTTGCTGTTCCTACAATCATTGGAGAGATTAAGCGATTTTTACGCGATAAAACGTGGAGTGTTCACGTACCGCGCCGCATCAAAGAATTAGGTCCTAAAATTAAAGCAGCTGTCGAAGAGCTAACAACCCGTTTACAGCGATCTCCTCAAGTAAAAGAAATTGCTGATCATATCGGAGTGACAGAGGAAGAAATTTTAGAAACGATGGAGATGGGGCAAAGTTATCAAGCGTTGTCTGTTGATCATTCTATTGAAGCAGACTCTGATGGAAGTACTGTTACAATCCTTGATTTAGTAGGTGAACAAGAGTCGGGTTATGAGAAAACTGATCAGCGCTTAGTGTTAGAAAAGATTCTTCATGTATTAAGCGATAGAGAAAAAGAAGTAATTCGCTATACATTTATTGAAAATCTGAGTCAAAAAGATGCCGGTGAGAAATTAGGGATTTCTCAAATGCATGTATCTCGACTGCAAAGAAGAGCTCTTGATAAGCTAAGGACTGCAGCTCGCTCAGATTCTAACGATTCGGAGTATATGTCGTGATGACAGTAGACCCGAATACAAAGTCGATTCAAACTCATATATATCAAGAGCCAAAGCAAGGGAACGTGTGTTGTGGAGATAGTTACTATGTCAAAGAAACGGATGATTATTTTCTATGTGCAGTGGCAGATGGATTAGGAAGCGGTGAACAAGCCAGAGCCGCTTCTGTAGCTGTTACGGATGTAGCGAAAGCTCATCATCATCTAGATGTAGATGAGATCATTTCTAAGTGCAACAAGGCTACTCGACATACAAGAGGCGCAGCAGTAGCTATTTTGAAAATTGATAAAAAACATAACGAATTTCATTACACAAATGTAGGTAATATCCGCTTTTATCTGTATTCTCCGGAGGGGAAATTAACGTACCCTCTGCCAATTCAAGGTTTTTTATCAGGGAAAATTCAAAAGTTCCGCACACAAACCTTCCCATATGACTCCGGTTCTAAATTTTTGA
Source organism: Priestia sp. J2 (assembly GCF_020790095.1). Classification (NCBI taxonomy): domain Bacteria; kingdom Bacillati; phylum Bacillota; class Bacilli; order Caryophanales; family Bacillaceae; genus Priestia; species Priestia sp. J2. The sequence continues at coordinate 206,215 of NZ_CP086208.1, forward strand.
TTCATACAGATGGCTTAGAATTAAAAGAGATTAAATCTGTTTTTGCTAACTCGATGAATGTCGATCAATTGTCGACACGCCTACAGGCAGCAATTCGATCTCATAATGACGATATTACGTATATCGCTGGTCATCTTCCAACTGCATAGCCTTTCTTTTTAGCTCACATGTGTTATTGCATGTGAGTTTTGTTACAATAGAGACAAAGTTTCATTTAGGTAGGAGGATAAGCTGTGTCTGTTGCAACGAAATTAGATAATCAAATTGTTCAACGTGTAAGTAAAGAGGTAGAGATTTCACACAAGCAAGTACAAAACGTAATTGCTTTAGTAGAAGATGGTAATACAGTTCCCTTTATTGCTCGATATAGAAAAGAACAAACTGGTGCTTTGGATGAAGTCCAAATCCGGAATATTTTAGATTCCTGGAACTACTTAATGAATTTAGAGGAGCGTAAACAGGAAGTTCACCGATTAATTGAAGAGCAAGGGAAATTAACTGAGGAACTGTCTGCTCAAATTCATCAAGCGAAGAAATTGCAGCAAGTAGAAGATTTATACCGCCCTTTTAAGCAAAAACGACGTACAAAAGCAACTGTAGCAAAAGAAAAAGGTCTTGAACCATTAGCACAGTGGCTACTAAGTTTCCCGAATTCTGACGTGAACATTGAAGCGCAAACATACATAAATGAAGAAGCAGGAGTTCAATCTTCTGACGAAGCTATTCAGGGAGCCCTAGACATTGTAGCGGAACAAATTTCTGACGAAGCATCTTACCGTCAATGGATTCGTACGACCACTGTAAAAGATGGCATAATTGTTACTTCAGTCAAAGATCAGGAAAAAGATGGAAAAAATATCTATGAAATGTACTATGAATATACAGAAGCGGTAAAGCGAATCGTTCCTCACCGTATTTTAGCTATGAATAGAGGAGAAAAAGACGGTATTTTAAAAGTGAGTATTGACGCGCCTACAGATCGTATTCTTTCATATTTACATAAAGAAGTAATCAAGAAAAGGGATTCTTCAGCTGAAGGTTATATCATCTCAGCTATAGAAGATGCTTATAAACGCTTAATAGAACCATCTATTGAACGCGAAATTCGTAAAGACCTATCAGAAAAAGCGGAAGAAAGAGCCATTCACATCTTTTCTGAAAACTTACGAAAACTTCTTCTCCAACCTCCATTGAAAGGGAAAGTGGTATTAGGAGTAGATCCAGCTTTTCGAACAGGCTGCAAATTAGCTGTAGTAGATGAAACAGGCAAGGTATTAAAAATTGATGTTATTTATCCACATCCTCCTGTGAGAAAAGCAGCTGAAGCACAAAATAAATTAAAGAAAATGTTCGCTGAATACCCTATTGAAGTAGTGGCAATTGGAAATGGAACGGCATCTCGCGAAACGGAGCAATTTGTAGCGGATGTTCTTAAAGAAATTGAAAACCCAGTTTATTATTTGATTGTGAATGAAGCGGGAGCAAGCGTATATTCGGCTTCTGATGTTGCTAGAGAAGAATTCCCTGATTTTCAAGTAGAAGAGCGAAGCGCTGTATCGATTGCCAGAAGGCTGCAAGATCCGCTGGCTGAGCTTGTGAAAATCGATCCTAAGTCGGTAGGAGTAGGGCAATATCAGCATGATGTGTCTCAAAAGCAATTAAATGATTCACTGACTTTTATTGTAGAGACAGTAGTAAACCAAGTAGGAGTGAATGCAAACACGGCTTCTGCTTCGCTTCTACAATACGTTGCTGGTCTAAATAAGACAGTTGCTCAAAACATTGTAAAATATCGGGATGAAAACGGAAAATTCTCTAACCGAAAACAGTTGAAGAAAATTCCGCGTCTAGGGGCTAAAACATATGAGCAGTGTATTGGGTTTTTACGTATTATAGAAGGTGAAGAACCTTTAGACAGAACGGGTATCCATCCTGAAACATATGGAGACGTTAAAAAGCTTTTAAAGAAAGCGGAAGTGAAAGAGACTGAACTTGGAACGGAGAAAGTAAAAGAAGCATTAAAACATATTTCTTTACCCGAAATATCAGAAGAACTAAGTATAGGGGAGCTTACTTTAAAAGACATTATAGAAGCGCTCGTAAGACCGGAAAGAGATCCTCGTGATGAACTGCCAAAACCTTTGCTCCGTCAGGATATTTTGAAGCTAGAGGATCTAGCAAAAGGTATTCAGCTTGAAGGAACGGTGCGAAACGTCGTAGACTTCGGAGCGTTCATCGATATAGGAGTTAAGCAAGACGGTCTAGTCCATATTTCTAAATTAACGAATCGGTACGTTAAGCATCCCCTCGATGTCGTTTCAGTAGGAGATTTGGTGAATGTGTGGGTAGAAGACGTAGATATGAAAAAAGGAAGAGTTGCACTGACGATGATTCCGCCCCATCAATAATAAAATTGCCTTTTCAGATTTTCTGAAAAGGCAATTTTATTTGTAAAAAGAAGTGATTTAAGAAGCGGAATTATTTTTTTGATAAAAAAACCAACATTGGTTGAGCAATTTTATTTGTGCACGGTCTTTTTCAGAATAAGCGCGCCTCATTTGTTTTTGTAGCCACATTGGCATAAGGACAATCACTCCTTTTCATTTATGATAAGGTGAATAGTGAGTATGTAATGAAGTGTATGCCCCAAGAGCTAGTCAGGTGATTTCATACAGTAGAGGAGTATGTAAGATGAATGATAAGGATTTACAAATACTTGTAGAAGAAATTTCATTGAAGCTGTTTCACAAACCATTTCGTCATGAAGCCACTTTTAATTCTCGGTTACGTACGACAGGCGGAAGGTATTTGTTACGTACATCTAATATAGAAGTAAACTACAAATACTTTGAACAATATGGCACACAAGAAATAGTAGAAATTATTAAACATGAGCTCTGTCACTATCATTTGCATATTGAGGGGAAAGGGTATAAGCATGGAGATCAAGACTTTAAAAGGTTAATGAAAGAAGTAGATGCACCTCGATTTTGTCAGGCATTGAAAAAAGAAAGTGATGGAAAGAAAAAAGAGCACATATATGTATGTATGCAGTGTGATCAAAAATATGTTCGAAAAAGAAAAGTGAACACAGTTAAATATGTTTGTGGGAAGTGTAAAGGTAAATTAAAAAAAATGTAGAAGATGCTTGACTAAAATAGATTCATTATGGTAAATTAATAAAGCCGTCTCAAATAAACGGCAAAGAAATTACAAAAACTTATTGACATTACATATAATGTCGATTACAATGTAAGAAGTCTGATAAATATTATTCCACAGTAGCTCAGTGGTAGAGCTATCGGCTGTTAACCGATCGGTCGTAGGTTCGAGTCCTACCTGTGGAGCCATATGGAGAAGTACTCAAGTGGCTGAAGAGGCGCCCCTGCTAAGGGTGTAGGTCGTGTAAGCGGCGCGAGGGTTCAAATCCCTCCTTCTCCGCCATTTTATAATGGCCCGTTGGTCAAGCGGTTAAGACACCGCCCTTTCACGGCGGTAACACGGGTTCGAATCCCGTACGGGTCACCATTGATTTTTATTTACATATCCTGTGGAGGATTAGCTCAGCTGGGAGAGCACCTGCCTTACAAGCAGGGGGTCGGCGGTTCGATCCCGTCATCCTCCACCATTTTGACTGTTTCATACATAATTTTGGATGGTCCCGTGGTGTAGCGGTTAACATGCCTGCCTGTCACGCAGGAGATCGCGGGTTCGATTCCCGTCGGGACCGCCATTTTAAATTATTGGGCTATCGCCAAGCGGTAAGGCAACGGATTTTGATTCCGT
>NZ_CP086208.1:215000-235000 GCF_020790095.1 Priestia sp. J2
GGGCTGTTCGCCCATTAAAGCGGTACGCGAGCTGGGTTCAGAACGTCGTGAGACAGTTCGGTCCCTATCCGTCGTGGGCGTAGGAAATTTGAGAGGAGCTGTCCTTAGTACGAGAGGACCGGGATGGACACACCGCTGGTGTACCAGTTGTCTTGCCAAAGGCATCGCTGGGTAGCTATGTGTGGACGGGATAAGTGCTGAAAGCATCTAAGCATGAAGCCCCCCTCAAGATGAGATTTCCCATAGCGCAAGCTAGTAAGATCCCTGAAAGATGATCAGGTTGATAGGTCAGAGGTGGAAGCGTGGCGACATGTGTAGCTGACTGATACTAATCGATCGAGGACTTAACCAAACTTTAAAAGCGTAAGCTTTACTCAGCAAACTGTTACCTAGTTTTGAGAGAATAATCTCATATAAATGTCTAGTGATAATGGCAAAGAGGTCACACCCGTTCCCATACCGAACACGGAAGTTAAGCTCTTTAGCGCCGATGGTAGTTGGGACTTTGTCCCTGTGAGAGTAGGACATCGCTAGGCATTTTTATTTTGCTTTTTTATCATCGCGGGGTGGAGCAGTTCGGTAGCTCGTCGGGCTCATAACCCGAAGGTCGCAGGTTCAAATCCTGTCCCCGCAACCAACATGGTCCCGTGGTGTAGCGGTTAACATGCCTGCCTGTCACGCAGGAGATCGCGGGTTCGATTCCCGTCGGGACCGCCATGTTTTAGAAACGAAACAATGTGTTTCGTCTTTTTTATTGTTTGAACCATTTTTATATAAAACTTTACCGTCCTTAGGAGCAATCCTAAGGAATTTTTTATATACAAAGAAATTTCTTTGTAGAATTGCGATGTTAAAGATTGTTGGATTTCTTACTGGATATGTATAGTCCACAACGTTTACAATATATATATACAGATTGAAATGAGGTTCTGAATGAATGACAGAGATTAATGAATTTACGTTTATGTCTACGTCTCCTGATGAAACTAATCAGCTGGCTGCTCGTCTAGCAACTTTATTAGAAGCTGGTGACGTGCTGCTGCTTGAAGGTGATTTGGGAGCTGGAAAGACAACATTCACAAAAAGTTTAGCTAAAGGCTTAGGAATTGAACGCAATGTGAATAGCCCGACATTTACTATCATTAAAGAATACAAAAGCGGTCGCCTTCCTCTTTACCATATGGATGTGTACCGTCTAGGGGATGAATTTGAAGACCTAGGGTTCGATGAGTATTTTGAAGGAGATGGCGTGACGGTCGTGGAGTGGGCTCACCTGATTGAAGAGCAGCTTCCTAATGAATATATTCAAATCAATATTTACCATGAAAACGAAACGACTCGTAAAATCCTTGTAAAAGCGATAGGCAGTCGGTACGTTGAAATATGTAAGGAGCTTTTTAAAAGATGAAAATGTTAGCCATTGATACATCCAATTTTGTCATGGGTGTTGCTGTCGTTGAAGAAAACAAAGTAATTGGAGAAATTATTACGAATCTAAAAAAGAATCACTCTGTTCGTGTGATGAACGCTGTGGAATCTTTGTTAAAAGATTGTGATATTGCGCCAAGCGAGCTAGACCGTATTGTAGTGGCACACGGTCCCGGGTCCTATACCGGTGTACGCATTGGTGTTACCATTGCCAAGACACTTGCTTGGACTTTAAATATTCCTTTAATAGGTGTATCTAGCCTTGAGGCACTAGCAGCAAACGGTCGTTATTTTGATGGATATATTGCTCCGTTATTTGATGCGCGCCGTCAGCAGCTTTATACAGGACTATATGAATGGAATAACGAACGAGGTCTTGTAGAAGTTGAAAGTGATCGACTTGTTATTAATAAGGACTGGGCGGAACATTTAAAGTCATACAACAAACCTATTTTATTCATAGGCAATGATCTTTCCATGCATGAAGAGGCGTTAAAAGAAGTGTTGAGTGAACAAGCTGTATTTGCCCATGTTCAGCAGTTTAACCCAAGACCAAGTGAATTGGCTTTCTTAGGAATGAAGAAAGAGCCGCAGTCTGTGCATACTTTTGTTCCGAACTACATTCGTTTAGCTGAAGCAGAAGCCAACTGGCTTGCTTCACAGCAAAAAGGATAAAAGAAGGTATAACATGAAACTAACAATTAAGTTTCGTTTAATGGAAGTTAAAGATATTGATCAAGTAGTGAAAATCGAAGAGAAGTCTTTTACGACACCTTGGAGTGCAGAAGCATTTCAAAATGAGTTAACCAATAATCAATTTTCAACTTACATTGTGATGGAAGAAGGAGAAAATATTATTGGTTATTGTGGAACGTGGATTGTTATTGACGAAGCACATGTAACCAACATTGCGCTATTGCCAGACTACCGAGGCAAGGGACTCGGTGAATTGCTGCTCCGCAACGTGATGGACGTTCTTCGAAAACTAGGTGCTACGTCAATGACATTAGAAGTTAGGGTATCTAATCATATTGCACAATCATTGTATCAAAAGCTAGGTTTTAAACCTGGAGGTATTCGTAAGAATTATTATTCTGATAACAATGAGGATGCATTAGTTATGTGGGTGAATTTATGAATGAAAATCAATTAATTTTAGCATTAGAAACAAGCTGTGATGAGACAGCAGCAGCTGTGATTCGAAACGGTCATGAAATTGTAGCCAATGTGGTGGCCTCTCAAATAGAAAGCCATAAACGATTTGGCGGTGTCGTACCGGAAATTGCATCTCGTCATCATGTAGAACAAATTACAGTAGTAGTTGAAGAAACTTTAAATCAAGCGAACTTGACGTTTGCAGATATAGATGCAATAGCTGTAACGGAAGGACCAGGGCTTGTGGGAGCACTTCTTATTGGCGTAAATGCAGCCAAAGCGCTAGCATTTGCACATCAAAAGCCATTAATTGGTGTTCATCATATTGCAGGACATATTTATGCAAATCAGCTAATCAAAAAACTAGAATTCCCGCTCTTATCGCTAGTTGTATCTGGCGGGCATACGGAGCTTGTATACATGGAAAGTCACGGTCATTTTAAAGTGATCGGTGAAACAAGAGATGATGCAGCAGGAGAAGCCTACGATAAAGTAGCCCGCACGTTAAACCTTCCATATCCAGGCGGACCTCATATTGACCGCCTTGCACATGAAGGAGAGCCATTAATTGATTTGCCGCGTGCTTGGCTAGAAGAAGGATCCTATGATTTTAGTTTCAGTGGATTAAAATCAGCAGTTATTAACACTGTCCACAATGCGAAGCAAAAAGGTGAAGAGATTCTTCCACAAACACTTGCTGCTAGCTTTCAAGCGAGTGTCATTGATGTGTTAGTAACTAAAACGATTAAAGCTGCAAAGGAATATAACGTTAAGCAAGTTTTATTAGCAGGAGGAGTTGCTGCTAATAAAGGGCTTAGAGCAGCGCTAGAAGAGGCATTTGAACCCCTATCAAATATTGAGCTTATTATCCCGCCGCTATCTCTATGTACGGATAATGCCGCAATGATTGGAGCAGCAGCAAGCGTACGATTTGCTCAAGGAAAACGTTCAGATATGTCATTAAATGCAAACCCCGGTTTGGACTTGGAAGAGTAAGTGACGAATGAGATTTATTTCTCATTCGTCTTTTTTTGTGGATAAAAATGATTTATCAACAATATTCAATAAATTTAGAATTGACTGTGGATAATTATGTGGAAAAGTCCGTGCACTCAGTACACGGACCTGTTATCAACAAGTTTTAATTATGAAAATCAGACAGATATCCACTATTTATTCACAGAGTGGATAAAGCTTGCTCTTAAGCGCATGAACAAGTAAATAGGATGAATAGATACGCAAAAATATAGGCTACTCTTCTAGAAGCAGCTGTAATTCTTCCCACTCTTCCATTAATGTGGATAACTGTGAAGAAATTTTTTCATTTTCACTGTTTAATCTTGATACTTCTTCGTGATTTTGATAAATTTCAGGGTCACAAAGAAGTTCTTCATTCGCCGCTTGGGCGGCTTCTAATTTGTTTACTTCAGTTTCAATTTCTTCAATGCGGCGCGTTCGCTGTCTCATCAATTTCTTTTGTTCTTTATCTTGTTTATAGGACTGTTTATCTACTTTTACCGTACGTTCTTCGTTTGCTTTTATATTTTCTAATTCTTTGATTTCCTCTATTTCTGCTTTCTTTTCTACATAATAGTCATAATCTCCAAGAAATTCTTCTACTCCTTCAGGAGATAGCTCTGCTATTTTATTGGCAATACGATTAATAAAATAACGGTCATGTGAAACAAATAATAGAGTCCCTGGGTAATCAATTAACGCATTCTCGAGTACTTGTTTGCTATCTAAATCAAGATGGTTAGTAGGTTCATCCAGAATTAAGAAGTTAGCTTTTTGAAGCATAAGCTTCGCAAGAGCCAAACGTGCTTTTTCACCACCGCTGAGCGTGGAAACGATTTTCAGTACATCATCACCTGAAAACAGAAAATTTCCAAGTGCTGTACGGATTTCTTTTTCAGGTTTGGCTGGGTAGTCATCCCAAAGTTCATTTAAAACGGTTTTATTAGACGTTAAATTGGCTTGCTCTTGGTCGTAATAACCAACCATTACATTTGAGCCAAAGGAAATGATTCCAGTCTTGAAGCTGAGTTTATCCACAATACCTTTTAATAAAGTTGATTTCCCCACGCCATTAGGACCAACCAACGCAAGGCTTTCCCCTTTTTTAATGCGAAGGTTTGCCTCTTGGACGACATAGTTGTGTTCATCATATCCGATAGACACATCTTCCAGATTTAAGACTTCATTTCCGCTTTGACGTTCAATTTCAAACGAAAAACTAGCTGATTTTTCGCCTTCGTTAGGTCGATTTATTAACTCCATTCGATCGAGCTGTTTACGTCTGCTTTGCGCACGTTTTGTAGTCGATGCGCGGGCGATGTTTCGCTGAATAAAATCATTCAGCTTTGCGACTTCATCTTGCTGCTTTTCGTACTGACGCAACTCTTTTTCATATCGCTCTGCTTTTTGTACAAGGTATTTAGAGTAGTTGCCCGTGTACTTCACCGTTGTTTTTTGTGCGACTTCATACACTTGATTTACGACTTTATCAAGGAAGTAACGATCATGTGAAACGATTAAAATAGCTCCTTCATACCCTTGCAGAAACTGTTCCAGCCATGCTAAAGTTTCAATATCTAAGTGGTTGGTAGGCTCATCCAGAATAAGCAAATCAGGCTTTGTTAAAAGCAGTTTTGCAAGAGCCAGGCGCGTTTTTTGTCCACCGCTTAAGGAGGAAATAGGGGTGCTGTAGTCAAAGTTTGAAAAACGGAAACCGTGAAGAATAGATCGTGTATCGGCTTCATACTGATAGCCGCCTAAATCTTTAAACGTTACTTGAAGCTGATCATACTCTTTGGTTAGTTTTTCGTATTGAACTGAATCATTAAAAATGTCTGGATCACCCATCTTCGTTTCAAGCGTACGTAATTCTTTTTCCATCTTCTTTAATGGAGCAAAGACAGTCATCATTTCTTCCCATATGGAGAGTGTTGACTCAAGAACTGTATCTTGTCCCATATAATCAATGGAAACACCCTTAGGTTTAATAATTTCTCCGCTGTCATAGGAAAGCTGCTCAGCAATAATTTTTAATAAAGTTGATTTACCAGCACCGTTTCGTCCCACTAGGGCAATGCGGTCTTTTGATTGTACTTCTAACTTTATATTCGATAAAATGGGTTCTGCCCCATAGTATTTTGTAATACCGTTCAATTGTAGAATAATCATTTTTTCACCTCTAGTAGTATATCCATAGTGTATTTTAACATATTTTCAACTACAAGTTCTTCCTACAAGCGTTTGTAATTTGTAGAGGGACAAGGACAAATGATGAAGCGAATGTTTTGATTCATGAAATAAAATGATTTTACCTGCACATTTTATACAGGATACTATGTTAAAATAAGAGATAAGTGCATCTCTGAACTTATCTATGATGGATGTAAAAAAATCCGTCATGACTAACAAACCGATCCTTTGAAGGGCTAATTGCTTCGTTCTACATACCGACTTTAAGGAGTGCTGAATAGACAAAATCCGTCGAGGTGTGAAGCGGAGTATATATAAAACAAGAGAAAAGAGAGAGAATTGGAAGCGCTACCTCAAAGCGGTTGATGCTTTGTGAAAGGTAATGCAATATGACTTGAAAATGTTAGTAATGACATACATGAACTGAGGGGGTACAACGTGAACACTGAACAATTAAAAATACCACAAGCAACGGCTAAACGATTGCCGCTTTATTATCGTTTTTTGAAAAATTTGCATGCTTCTGGTAAACAGCGTGTGTCGTCAGCGGAGTTAAGTGAGGCAGTGAAAGTGGATTCTGCTACTATTCGTCGGGACTTTTCTTACTTTGGTGCATTAGGAAAAAAGGGATACGGCTACAATGTGAATTATTTACTTACATTTTTCCGTAAAACGTTAGACCAAGATGAAGTAACGAAAGTAGCACTGATTGGCGTAGGGAATCTAGGAACGGCCTTTTTAAATTATAATTTTATTAAAAATAATAACACCAAAATTGAGTGCGCTTTTGATGTGATAGAAGATAAAGTAGGTACGAAAGTAGGCGACGTGCCGGTTTATCATCTTGACCAATTGGAAGATTATATGAGTGATGACATCTCAGTAGCGATTTTAACCGTTCCTGCCACTGTTGCTCAGCAAATTACTGATCGTTTAGTGAGTTGCGGAATTAAAGGAATTTTAAACTTTACTCCTGCACGCTTGAACGTACCGGATGAGATTCGACTCCATCATATTGATCTTGCTGTAGAATTACAGTCGCTTGTCTACTTTTTGAAAAATTATCCTGTTGAATAAGGCGGACTGTGTTACGATTTCCTTAAGTCTAAATTAATAAGGAGAGTGGGAATATGGGGATTGGAGCAGGCAGTTGGATTATTATTGCGATTGTAGCACTGCTTATTTTTGGACCGAAACGGTTACCGGAGCTAGGAAGATCAGTGGGCCAAACGCTTAGAGAGTTTAAGCATGCCGCTAGCGGTGCATCAGAAGATCGTGAAAAAGATAAACAGCGTCAAGTAGATGACAAAGAGTAAAAGGGTGATCATAGTATGACCGAACAAGAAATGTCAATATATGATCATATAGGAGAGCTGCGAAAACGCATTTTAATTGTTTTATTTTTCTTTGTGATTGCCACAATTGGCGGCTTTTTTATAGCGGATAAGGTCATTGTCTATTTACAGCATGCTGATGAGGCAAAAAATTTAACGATGAATGCATTTAGGCTAACAGATCCAGTTAAGATTTATATGCAATTTGCTGTTATTATCGGCTGTGTACTTGCAGCTCCTGTTGCACTGTATCAACTCTGGGCATTTATTAGTCCTGGTTTATATGAAAAAGAGCGGAAGGTAACGCTTGGATATATTCCTGTTTCCATTTTTCTCTTTATCGGCGGTGTCTCTTTTTCTTATTTTGTGTTGTTTCCATTTGTCGTCGATTTTATGACGCGCGTTTCTGATGAGCTGAATGTAAACCAAGTGATTGGCATTAATGAATACTTTTCTTTTTTAATGCAGCTCACACTGCCTTTTGGCCTGTTGTTTCAGCTTCCTGTCGTCGTAATGTTTTTGACGAGATTAGGAATTATAACGCCTATGTTTTTATCTCAAATTCGAAAATATGCCTATTTCGTACTGCTAGTTATTGCCGCACTTATTACACCACCGGAATTGCTCTCGCACATGATGGTGACAGTGCCGCTCTTAATTTTGTATGAAATCAGTATCATTATTTCCCGCATTTCGTATCGCAAAGTGTTAAAGGCAAGAGCAGAGCAAGAAAGAGAAGATGTTAGTATGTAAAAAAACCACTGAAACAGTGGTTTTTTTATTTAGATGAATCATCTTGATTTTTATATTGCTGCTGCAATTTTTTAATTTTGTAGTGCAAGATAAAGATGCGAACCGCAAACCTGAAATCGAATGCGGCTACGAGTGCAAATAAGATTGTGGGGAAATTCCAAACGGTTTCCTGAGCATTTTGAATTGCCAAGTAGGTGAATAAAATCCCCATAATAATATAAATAAACCCTCGTGTTAAAGGGATATTCTTCATAAAAACATGCCTCCAAAAATAAACTGCATTTGTTCTGCTTGTTTTTGCATTTCTATAATTTTATCTGCAAAAATAGTTTGAGATAAAATAACGATTGTATTCATCAAAACATGAGCAATAATAGGTACAACAATTAGTCTCGTCCTTGCATAAAGGAATGCAAATACAAATCCCATAGCTGTATACACAAGTAAATGTTTAAAATCCCAGTGTACCGCAGCGAAAATAAGGGAACTAATAAATGCAGAGATAAAGAAATTGTATCGTTTGTGAAGAGAACCAAAAATAATCTTTCGGAAAATAATCTCTTCTAATATTGGTCCAATAACAGACGTAACGACAATAAGGAACGGCGTTGCTTTAACAAGATTAACAATATTTTGTGTGTTTTCAGATACTTGGGTAATGCCAAGAGCGTGCTCAATCATACCTGCTACAGCTTGACCAGCCATAGCGAGAAACACCCCAAGGACTGACCAGACAACAGCAATCGTTTTTCCAGCATGTTCTATACGCATGGACATGTCACGGCGCAGCAGCAGTAAGACAATAAGTAAACCAAGGATAAAGCTAATGATAGTCCAATAAGTCAAAAGCATGACATTCGCTGTTCGAACTGGATAGTCATCAAACATTCCTGTTAATTTTAACAGCGGTATACCAACAACTCCTGAAAACTGCATAAGGATGTAGGTGAGGATAACATACCAATAACGTTTTTCCAATCTTCTATACTCCTTTAAAAGGTTTTTATGTATATATGTCGAAGAAGTACTGTAAAGTTAGTAATTTCTTCTTGCTCGTATTGTAACATACATATTATTGAACAGAGAAAAGAATGCTTTATTTCTCAAAATCGTCGAAATCTAAGACTATTATATGTAGTTGTCGTAAATTTTAAATTTTTTTTGTTTAATACTTGCAAAAAAAACCCACTTTGTTTTAATATAATAATTGTGTTAGCACTCGTTGAGGTTGAGTGCTAATAAAAATGCAAACATATTATTTGAGGAGGTTGTTTCACTTGTTAAAGCCATTAGGTGATCGCGTAGTGATTGAACTTGTAAAATCTGAGGAAAAAACAGCAAGCGGTATCGTGTTACCGGACAGTGCAAAAGAAAAGCCACAAGAGGGTAAAATTGTTGCTGTAGGTACAGGCCGAGTATTAGAAAGCGGTGAGCGTGTAGCTTTAGAAGTAGCTGCGGGCGATCGTATCATCTTCTCAAAATATGCGGGTACTGAAGTAAAATACGAAGGTACTGAATACTTAATTTTACGCGAAAGCGATATTTTAGCTGTAATCGGCTAATTTTAACCACAAACTTATCATACGTAAAAAATAGATTATTAAGAACATCTTGAGGAGGTCAAAGAACATGGCAAAAGACATTAAATTTAGCGAAGAAGCACGTCGCGCAATGCTACGTGGTGTAGATACATTAGCAAATGCTGTAAAAGTAACGCTTGGACCAAAAGGTCGTAACGTTGTATTGGAAAAGAAATTCGGTTCACCGCTTATTACAAATGACGGTGTAACAATTGCAAAAGAAATCGAATTAGAAGACGCATTTGAAAATATGGGTGCTAAATTAGTAGCCGAAGTTGCTAGCAAAACAAACGACGTTGCTGGTGACGGTACAACTACTGCAACGGTTTTAGCGCAAGCAATGATCAGAGAAGGTCTTAAAAACGTAACGGCTGGTGCTAACCCAATGGGTATCCGTAAAGGTATGGAAAAAGCAGTAGCTGTAGCGGTTGAAGAACTAAAAGCAATCTCTAAACCAATTCAAGGTAAAGATTCAATTGCTCAAGTAGCGGCTATCTCAGCAGCTGACGAAGAAGTAGGTCAATTAATTGCTGAAGCAATGGAGCGCGTTGGTAACGACGGCGTTATCACACTTGAAGAATCAAAAGGTTTCACAACTGAATTAGAAGTGGTAGAAGGTATGCAGTTTGACCGTGGATATGCATCTCCTTACATGGTAACTGATTCAGATAAAATGGAAGCTGTATTAGATGATCCATACATCTTAATCACAGACAAAAAAATCGGTAACATTCAAGAAATCTTACCGGTATTAGAGCAAGTTGTTCAACAAGGCAAGCCTCTATTAATCATTGCTGAAGACGTAGAAGGTGAAGCTTTAGCAACATTAGTTGTGAACAAACTTCGCGGTACATTTACAGCTGTAGCTGTTAAAGCTCCTGGTTTCGGTGATCGTCGTAAAGCAATGCTACAAGACGTTGCTATTCTAACAGGCGGAGAAGTAATTACTGAAGAGCTTGGTCTTGACTTAAAAACAGCAGGCATCGATCAATTAGGTCGCGCTTCTAAAATTGTTGTAACAAAAGAAAATACAACAGTTGTAAACGGTGCAGGAAACGCAGAAGATATCCTAGCACGCGTAAACCAAATCAAAGCTCAGCTTGAAGAAACAACTTCAGAGTTTGACCGTGAAAAATTACAAGAGCGCTTAGCAAAACTTGCTGGTGGCGTAGCTGTAATCAAAGTTGGTGCGGCAACTGAAACTGAGTTAAAAGAACGTAAATTACGTATTGAAGATGCATTAAACTCTACGCGTGCTGCGGTTGAAGAAGGTATCGTAGCTGGTGGTGGTACTGCATTAGTAAATATCTATAATAAAGTAGCAAGCATCGAAGCTGACGGTGACACTGCTACAGGTATCAACATCGTATTGCGTGCGATTGAAGAGCCTGTACGTCAAATCGCTCACAACGCTGGTTTAGAAGGATCAGTAATCGTTGAGCGTCTAAAAGGCGAAGCAGTTGGAACTGGATTCAACGCTGCAACTGGCGAGTGGGTAAATATGCTAGACACTGGTATCGTTGACCCAACAAAAGTAACGCGTTCAGCTCTTCAAAATGCTTCTTCTGTAGCGGCTATGTTCTTAACAACTGAAGCAGTTGTTGCTGACAAGCCAGAAGAAGGCGGAGCTCCTGCAATGCCTGACATGGGCGGCATGGGTGGAATGGGCGGCATGATGTAATCACTGCCCTACCTAAAAAAGCGACCAAGTACTCACTTGGTCGCTTTTTTGTGTGCGTTAATATTTTCAGATTTTTTTAAAATTTGTTAAGATAGTACTATGTTTATTGGAAAACTTACTAAACTCAAGGCTTAACTGAGTTTTAAGGGGGAGCTTCGTTGATTCAGCTCGATCATATTAATAATAAATTAAACCAAGTATTAGAAAACATTGATCAAATTGTGATTGGAAAACGTCACGTATCTACGTTGAGTTTGGTTGCTTTGCTTGCCGAGGGCCATATTTTGCTTGAAGATGTACCGGGTGTAGGAAAAACGATGCTAGTGAAGGCACTGGCCAAATCAATTGATGCGGAATTTAAACGAATTCAATTCACGCCTGATTTGCTGCCGTCCGACGTAACAGGTGTTTCTATTTACAGTCCAAAAGACATGGAATTTCATTTTCGTCCAGGTCCTATCATGAGCCACATAGTACTCGCTGATGAGATTAACAGGACTTCTCCTAAAACACAATCGGCGCTTTTAGAAGCAATGGCTGAGCATCATGTAACAACCGATGGTATCACCCGGGAAATTCCGGCGCCTTTTTTTGTGATGGCTACTCAAAATCCCGTTGATTTTGATGGGACCTATCATTTGCCGGAAGCGCAGCTGGATCGTTTTTTATTCAAACTAAGCATGGGGTATCCTACGCAAGAAGAGGAGCTTCAAATTTTAAATGGCGTATCGACTCAAGTTAATCTTGAAGATGTCAAACCTGTTATGAGCGTTCCAGAATTAGTACAGGCTCAAAAAGCTGTAAGCAGTATTTATGTAGATGATACGATCAAGAACTATATCATTGAAATTATTCGCAAAACTCGCTCTCATCCACATGTTTCATTAGGTATTAGTCCTCGTGGCACGGTTTCCTTTATGAAGGCTATTCAAGCATATGCGTTAGTAAAGGGAAGAGATTACTGTCTTCCTGATGATGTTCAAGAGCTTGCTTCGTATGTGTGTGCACATCGATTAACGCTAAGACCTGATACTCAGTACAGCGGTTTAACAGCGAGTGATGTGATGAAGCAAATTATGGCTGATACGAAAGTACCTGTTAAAAGGTAAGAGGATAATTTATGAAACAGTATATAAAAGTGATATGGAACAAAGGTAGAGACTGGTTCGTTTTATTCTGCATCTTTACCGCTACGTTTTCTTACGCCATGTTTCAAGGAGGCTTTGTCAGCTGGTTTTTATTTTATAGCTTCTTACCTTTTGGATTATATGGGGTAGCCGTGTTGCTCTATCCGTTGAAGAAGTGGAATGTTGCTCGTGACGTGAAGCTACAGCCTCGATTCGCTGGAGATCATCTTTCGTATGACATTCACATTACACGCTCCTCGGCTTTTCCTGTTTATATGGCAGCCGTGAAAGAGGAGAGTAACCTTTTAGATCAAGAAGAAAGAACAATTTATCCGCTTTTTCAACGAAACGCTGTTATTCCGTATGAAAGATCGTTTGTAGAAAGAGGAGAATATGAATTTTTTACGATTTCGATTGAACTGAGTGATTTATTAGGCATCGTAAAAAAGAAGGCATATTTTCTACTGCAGCAGCGGTTTGTCGTGTATCCTCAAATCCATGAGATAGATATCCCGTTTCTTTTAGCGGGAATAGAAGAAGGAAAAAATGAAGTTTCGACGGGGAATCAATCTACTACGTTAGTGACAGGCATTAGAGAATACCAGCCGGGTGA
Organism: Priestia sp. J2; assembly: GCF_020790095.1. Taxonomy (NCBI): domain Bacteria; kingdom Bacillati; phylum Bacillota; class Bacilli; order Caryophanales; family Bacillaceae; genus Priestia; species Priestia sp. J2. The sequence goes on from NZ_CP086208.1 coordinate 227,879, forward strand.
CCGATTAGGGTCTATCGATTGGAAGGCGACGGCTCGTAAAGCTACGTTAATTTCTAAAGAGTTTGGTCATTATCATGAACGGAGTATAATTATCATTGCAGATGTTATGGGCCCTCTATACTTTGAAGAGCGAATGAGCTTTCTGGCATCCATGCTCATTCATGAAGAAACCAAGCGTAAAAAAGTCGATTTTCTTTTAGCTGGAGATGCCCTTTTTTCGCAGAAAACCTCTGAACAAAGGGAGGCTGATAACCTGTTGCATCACTTAGCACGTGCACAGCCTATTAGCAATCGAGCATTCGAAACAGAATTTCAGAATATTGCTATTCAAAAGCAGCATTCTTTTATGGTAATTGTCAGTCAGGTTACAGGGACTCTTATTGGCCAGATTCAATCCAAGCTGAGCCCTCATGCTAAGGCTTCACTCATTGTCGTTAAAAATGAAGGAGCGGGGCTTAGTGACGAAGAGACAGTTATTGTCAATGGCATACAATCTTCTGCTTTAACGATTGAAGTCGTTCATATTGATCTTCCTCTATCACTAAAGGAAGTGAGGGCGGAAATAAGTGAATAAATCAGCTTGGTATGTAAAAAACGTCTTATTATACGCGGGAGCTTTCTTTTTATTAGTGGAATGGCTTCTCCCTTTAAATGAAGTCACTGATACGAATCAAATTCAATACTTTATCCTGTTTGTCGCTTACTGTTTTTTGAGCTTAACGTTTCGATTGCCGTTTATTGTGATGACGTTAGGGAGCATGTTGTTTATTTTGTTTTCACTTCACAATCTCTATTTCCAAGGTGCCTTCTTTTCTTCAGAATGGCTTCCAAGACTTTTGGAAATTCTTCAGTCAGATGTACAAAGTATCATGGAGTGGAATATAGCGAATTTATCCTTTGAAATGAGGACCACTTTATTTTTTATCCTGCTTTGGATTATGGCTTATTTAATTCGATACTGGATCTTTTATCAAAAAAGAATTTTCTTCTTTTTCTTCTTAACCATTTTGTATATTACCGTATTGGATACCTTTTCTACTTACGATGCCGGAGCTGCTATTATTCGCGTGACGATTATCGGATTTTTATTAGTAGCCATGCTTCGCATCAATCCTGAACGTATAAAAGGTGCTAGCACCGAGCGTTTAGAAAATAGAAAACGATCGTTTCTTTTTCTAGGCAGTTTTTTAGCCATTGTCATTGTGCTTGCTTATCTCGCCCCTAAACCAGGTCCGCAGTGGCCAGATCCGGTCCCTTTTATTGCAGCTCACACAACAAATCAAGGACAGGGAGAATCTGCAAGCGGTCAACGAATTGGCTATGATATGGACGATTCTAAATTGGGGGGATCCTTTGTCAATGATGATACGGTTGTGTTTACAGCTAAAGTAGAGGATGAGCACTATTGGCGTATTGAAACGAAGGATGTGTATACAGGTAAGGGCTGGGAGCTGTCTAAAGAGGAAGAAAAAGTGCCTTTCAAAGGAAATGAAAACTTACTCCCTCAATATGATTCAAGTGTTGCAGGAGAAGTAAGAAAAGCAGAAGTTACCTATTCGCAGCCTTCTGTTCATCTTATGCATGTTCCTCAACTGCTGTCTCTAACCTTAAAAAATGGCATTCAAACCGATGTTACACCGACAAATGAAAAATTATATCCTTATCAAAATGACAAACTTGTTACTGTTCAATCGTATGAGCTAACGTATAAATATCCTGTGTTTGATACCGGGCTTCTTCAGCAAGCAGAGGAGAAAAAGTCAGAGAGTCTAGAGAATAATAATGAATTTATAGCAAGGTATACACAGCTTCCTGCTAATTTGCCAAAACGAGTAAAGGATTTAGCTCGTACGATAACAAAAAATAAAAACAATCGCTATGAAAAAGCAAAAGCCGTTGAAGAATACTTCCGATCCAATCCATATGTATATGATACTGAAAATGTTCCAATTCCTACGAAGAATAAAGATTATGTGGATCAATTTTTATTTGATACAAAAAGAGGATACTGTGATAACTTCTCTACTTCTATGGTCGTGCTGCTTCGTTCATTAGATATTCCTGCTCGGTGGGTAAAGGGCTATACAGAAGGTGATGCCACCGTTATTTCAGGAAGTAGTAAGTGGACAACCTATGAAATTACACAAAATAATGCTCATTCTTGGGTCGAAGTCTATTTTCCAGGAGCGGGCTGGGTACCTTTTGAACCAACAAAAAGTTTTTCTAATCCTTATGATTTTGTAGATAGCCAACCTAACAACTCTAGTGAAAATAGTCAAAGGGAAGAAGAGAAACAAGAAACGCAAGTCAAGGAGCAGCCTAAGAAGAAAGAGCTTCCGGCACAAGAGAAAAGAGAGAAAGAAAAAACAGCTTCTCTTCAAAATGCTAAGTTGTCTATGAAATGGAAAGTGCTTTTCTACGGACTGATTGTAGTTATGTTAATAGTAATATATCTCAATCGATTTAAATGGTTTTTACCTTTTTATATCTCTTTTTATAAAAAGAAAGAGAGTGTGGAAACCTTTGAATCAGCGTATGCTTTTTTACTTAAAAGACTCGCTGCAAATGGACTAAAACGGCAAGAAAATCAAACGCTGCGCGACTTTGCAGGAGAAGTAGACGAAAAATTAAATACGGTAAATATGCTAAAATTAACGGAAAAATACGAGCGGGTTTTATATCGAAATGCAGATTCCATAAAAGAATGGAAAGAGTCGATTGAATTGTGGGAAAATTTAATCAAAAAAACGAGTTCTTGACCATTGTTTCGCGGATTGATAGAATATTCTCGAACTTACTATAAATGTTTCGTATACCTTCATATATCCTCGATAATATGGTTCGAGAGTCTCTACCGGGTCACCTTAAACGATCTGACTATGAAGGCAGAACAGTCTATTTGACGATAAACGTCGTGCTCAACTAGACTTCTGCCTTTGTTTTTTGAGGGAGAAGTCTAGTTTTTTTTATATTTTAGGGCATAATAACAAGTGATTATTTACACATTCGGAGAGGTGAACAAGATGGAAGGCATGATTGTTGTATTAGATTTTGGTAGTCAATATAACCAACTGATTACGCGTCGCATTCGCGAGTTCGGAGTATATAGTGAATTGCATCCGCACACAATTACAGCAGAAGAGATTAAAGCATTAAATCCAAAGGGAATTATTTTCTCTGGAGGCCCAAACAGTGTGTACGGTGAAAACGCATTTCACTGCGATGAAAACATTTTTGAATTAGGTATTCCTGTTTTAGGTATTTGTTATGGAATGCAATTAATGACTCATCATTTTGGCGGGAAGGTAGAAGGTGCTAGCCATCGTGAATATGGTAAAGCAGCGATTAACGTACAAAACGATTCATTAATGTACCATGAGTTGCCAAAAGAACAAGTTGTTTGGATGAGTCACGGTGATTTAGTTGTAGAAACACCAGCTGGTTTTGAAGTGGACGCAACTAGCCCATCTTGTCCAATTGCCGCAATGAGTAACAAAGAAAAGAATATGTACGGAGTGCAGTTCCATCCAGAAGTTCGCCATTCAGTGCACGGTAACCATATCTTAAAGAACTTCGTGTTTGAAGTATGTCATGCTGAAGCAAACTGGTCAATTGAGAACTTCATTGAAGTTGAAATGGATAAAATCCGTGAAACAGTTGGAGATAGAAAAGTACTTTGCGCACTTAGCGGCGGAGTAGACTCTTCGGTAGTAGCTGTATTAATTCACAAAGCAATTGGTGATCAGTTAACATGTATGTTCGTAGATCACGGTTTATTACGTAAAGGTGAAGCTGAAAGCGTAATGGAAACATTTAGCGAAGGCTTTAATATGAACGTAATTAAAATCGATGCAAAAGATCGCTTCTTAGAAAAATTAAGCGGTGTATCAGATCCTGAACAAAAGCGTAAAATCATCGGTAATGAATTTATTTATGTATTCGATGACGAAGCTGCTAAATTAAAAGGGTTTGATTTCCTAGCTCAAGGTACGCTATACACAGATATTATCGAGAGTGGGACAGCTACAGCTCAAACGATTAAATCTCACCACAATGTAGGTGGATTACCGGAAGATATGCAGTTCAAACTAATCGAACCGTTAAACACGCTATTCAAAGATGAAGTACGTGCATTAGGTTCTGAATTAGGTATTCCTGATAACATCGTTTGGCGTCAGCCTTTCCCAGGACCAGGTCTAGGTATTCGTGTACTTGGTGCAATTACGGAAGAGAAGTTAGAAATTGTACGTGAGTCGGATGCTATTTTACGTGAAGAGATTGCAAAAGCAGACTTAGAGCGCGATATCTGGCAATACTTTACGGTTCTTCCTGACATCCGCAGTGTAGGTGTAATGGGAGATGCTCGTACGTATGATTACACAATCGGTATTCGTGCTGTTACATCGATTGATGGTATGACTTCTGACTGGGCGCGTATTCCTTGGGATGTGCTTGAAGTTATCTCAACGCGCATTGTAAACGAAGTTAAGCATATTAACCGCGTAGTGTATGATATTACAAGTAAGCCACCTGCAACAATTGAATGGGAATAATATGTAAGAAAACCGAACAAACGAACATTCTTTTATAAGAATGTTCGTTTTTTGTTGACTTTTTTAAAAAGTTAATGGTAGGATAGTAACATAAAACAGCGAGATATAGCTTTAATGTCGTATAATCTTGGGGATAAGGCCCAAAAGTTTCTACCGAGCTACCGTAAATGGCTTGACTACGAGAAAGTAATACATGTATGTATAAAAATCTTTTGTTTTTTGCTCATACATTTCTCTTTTAGTCGATTTTATGCCTTTACGCGCCATAGTGTAGAGGCATTTTTTATGGCTTGCCTAAGTGCATGCGGCTTCTATAAAGGGAGGAAAAAACGTGAAGAAGTATTTTCGTTTTGAAGAGCTGGGTACTAGCTACCGAAAAGAGTTTATAGCTGGCCTTACAACTTTTCTATCTATGGCTTACATTTTATTTGTTAATCCATCTGTGCTATCACTAAGTGATGTAAAGGATCTACCTGACAGTATGAGAATGGACCAAGGGGCTGTATTTACAGCTACTGCTTTAGCAGCAGCTTTGGGATCAATTGTTATGGGAGTGCTTGGTAGATATCCAATTTCATTAGCTCCAGGTATGGGATTAAACGCATTTTTTGCTTATACAGTTGTTCTGACGATGGGAATTCCATGGCAGACGGCTTTAACGGGTGTTATGATATCAGGTGTTATTTTTATTCTTTTAACATTAACAAGCCTGCGAGAAAAAATTATTAATTCTATTCCTATTGAATTAAAAATGGCTGTTGGAGCAGGTATTGGTTTATTTATTAGTTTTATTGGTATGAAAGGTGCGGGAATCATCGTCAAAGATGATGCCACATTCGTTGGACTGGGTGATTTGACGAACCCAACAACATTACTTGCGGTTTTTGGTATTGTCATTACTATTGTATTAATGGTGCTTCGAGTAAATGCAGCTGTATTTATCGGTATGATTGTAACGGCTGTAGCAGGTATGGCTTTTGGATTAATTGATACACCTAAAGCAGTGGTTTCATCGGTTCCTAGTCTTGACCCGACGTTTGGGGCAGCTTTCCAAAATATCGGTGATATCTTTACTGTAAAGATGCTAGTCGTCATTTTAACTTTCTTATTCGTTGATTTCTTCGATACAGCAGGTACGATGGTTGCTGTAGCGAGTCAAGCTGGGCTTATGAAAGATAATAAGCTTCCGCGAGCGGGCAGAGCGTTATTGGCAGATTCTAGTGCGATTGTAGTTGGTGCTGTTCTTGGTACCTCATCAACAACAGCTTACGTAGAGTCTACGGCTGGAGTAGCAGCGGGCGGACGTTCAGGATTTACTGCAATCGTAACGGCGGCGTTTTTCTTAGTTGCACTGTTCTTTTCTCCGTTGTTAGCGGTCGTAACACCAGCTGTTACTGCGCCAGCTTTAATTACGGTAGGAGCTCTGATGGTGTCAAACTTAGGGGAAATCAATTGGAAAGAGTTCGAAGTGGCAGTTCCGGCATTTTTCACGGTGATCATGATGCCATTAACGTACAGTATTGCAACAGGCATTGCGGTTGGCTTTATCTTTTATCCTATTACAATGTTATGCAGCAAGCGTGGAAAAGAAGTGCATCCCATTATGTATGTTCTCTGTATCATCTTCATACTCTATTTCGCGTTCTTAGCAGAATAGTTTAAATAAAAAAGCTCAGTTTAATGACTGGGCTTTTTTTTTATGGTAAGATAAGAAAACTGCATAGCGGCTAGATTGCTATTGTAATAGAGGTTAATTGGTTACTTTACTGAAGGTTTACTTCATTAACTTTTTTATTTATAAAGTTTTTTAGAAAAACGATTGACTCTATATATTATATATGGTAAATTATTAAATGTCGCTGATGAACAGCGCAGTTGAGAGAAACATCTTAAAAAAGATGTTGACATCAAAATAATAGAATGTTATACTAATAAAGTTGCTTCAGAGCAACGGTTGAACTTTGAAAACTGAACAAAGCGACAAACGTCAACGTTAATTTTTATTTTTTAAATGAGCAAGTCAAACATTTCTTCGGAGAGTTTGATCCTGGCTCAGGATGAACGCTGGCGGCGTGCCTAATACATGCAAGTCGAGCGAACTGATTAGAAGCTTGCTTCTATGACGTTAGCGGCGGACGGGTGAGTAACACGTGGGCAACCTGCCTGTAAGACTGGGATAACTTCGGGAAACCGAAGCTAATACCGGATAGGATCTTCTCCTTCATGGGAGATGATTGAAAGATGGTTTCGGCTATCACTTACAGATGGGCCCGCGGTGCATTAGCTAGTTGGTGAGGTAACGGCTCACCAAGGCAACGATGCATAGCCGACCTGAGAGGGTGATCGGCCACACTGGGACTGAGACACGGCCCAGACTCCTACGGGAGGCAGCAGTAGGGAATCTTCCGCAATGGACGAAAGTCTGACGGAGCAACGCCGCGTGAGTGATGAAGGCTTTCGGGTCGTAAAACTCTGTTGTTAGGGAAGAACAAGTACGAGAGTAACTGCTCGTACCTTGACGGTACCTAACCAGAAAGCCACGGCTAACTACGTGCCAGCAGCCGCGGTA
>NZ_CP086208.1:247500-402500 GCF_020790095.1 Priestia sp. J2
AGTGCGTAATAGCTCACTGGTCGAGTGACTCTGCGCCGAAAATGTACCGGGGCTAAACGTATCACCGAAGCTGTGGATTGACATCTTTGATGTCAGTGGTAGGAGAGCGTTCTAAGTGCTGTGAAGTCAGACCGTAAGGACTGGTGGAGCGCTTAGAAGTGAGAATGCCGGTATGAGTAGCGAAAGACAAGTGAGAATCTTGTCCACCGAATGCCTAAGGTTTCCTGAGGAAGGCTCGTCCGCTCAGGGTTAGTCGGGACCTAAGCCGAGGCTGAAAAGCGTAGGCGATGGCCAACAGGTTGATATTCCTGTACCACCTCCCCGCCGTTTGAGTAATGGGGGGACGCAGTAGGATAGGGTAAGCGCGCTGCTGGATATGCGCGTTCAAGCAGTTAGGCTGATGAGTAGGCAAATCCGCTCATCATAAAGGCTGAGCTGTGATGACGAGGGAATTATAGTACCGAAGTTCCTGATTCCACACTGCCAAGAAAAGCCTCTAGCGAGGCGGGAGGTGCCCGTACCGCAAACCGACACAGGTAGGCGAGGAGAGAATCCTAAGGTGATCGAGAGAACTCTCGTTAAGGAACTCGGCAAAATGACCCCGTAACTTCGGGAGAAGGGGTGCTCTGGTAGGGTGTATAGCCCGAGAGAGCCGCAGTGAATAGGCCCAGGCGACTGTTTAGCAAAAACACAGGTCTCTGCGAAGCCGCAAGGCGAAGTATAGGGGCTGACGCCTGCCCGGTGCTGGAAGGTTAAGAGGAGGGGTTATCCTTTGGGAGAAGCTCTGAATCGAAGCCCCAGTAAACGGCGGCCGTAACTATAACGGTCCTAAGGTAGCGAAATTCCTTGTCGGGTAAGTTCCGACCCGCACGAAAGGCGTAACGATCTGGGCACTGTCTCAACGAGAGACTCGGTGAAATTATAGTACCTGTGAAGATGCAGGTTACCCGCGACAGGACGGAAAGACCCCGTGGAGCTTTACTGTAGCCTGATATTGAATTTTGGTACAGCTTGTACAGGATAGGTAGGAGCCTGAGAAGCCGGAGCGCTAGCTTCGGTGGAGGCGTCGGTGGGATACTACCCTGGCTGTATTGAAATTCTAACCCGCGGCCCTGATCGGGCCGGGAGACAGTGTCAGGTGGGCAGTTTGACTGGGGCGGTCGCCTCCTAAAATGTAACGGAGGCGCCCAAAGGTTCCCTCAGAATGGTTGGAAATCATTCGTAGAGTGTAAAGGCACAAGGGAGCTTGACTGCGAGACCTACAAGTCGAGCAGGGACGAAAGTCGGGCTTAGTGATCCGGTGGTTCCGCATGGAAGGGCCATCGCTCAACGGATAAAAGCTACCCCGGGGATAACAGGCTTATCTCCCCCAAGAGTCCACATCGACGGGGAGGTTTGGCACCTCGATGTCGGCTCATCGCATCCTGGGGCTGTAGTCGGTCCCAAGGGTTGGGCTGTTCGCCCATTAAAGCGGTACGCGAGCTGGGTTCAGAACGTCGTGAGACAGTTCGGTCCCTATCCGTCGTGGGCGTAGGAAATTTGAGAGGAGCTGTCCTTAGTACGAGAGGACCGGGATGGACACACCGCTGGTGTACCAGTTGTCTTGCCAAAGGCATCGCTGGGTAGCTATGTGTGGACGGGATAAGTGCTGAAAGCATCTAAGCATGAAGCCCCCCTCAAGATGAGATTTCCCATAGCGCAAGCTAGTAAGATCCCTGAAAGATGATCAGGTTGATAGGTCAGAGGTGGAAGCGTGGCGACATGTGTAGCTGACTGATACTAATCGATCGAGGACTTAACCAAACTTTAAAAGCGTAAGCTTTACTCAGCAAACTGTTACCTAGTTTTGAGAGAACAATCTCTTGTCTGGTGGCGATAGCGAAGAGGTCACACCCGTTCCCATACCGAACACGGAAGTTAAGCTCTTTAGCGCCAATGGTAGTTGGGACTTTGTCCCTGTGAGAGTAGGACGTTGCCAGGCCAATAAAAAGACTAGTCATTCAATGACTAGTCTTTTTTGTTTCTAAAAATTACAGCATGAATTTAACTTTTAAATTATGTTACACTATAGTGGATTCATTTAATTTTTGTTATAAAAGCTCTTTTTGACGCTGTAAGAAACTTTTTTCGAACTGGAGGCTGCATTTTGGGTAAGAAATCAAAAAAAGTACTGTATGAATTACAAGAAAATGAAACAATCGCAAGTTGTTTAGATCGGATGAAAAAAGATGGGTATATGCCTGTTCGACGAATGGAAAAGCCTATTTTTGAAGAAAAAGAAATAAATGGTAAAAAGGACTATGTTCCGGTAAAGCAACAGATTGTTTTCGAAGGGAAAAGTCTCTAAATACGAACATTTTAATGATAAAAATAGTAAACATTCGATTTTTAGGTTGACTTTTTTCTAGTTTGGCTGTTATTATTAAGTTGTCAATTGAGATATCCGAAACCTCATATAATAGTGGGAATATGGCCCACGAGTTTCTACCCGATGACCGTAAATCATTGGACTATGAGGAGAGTACAATTACTAAATAGGTAAACATGATTCCTTTTCAAAAGGAATGTTGATACATGAAACCTAGGGTAGTTGTGGCTTTCCTTTAGTGAGCCATAACTTACCCTAGGTTTTTTTATAACGTGAAAAAGGAGCTTTTATTCATGAATGTAAAAGTTGCTGTTGTAATGGGCAGTCAGTCAGACTGGAGCACTATGAAATATGCGTGTGACATTTTAGATGAATTAAATATTCAATATGAAAAGAAAGTTGTATCAGCACATCGAACGCCGGATTATATGTTTGAATATGCTGAAACAGCGAAAGAACGAGGGATTAAAGTTATTATTGCTGGCGCTGGGGGTGCTGCGCACTTACCTGGTATGATTGCCGCAAAAACAATTTTACCTGTAATAGGAGTACCCGTTAAATCAAGTAACTTAAACGGTTTAGATTCACTTTTATCGATTGTTCAAATGCCAGGCGGCGTACCGGTAGCTACAGTAGCTATTGGGAAAGCTGGTTCTACGAACGCTGGCCTGCTAGCAGCACAAATCTTAGCAACACAGGATCCAACGTTAAGTGATCAACTTGAAAATCGTAGAGAGTCTATTAAATCATCTGTGTTAGAAAGTAGTGATCAACTTGTCTAATTTACTTATACCTCCTGGTAAAACAATTGGAATCGTAGGCGGTGGACAGCTAGGAAGAATGATTGCACTATCTGCTAAAGAAATGGGTTATTACATTGCAGTGCTTGAACCAACAGAAGATTCTCCTTGCGGTCAAGTAGCAGATATTAAAGTCATTGGCAACTATGATGATAGAAAAGCGGTTGAACAGCTTGCTGAAGTGTCAGATGTCATCACCTATGAATTTGAAAACGTTGATGTTGAGATGATGAAATGGCTAGAAACAAAATGCTACGTGCCACAAGGCAGTCATTTACTAGCCGTTACACAAAATCGTCGTTTAGAAAAAGAAATGATTACAAAGCTTAATCTAGAGGTTCCTGATTACGCAATCGTTACGACTGAAGAAGAACTTTTAAAAGCTGTCGAAACAATTGGTTATCCATGTGTCGTAAAAACTTGCCGAGGCGGATATGACGGTAAAGGGCAAGTTCTAGTGAAAAATGAGAATAATATTCGTGAAGCAGCTGAGCTATTAGCACAGTCGGAATGCATTGTAGAACAGTGGATGAACTTAGATAAAGAAGTATCAGTTATTGTACACCGAAATGCAAAAGGCGAAACGGTATGTTTACCAGTAGCTGAGAACATTCATAAGCATCATATTTTGCACCAAACGATTGTTCCGGCACGTATTACAGCAGATCAAGAAGCGAAAGCTCTTCAATATGCGCAAGAAATAGCAAAAGGATTAGATTTAGTTGGTACATTAGCAGTTGAGATGTTCCTAACTGAAGAAGGTCAGCTTTATATAAATGAAATGGCACCTAGACCTCATAACTCAGGTCATTATTCAATCAATGCTTGTGATCTTTCTCAATTTCAGCAGCATGTAAGAGCCATTTGTAACTGGACCCTAGCACAGCCGACTTTATTAAAACCTGCTGTGATGGTTAACCTATTAGGGGAACATATTGAGAACACAATGGCAAAAATCGAATGTTTAGATGATATGCACTTACATTTGTACGGAAAAAAAGTTGCAAAAGAGAAGAGAAAAATGGGACATATCACGGTATTAGCTGATAAGATAGATGAGGCGATAGAAAAAGCCGAATCTCTAGGAATTTGGGAAAGAACGGAGGAAGTAACAACATGATTGAACGTTATACAAGACCAGAAATGGCAGCTATTTGGACAGAAGAAAATAAATTTAAAGCTTGGTTAGAAGTTGAAATTCTAGCTTGCGAAGCATGGTCAGAATTAGGACATATTCCGAAAGAAGATGTGAAGTTAATTCGTCAAAATGCATCTTTTGATATTAACCGCATCAATGAAATTGAACTAGAAACGCGTCATGACGTAGTAGCTTTCACTCGTGCAGTATCTGAAACGCTTGGTGAAGAGCGCAAGTGGGTACACTACGGTTTGACTTCAACTGACGTAGTTGATACAGCTCTATCTTATTTATTAAAGCAAGCTAATGAAATCTTGCTAAGTGACGTAGAGCGCTTTGTAGAAGTACTAAAGGAAAAAGCTCAAGAACATAAATATACGGTTATGATGGGACGTACGCACGGTGTACACGCTGAGCCAACGACATTTGGTTTGAAAATGGGATTATGGTATGAAGAAATGAAGCGTAACCTAGAGCGTTTAAAACGTGCTGCAGCTGAAGTGGAATTCGGTAAAATGTCAGGAGCAGTTGGAACGTTCGCTAACATCGATCCTTTCGTTGAAAAATACGTATGTGAGAAGTTAGGAATTTCACCAGCACCAATCTCTACGCAAACATTACAGCGTGACCGTCATGCACACTATATGTCAGTACTAGCGTTAATTGCGACATCTATTGAGAAATTTGCAGTAGAAGTTCGCGGTCTTCAAAAAAGTGAAACACGTGAGGTTGAAGAATATTTTGCAAAAGGTCAAAAAGGCTCATCTGCAATGCCTCATAAACGTAATCCAATCGGTTCTGAGAACGTAACGGGACTTGCTCGCTTAATTCGCGGCTATATGGTTACAGCTTATGATAATGTACCGCTTTGGCATGAGCGTGACATCTCTCATTCATCGGCAGAGCGTGTCATCTTACCTGATGCAACGATTGCTTTGAATTACATGTTAAATCGTTTTGCAAATATTGTTAAAAACTTAACAGTATTCCCTGACAACATGAAGCGCAACATGGATCGTACACTAGGGCTAATTTACTCACAGCGTGTACTTTTAACATTAATTAACAAAGGTATGGTACGTGAAGAAGCATACGACTTAGTACAGCCAAAAGCAATGGAAGCATGGGAAACGCAAGTTCCTTTCCGTTCTTTAATTGAAGGCGAAGAGCGCATTACTCGCCACTTATCGCCAGAAGAGATTGAAGATTGCTTCGATCATAAGCACCATTTAAAAAATGTAGATATGATTTTTGAACGTTTAGGTCTTTAATAAAAAAGGCAAGGCACGTCCTTGCCTTTATCTAAGAAAGTGTATCTGAATATTCTGTATGTAGAGGTGACAGCATGGAAAAGCAAGAGTTACTTTATGAAGGAAAAGCGAAAAAAATTTACGCTACTGATGAGCAAGATGTACTGTGGGTTGCTTATAAAAATGAAGCTACAGCATTCAACGGTCAGAAAAAAGCAGAGATTAGCGGAAAAGCACAGCTGAACAATCAAATTAGTAGTTTACTATTTTCAATGTTACATGAGCAAGGGATTACAACTCACTTTGTGAAGCAGCTTTCAGATCATGAACAGGCGGTTAAGAAAGTAGAAATTGTTCCGCTTGAAGTCGTTGTACGAAATGCTACAGCAGGAAGCCTTGCGAAGCGAATTGGCGTAGAAGAAGGTATTCGTTTTGAACAGCCAATCGTTGAACTTTACTACAAAGATGATGCGCTTGGTGATCCATTAATTCTTGCAGAACATGCGATTTTCCTTAAGGCTGCAACTCAAGAAGAGATTGATAGTTTAAAGGCACAAGCACTTCAAATCAACGAAGTATTATCGAAATTTTTCAAAGATAAAGACATTTTCTTAGTGGATTTTAAATTAGAATTCGGCCGTACTTCTCAAGGCGACATTATTTTAGCGGATGAAATTTCACCTGACACTTGCCGCTTCTGGGATGTTCATACGAACGAAAAATTAGATAAAGATGTATTCCGCAGAGACTTAGGCGGTTTAACAGAAGCATACGAAAAAATCTTACAGCGAATCGGAGGATAACCCAACCATGTATAAAGTAAAAGTATTTGTCACATTAAGAGAAAGTGTATTAGACCCTCAAGGAGTAGCCGTTAAAAATTCATTGCACCGTATGTCTTATGAAGAAGTTCAAGAAGTACGCATCGGTAAATTTTTAGAGCTAACAATCGACAGCACAGATTCATTAGATGAACGCGTAAAAGAAATGTGTGAAAAGCTTTTAGTTAATACAGTAATTGAAGATTACCGTTACGAGGTTGAGGAGGTTGTCGTACAGTGAAATTTGCTGTAATTGTTTTTCCAGGATCAAACTGTGACGTAGATATGTATCATGCTATCAAAGATGAGCTTGGTGAAGAAGTAGATTACGTTTGGCACGATACAGAATCATTAGATCAATATGATGGTATCTTGCTTCCAGGTGGTTTCTCATATGGAGATTACCTTCGTTCAGGTGCTATCGCTCGCTTCTCAAATGTAATGGATGCTGTAAAAAAAGCAGCAAGCCAAGGAAAGCCAGTACTAGGTGTATGTAATGGATTCCAAATTTTATTAGAAGCAGGATTACTGCCAGGTGCTATGCGCCGTAATGAAAACTTAAAATTCATCTGTAAAACAGTGAATTTGAAAGTAGCTAATAACGAAACAATGTTTACAAATGCTTATGGCAAAGATGAAGTAATTGCTATTCCAGTGGCACACGGTGAAGGCAACTACTATTGTGATGAACATACGTTACAAAAATTGATTGAAAACAACCAGATTCTTTTCCAATACGCAGGTGATAATCCAAACGGAAGTCTTCAAGATATTGCAGGGATTACGAACGAAACAGGCAACGTATTAGGAATGATGCCTCACCCAGAAAGAGCGGTAAGCGATCTTTTAGGAAGCGCGGACGGACTTAAATTATTTCAATCAATTGTAAAGCAGTGGAGGGAACAAAATGTCGTTACTTCTTGAACCAAATGTAGAGCAAATTAAAGAACAAAAGTTATATCGAGATATGGGATTAACAGACGAAGAGTTTGCGAATGTAGAGCAACTGCTTGGTCGTACTCCTAACTATACAGAAACAGGCTTATTCTCTGTTATGTGGTCAGAGCACTGTAGCTATAAAAACTCTAAGCCTGTACTGAAAAAATTCCCTATCACGGGTGAAAAAGTATTACAAGGTCCTGGTGAAGGAGCTGGTATCGTTGATATTGGTGATAACCAAGCCGTTGTATTTAAAATCGAAAGTCATAACCATCCATCAGCGATTGAACCTTATCAAGGAGCAGCAACTGGTGTAGGTGGCATCATTCGTGACGTCTTTTCAATGGGAGCAAGACCGATTGCACTTTTAAACTCTTTACGTTTTGGTGAATTAACATCTCCAAAGGTTCGTCATTTGTTTGAGGAAGTAGTAGCGGGAATCGCAGGTTACGGTAACTGTGTAGGAATCCCAACAGTAGGTGGAGAAATTCAGTTTGAAGCTTCATATGAAGGAAATCCGCTTGTTAACGCTATGTGTGTTGGTTTAATTAACCACGAAGATATTCAAAAAGGTCAAGCTAAAGGCGTTGGCAACACGGTTATGTACGTAGGAGCAAAAACGGGACGCGACGGTATCCACGGCGCTACATTTGCTTCTGAAGAGCTATCTGATCAGTCAGATGAAAAACGTCCTGCTGTACAAGTAGGAGATCCATTTATGGAAAAACTTCTTCTTGAAGCTTGCTTAGAGCTTATCAAGTGTGACGCTTTAGTAGGTATTCAAGATATGGGTGCTGCGGGCTTAACAAGTTCTTCGGCAGAGATGGCAAGTAAAGCAGGTTCTGGTATTGAAATGAACCTTGATCTTGTACCTCAGCGTGAAACGGGTATGACACCATATGAAATGATGCTTTCAGAATCTCAAGAGCGCATGCTCATCGTTGTTGAAAAAGGCCGTGAAAATGAAATCGTCGAAATCGTTGAAAAATACGGATTAGAAGCTGTTTCAGTCGGTCACGTAACCGACGATAAGCGCCTTCGTTTAACTCATAACGGAGAAGTAGTAGCAGATGTTCCTGTAGATGCATTAGCAGAAGATGCACCGGTATACCACAAACCATCTCAAGAACCAGCATACTATCGTGAGTTCCAAGAGCAGTCAGCATACGCTCCTACTGTTGAAAATCACAGTGATATGTTAGTAACGCTTTTAAAACAGCCTACGATTGCAAACAAAGAGTGGGTTTACAACCAATATGACTACCAAGTACGTACAAACACAGTTGTATCTCCTGGATCTGACGCGGCGGTTGTTCGTGTACGTGATACAAATAAAGCATTAGCGATGACAACAGACTGTAACTCTCGCTATTTATACCTAGACCCGGAAGTAGGCGGCCGTATCGCAGTGGCAGAAGCTGCTCGTAACCTTGTATGTTCAGGTGCACAGCCTCTTGCGATTACAGACTGTTTAAACTTCGGCAACCCTGAAAAGCCAGAAATCTTCTGGCAAATTGAAAAAGCAACAGACGGTATGAGCGACGCTTGCCGTGAGCTATCGACTCCGGTTATCGGCGGTAACGTATCTCTGTACAATGAGACAAAAGGTGAAGCAATTTACCCAACTCCTGTTATTGGAATGGTTGGTCTAATCGACGATATCAACCATATTACAACTCAATATGCGAAGCAAAAAGATGACTTAATCTATGTTATTGGTAAAGCTGAAGCAGAATTCGCAGGTACTGAGCTTCAAAAAGTACTAGAAAACGGTACGGTATTCGGCCAGTCACCTAAATTAGATTTAGCGGTTGAAAAAACACGTCAAGATCAGCTTCTTCAAGCAATTCGTGAAGGTGCAGTTCAATCTGCTCACGATATTGCAGAAGGAGGATTCGCGGTAGCCCTAGCTGAAAAAGTGATGAACGGCAGCGGGTTAGGCGTAAACGTAACGGTAGACGGTGAAGCAACAGCAGAGCTATTCAGTGAAACACAATCACGCTTTGTCGTAACGGTTTCACCAGAGAATAAAGAAAAATTCGAAATGCTTGTACAAGATGCAACATTAGTAGGACGCGTAACAGAAGACGCAACATTAACTGTTAAACATCAAGAAAATGTTCTTGTTCAATTATCAGTTGAAGAATTAACTACTGCTTGGAAAGGAGCGCTTCCATGCTTGCTGAAATCAAAGGCTTAAACGAAGAATGTGGCGTATTCGGTGTATGGGGACATGAAAATGCAAGCCAGATTGCTTATTACGGTTTGCATAGCTTGCAACACCGCGGACAAGAAGGCGCTGGTATTGCTGTAACAGACGGAGAAAAAGTGACAGTGATGAAAGGCGTCGGTCTTGTTAACGAAGTATTTGGCCACGGAGAGTTAGAGCAACTAAACGGTAAAGCAGCAATTGGACACGTTCGTTATGCAACAGCTGGAGGCGGAGGGTTTGAAAATGTTCAACCCCTTCACTTCCGCTCTCATAGCGGAAGCCTTGCGTTAGCTCATAATGGAAACTTGGTTAATGCAAATGCATTAAAGCATCAGCTGGAAAACCAAGGGAGTATTTTCCAATCAACATCTGATACAGAAGTACTTGCTCATTTAATTAAACGAAGCGGCTATGAAGATATGAAAGATAAAGTGAAAAATGCTTTATCCATGGTTAAAGGCGCATACGCATTCGTTATTTTAACGGAAGATACGATGATGGTTGCACTTGATCCTCACGGACTGCGTCCATTATCAATTGGACGATTAGGTGATGCCTATGTAGTAGCTTCTGAAACATGTGCGTTTGATATTGTTGGAGCGGTTCATGAGCGTGATGTAGAGCCTGGTGAGTTACTTATTATTAATGATGAAGGTATTCAATCAGAGCGATTCACACTAAACGTAAACCGTGCTATTTGCAGTATGGAATATATTTATTTCTCAAGACCAGATAGTAATATTGATGGAATCAATGTTCACTCTGCTCGTAAAAACCTTGGGAAACAACTTGCAGTTGAGTCACCGATTGAAGCAGACGTTGTAACAGGCGTTCCGGATTCAAGTATTTCAGCAGCGATTGGTTTTGCAGAACAGTCAGGGATTCCATACGAATTAGGTTTAATTAAGAATCGATACGTAGGCCGTACATTCATTCAGCCTTCACAAGAATTGCGTGAACAAGGTGTAAAAATGAAGCTGTCTCCTGTACGTAAAATTGTAGAGGGTAAACGTGTTGTCATGGTAGATGATTCTATCGTTCGCGGCACAACAAGCCGTCGCATTGTTCGTATGCTTCGAGAAGCAGGAGCAACTGAAGTACATGTACGCATCAGTTCACCTCCTATTAAAAATCCATGTTTTTATGGAATTGACACATCGTCATCCTCTGAGTTAATTGCTGCTACGCGCTCTGTTGAAGAAATTCGTGAATTGATTGAAGCTGATTCACTTGTTTTCTTAAGCAACGAAGGTTTAGTAGACGCAATCGGCAGACAGTATGAAGGCAACGGCGGACAGTGTATGGCATGTTTTACTGGAAAGTATCCAACTGAAATTTATCCAGATACTGTACACCCTCATGAAAAGGTAACTTGTTAGTTTTAACGTAAAAAAGGAGTGACAACATGTCATATTCATATAAACAAGCTGGAGTTGACTTAGAAGCAGGATATGAAGCTGTTTCACGTATTAAAAAGCACGTAGAACGAACTGCTCGTGCAGGTATTATGGGAACAGTCGGCGGCTTTGGCGGAATGTTCGATTTATCTACATTGAATTTAAAAGAGCCTGTTCTTGTTTCTGGTACAGATGGAGTAGGAACAAAATTGAAACTTGCTTTTCAAATGGATAAGCATGACACAATCGGTGTGGATGCAGTGGCCATGTGTGTAAACGACGTTTTAGCACAAGGAGCAGAGCCTCTCTACTTCTTAGATTATATTGCTTGCGGGAAAGCAGTTCCTGAAAAAATTGAATCGATTGTAAAAGGAATTGCAGACGGCTGTGAACAGTCCAACTGTGCGTTAATTGGCGGAGAAACAGCTGAAATGCCAGGTTTATACGAAGAAGATGAATATGATCTTGCAGGGTTTACAGTAGGAGCGGTAGAAAAGTCAGAAATTATTACTGGAGATGAGATTAAAGCTGGACAGCTGTTGATCGGTATCTCATCTAGCGGTATTCACAGCAACGGCTACTCTCTTGTACGTAAAATTGTTGATGATCAAGGGTTAAATCTTCACGAAACTTACGCTGGTTTTAATGAAAAGCTCGGAGTTGAGTTATTAACGCCAACAAAAATATACGTGAAGCCGGTTTTAAAAGCATTACATGCAGCTAAGATTGCAGGTATGGCTCATATTACTGGAGGCGGATTTGTTGAAAATATCCCTCGTATGCTTCCTGAAGGTTTAGGTGTAGAAATCGATTACGGTTCTTGGCCAATTCCATACGTGTTTGATTTCCTTGAAGAGCAAGGCAAGCTAGACCGTAAAGAAATGTTCGAAGTATTCAATATGGGAATCGGATTTGTTTTAGCTGTTGAACCTGAAGATATGAATAAAGTCATTGAAGCAATTGAAAACGAAGGCGAAAAAGCATTTGTTATCGGACGTGTCAAAGAAGGAACAGGTGTTGAATTTGCTGGAGGGACGTTTGCATGATAAATATTGCAGTGTTTGCTTCTGGAAACGGCAGTAACTTTCAATCCATCTACGAAGCAACTCAGTCAGGTCGATTAAAAGCAAATATTGCGCTTGTTGTTTGTAATAAACCGGATGCATACGTAATTGAACGAGCAAAAGCATGTGGAATACCATGCTTTGTTTGTTCGCCTAAAAACTATGAAAATAAAGAAGCGTATGAAGCAGCAATTCTTGCAGAGCTTACATCAGCTAAAGTAGAATTTCTTGTTTTAGCAGGATATATGCGATTAGTTGGTTCGACGTTGCTTAAGCCATACAAAAATCGTATTGTTAATATCCACCCTTCGCTTTTACCTGCATTTCCTGGGATTGATGCTATTGGTCAAGCTTTTGATGCAGGAGTAAAAGTGATTGGAATTACCGTGCATTTTGTAGATGAAGGCATGGATACAGGACCAATTATTGACCAGCAGGCTATTCGCATTGAAAAAGGCGATACAAGAGAAACAGTTGAGGCCCGTATTCATGAAATTGAACATCAATTTTATCCCGCGGTACTGAATGAATTATTTGAACAAGCCGCAGTTAAATAAATAGGATGTAACCTTGTCAAAAAAGTTTTAATCCTTTACTATGGTAGAGTAGTAGTGAAAGAAAGATTTTAAATGAGAGATCGGATCAGGAGGAGTTTACAAAATGACAGCAAAACGCGCGCTTATTAGCGTATCTGATAAAGAAGGTATTGTTTCATTTGCACAAGAATTAAAGGACTTAGGAGTAGAAATTATTTCAACTGGCGGTACAAAGCGTACCCTAGAAGAAAACGGCATTGACGTTATCGGAATCTCTGAAGTAACTGGTTTCCCAGAAATTTTAGACGGCCGTTTAAAAACATTGCATCCTAACGTTCACGGTGCTTTATTAGCGTTACGCGATAATGAAGAGCATCAAGCTCAAATGAAAGAGCATAATATCTCGCCAATCGACTTTGTAGTTGTAAACTTATACCCATTTAAAAAGACAATTGAAAAAGAGGATGTAACGCTTGCTGAAGCGATTGAGAATATTGACATCGGTGGACCTACAATGCTTCGTTCAGCTGCGAAAAACTATCGTTCTGTCTCAGTTGTAGTAGATCCAAGCGATTACGCAACCGTAGTAGAAGAGTTAAAAGCGGATGGCAATGTTTCATTTGAAACCAACCAACGATTAGCAGCAAAAGTATTCCGTCATACGGCAGCTTATGATGCATTAATCGCTGAATACTTAACAAACATTACAGGTGAAACAACTCCTGAGAAATTAACAGTAACGTATGAGCGCGTTCAAGGCTTACGATACGGAGAAAACCCTCACCAACAAGCTTCTTTTTATAAAAAGCCGTTAACACAAAAAGGTTCTATTGCAACAGCTACGCAGCTGCATGGAAAAGAGTTATCATACAATAATATCAACGATGCAAACGCAGCTCTTCAAATCGTAAAAGAATTCAAAGAGCCGGCTATCGTAGCGATCAAACATATGAATCCTTGCGGTGTAGGTGTGGGTGAAACAATTGCTCAAGCTTATCAAAAAGCATATGAAGCGGATCCTACATCTATCTTTGGCGGCATCGTAGCAGCTAACCGTCCTATCGACCGTGAAACGGCTATTCAGTTAAAAGAAATTTTCTTAGAAATTATCATTGCTCCTGCGTTCGATCAAGAAGCATTAGATGTATTAACAGCTAAGAAAAACCTTCGTTTACTAACGATAGAGCTTGATGAAAAAGCAGAAAAAGAAGCTTTCTTAACGTCTGTAAAAGGCGGCGTGCTTGTTCAGGATGAAGACGTATTCGGATTTGATGATGCAACGATTACTGTTCCAACGAAACGCGAGCCAACAGAAAAAGAGTGGGCAGATTTAAAATTAGCATGGAAAGTTGTTAAAAATGTTAAGTCTAATGCTATTGTACTTGCAAAAGATGACATGACAATTGGCGTAGGTGCTGGTCAAATGAATCGCGTGGGCGCTGCAAAAATTGCAATTGAACAAGCTGGTGAAAAAGCACAAGGTTCAGCTTTAGGTTCAGATGCTTTCTTCCCAATGGGCGATACAGTAGAAGCAGCAGCTAAAGCAGGAATCACAGCTATTATTCAGCCAGGCGGATCAATTCGTGATGAAGAGTCAATTGCAAAAGCAGATGAATACGGCATTGCAATGGTATTTACAGGCGTAAGACATTTTAAACATTAATGAGGTGAAGAACGTGAATGTTTTAGTTATTGGAAAAGGCGGAAGAGAGCATACAATTGCATGGAAAGCTTCAAAAAGTCCACTTGTTAACGAAGTGTTTGTAGCACCAGGAAACCCAGGCATGAGAGATGTGGCAACGATTGTACCAATCGATGAAAGCAGCCAAGAAGAGCTTGTGCAGTTTGCAAAAGAAAATAAGATTGGATTAACAATTGTTGGACCAGAAAATCCGCTAATTGAAGGCATTGTTGATCGATTCGAACAAGAAGGTCTTCCGGTCTTTGGACCGCGCAAACAAGCAGCGATGATTGAAGGAAGCAAAAGCTTTGCAAAAGAGCTCATGAAAAAGTATGATATTCCAACCGCAGCGTATGAAACATTTACGTCTTACGAGGAAGCAAAAGCATATGTGGAAAAGCAAGGCGCTCCAATTGTTATTAAAGCAGACGGCTTAGCAGCTGGTAAAGGTGTAACTGTTGCTTTAACAGTAGAAGAAGCTGTAGATACATTACGTGATTTTCTAGTTGACCAAAAATTTAAAGAAGCAAGTGCCAAAGTAGTTGTAGAAGAATTTTTGGATGGTGAAGAATTTTCATTAATGGCATTCGTACGCGGGACAAATGTGTATCCAATGGTAATTGCACAAGATCATAAGCGTGCTTTTGACGGCGATCAAGGTCCGAACACAGGAGGCATGGGAGCTTACTCTCCTGTTCCGCAAATCAGTGATGCAGAAGTACAAGAGGCTGTAGAAAACATCTTACTTCCAATGGCTAAAGGATTAGCTGAAGAAGGCTGTGAGTATACGGGAATTCTATATGCTGGTCTGATTCAAACACAAAAAGGACCAAAAGTGATTGAATTTAATGCGCGTTTTGGAGATCCTGAAACACAGGTTGTACTGCCCCGTATGAAAAGCGATTTAGTCGATGTGCTTCTTCGCATTTTGAAAGAAGAAAAAGTAGAAATTGAATGGGATAACGAAGCAGCTATTGGAATTGTATTAGCAGCAGCGGGTTACCCAGAAGATTATCAAAAGGGTGCGCCAATTAACGGATTGGATGCGATCAGTGAAGACGCGCTTGTTTTCCACGCTGGTACGGCTTTAGAAAACGACACATACGTTTCGAACGGCGGCCGCGTTCTATTAGTAGGTGCCAAAGGAGCAACTCTTCAAGAAGCGCAGCAAGAAGTATACAAACAAATGGCTCATATCGATGTAGAAAAAGGCTTTTTCTATCGCAAAGACATCGGCCATCGTGCATTAGCAAAAGCAGCTTTAAAATAAAAAAGGAGAGCTCCGGCTCTCCTTTTTACCTTATGAAGGATTATACGTTTCTTCGTTTCCATTTGGATGGTGTTCATGTTCATCGTGTTTTTGACACGAATCATATGCGTACGTAAGGGGGCAAAAACGCGTGATGCCTTCTGCAACTTTTAAAGCTCCCATTAACCCTAAGAAGATGTATGAATCTTTGTACGGTCTGCGAGATAAACGAGATGTTGTCCAAGAAAGAAGGGTAAAGCCCAGTGTAAGTCGAATTAATGCGTTAACAATACCGATATTTGGTTTCATGTTTTATCACCTTTATTCATAAAATTAATAACAGTTTCTGAATGCGTTTACATCACGGATGTGTTACGATAAAAATACATAGTAAATTAGGGGGAATTTAGCATGCCGGAACAGAGATACCGCTGGAAAAGCAAACATATTAGACAGCAGCTTTTAGTATTAAACGGTCAAAAAGCACCAACTATTGTCTTAAAAGATGCAACATATTTGAACGCTCGAATGAAGCAGTGGAAAAAAGCACATATTTGGGTTTACCAAGATCGTATTGTATACGTTGGCTCAGAGATGCCTAAGCACACAGACGCTTCTACAGAGATTATAGACTGCAGTGAGAAATATGTGGTTCCTGGGTATATTGAGCCGCATGTTCACCCGTTTCAGTTATATAATCCCCAGACTTTTTCCCAATATGCAGCCAAGCACGGAACAACCACTTTATTTAATGATAATTTAATTCTCGCTTTACAGCTTGAACAAAAAACGGCATTTTCATTGATTGAAGAAATGAAAACGTTACCACAGTCACTGTATTGGTGGTGCAGATTTGATTCGCAGACAGAAATTGATGAAGAGGCTGATATCTTCTCACATACAAACATTACTTCTTGGCTACAAAATGAAGCTGTCTTACAAGGAGGCGAACTGACAAGTTGGCCGAAGCTTTTAGACGGAGATGATTTAATGCTTCACTGGGTTCAAGAGACAAAGCGGATGAGGAAGCATATTGAAGGACATTTCCCGGGGGCGTCAGCATTTACCTTAGCAAAAATGAAATTGCTCGGGGCAGACAGCGATCATGAGTCTATGACAGGGGAAGATGTTGTTGCTCGGTTAACGCAAGGCTATGACGTTGCTTTGCGCCACTCTTCCATTCGGCCAGATTTGCCAAAACTGCTGCAGGAGTTAAAAGAGCTGCAGGTAGATTATTTTGACCATATCACGATGAATACAGACGGTTCTCCGCCTTCTTTTTACCAGAACGGCGTGTCAGATATGTTAATTACATTAGCTATTTCAGAAGGAGTTCCCGTGTTAGATGCTTATAATATGGTGTCTGTAAATATTGCCCGCTATTACAACATGGAACATTTGCACGGGCATGTAGCAACAGGCTGTGTGGCTAATATTAATATTTTAGAAGATCCTATGCGGCCTACTCCGGTATCTGTCTTAGCAAAAGGAAAGTGGATGAAAAAAGAAGGCAAAGAACAAGCATTAGCCTCGGTAGAATTTCCTTGGGGAAAGTTTGGTTTTTCACCGTTAAAGTTAGACTTTGATTTAACGATGGACGATTTTCAATTTTCAATGCCAGTAGGCGTGAAAATGAAAAATGCTGTTATTATGGAGCCGTATTCAATTCACTTAAATGTGAGCGGAGATGTATTAGCCTCTGATCATGATGAAAGCTTTTTAGTGCTGGTGGACCGAGAAGGCAAGTGGCGCATCAATACGCTGTTAAAAGGATTTGCGACAAATGTATCGGGAATGGCGAGTTCGTTTTCAAATACAGGTGATTTTATTTTAATTGGAAAATCGAAAAAAGATATGATGTGTGCATTCAAACGTATGAAAGAAATTGGCGGCGGTATTGTTATTACAGAAGGTGAGAAAGTAGTATATGAACTGGATCTTCCGTTAAAAGGAGTCATGTCGAATCTGCCGATGGAAGAGCTAAGTAAACGAGAGGTGGAACTCAAGAAAGTGCTGGGTGAGCGAGGATACAAACACGATGATCCTGTCTATTCACTGCTGTTCTTTTCGTCTACACATTTGCCTTATATTCGTATCACGCCAGTAGGAATTTATGACGTTATGAATAAAAAAGTACTTTTTCCGTCTATAATGCGTTAAAATATAAAAGTATCAAAGGAATTTGAAATTTGTATGAAATTGGCTGTCTTCATACAGAATGAATGTATGTGCAAATAAATATAGAAACTGTATTTTATAGATAGAAACAACTAGTAAAGAAAGCCAATGATAAAGGAGTTCGATACGATGCAAATCAACAAACTACGAGGAAAAGAATTAGATCAGCTATTTCAAGCGATTTTATCATTAGAAAACATTGAAGAATGCTATCAATTTTTTGATGACCTATGTACAGTTAATGAAATTCAATCATTAGCACAGCGCTTAGAAGTAGCAAGAATGCTAAGAGAAGGCAACACGTACCATAAAATTGAGACGGAAACTGGAGCAAGCACAGCGACGATCTCCCGTGTTAAACGCTGCTTGAATTATGGAAGCGATGCGTATCAAATGGTGTTAGAACGCCTTCAAGAAGATTCAAATCAAAAGTAAAGCGTATGGCTGAAGCAGCCATACGCTTATTTTTTTTATTAAAATTGAGTTGCTTCTTCAATGATATTTTTAAGGTCGCTAATTGCTACACGTTTTTGTTCCATTGTGTCGCGGTTACGGATTGTTACTTGATTGTCTTCTAATGAATCGAAGTCGAATGTAATACAGAACGGCGTACCGATTTCATCATGGCGACGGTAACGTTTACCGATTGAACCAGCATCATCATAGTCAATCATAAAGTATTTTGCTAAATCTTCAAAAACAGCGCGCGCTTCGTTAGAAAGCTTTTTAGAAAGTGGTAATACAGCAGCTTTAAATGGTGCTAAAGCAGGGTGAAGCTGCATAACTGTACGAGAAGAGCCATCTTCTAACGTTTCTTCTTCATATGCATCAATCATATAAGCTAGTGTTACACGGTCAGCCCCTAAAGAAGGCTCGATGCAGTAAGGTACATAGCGTTCGTTTGTTTCTTGATCAACATATTGGAAGTCTTCTCCAGAGTGTTCCATGTGCTGTTTTAAGTCGTAGTCAGTACGAGAAGCTACGCCCCATAGTTCGCCCCAGCCGAATGGGAACTTGTATTCAAAGTCTGTTGTTGCATTACTGTAGTGAGAAAGTTCATCATCATCATGGTCGCGAAGACGAACGTTTTCTTCTTTCATACCAAGAGAAAGAAGCCATTTGTTACATGTTTCTTTCCAGTAGTTAAACCATTCTAATTCAGTGCCTGGTTTACAGAAGAACTCAAGTTCCATTTGTTCAAATTCACGCGTACGGAATGTGAAGTTACCAGGTGTAATTTCGTTACGGAAGCTTTTACCCACTTGGCCGATACCGAATGGAAGCTTTTTACGCATTGAGCGCTGAACGTTTTTAAAGTTTACGAAAATACCTTGAGCCGTTTCAGGACGAAGATAAATTTCATTTGTTGATGTTTCAGTTACACCTTGGTGCGTTTTGAACATTAAGTTAAATTGACGAATTTCAGTGAAGTTAGCTGAACCACACTCAGGACATGTAATTTCGTGTTCTTTAATTAAGTCAGCCATTGCATCAAATGAAAGGCCGTCTACGATCATTTCAATGCCTTTTTCTTGAAGCTTTTCTTCAATTAATTTATCGGCACGGTGACGAGCTTTACAATCCTTACAGTCGATCATTGGGTCATTAAAGTTTCCTAAGTGACCAGAAGCTTCCCATGTTTTTGGATTCATTAAAATCGCAGCGTCTAAACCAACGTTGTATGGAGATTCTTGAATGAATTTTTTCCACCATGCTTTTTTAATATTGTTCTTTAATTCTACGCCAAGCGGGCCGTAATCCCATGTATTTGCAAGACCGCCGTAAATTTCAGAACCTTGAAATACAAAGCCACGGTGTTTGGCGTGAGATACGATTTGATCCATTGTTTTTGACATTCTAATTCCTCCTGTAAATGGTAGTAATTCAAGCGAAACAAAAAGAGCGGGTACAAAAAAACTCTCGTCCCTGGGCATATCAACAATATGCCCAGGGACGAGAGTTTTTCCCGCGGTTCCACCCTGGTTGATACAAAATGTATCCACCTTCGTCTGTATATACTCCAGATTGCCTTTTCCTTAAACCATTCTCTAGGCTCTCACCGTCCCTAGTTCGCTTTGTGAAGAGGATTTAAGTACTATTGATCCTTCAGCGTATATCATATGAATTTTAGTAGCTATATATTAGCATATCCTATGCAGAGAAACAATAACCTTGTGCAAAATGGGCTTTTTTTGTGATGTTTTCTTTCGGAATTTGAGGATAAAACCGTATCTTTTATCCATATTTTTTGAAAACAAAAAACGTGATGAAAAGTTCGGTTTTCCTTTCATTTCACCCTCCTAGTTTTGTTATAATGAACAAATGGACGAGCGCGAACTTTTAAGTGTAAAGAAATGGAGGAACCTATATGTATGATATTAAAGAGTGGAGACATGTCTTTAAATTAGATCCTAATAAAGAAATTTCAGATGCAGATTTAGAAAAAATTTGCGAATCCGGCACGGATGCGGTTCTTGTTGGAGGATCAGACGGAGTAACTTTAGACAATGTGCTGCAGCTGTTAATGCGTATTCGCCGCTACACGGTGCCGTGTGCGCTAGAAGTATCAACAATTGACTCTGTAACGCCTGGTTTTGATTCTTATTTCATTCCGACCGTTTTAAACAGCAAGGATCCAAAGTGGATTGTTGACTTACATCATGCGGCGATGAAGGAATACGGTGAAATCATGGACTGGGATGAAATTTTTGTAGAAGGATACTGCGTACTTAACCCCGAAGCAAAAGTAGCTGCGCTAACGGAAGCGAAAACCGATTTGGATGCAGAAGATGTTGTAGCGTATGCTCGCATGGCTGAACGCATGTTTCATTTGCCCGTTTTCTATCTAGAATACAGTGGAACATATGGAGACCCTGCATTAGTGGCAGAAGTGAAAAATTCGCTAAATGAGACGAAGTTATTTTACGGCGGCGGTATTGAGACAAAAGAGCAAGCAAGTGAGATGGGAGAGCTAGCTGATACAGTTATTGTAGGAAATGTTATTTATACAAATTTATCGGAAGCATTAAAAACGGTAAAAGCGGTAAAAAAGAATATTGCACAGTGAAAAATAAATAAAGTAGAATAGAGAATATATGTTCGATATAGGCGGTGAAAACGTGAATTTTTTAAGTGAAAAATTATTAACAGGATTAAACCCTCAGCAGCAAGAGGCAGTTAAAACAACAGACGGACCATTATTACTTATGGCCGGTGCAGGAAGTGGGAAAACACGCGTATTAACGCATCGAATTGCGTTTTTAATGGCGGAAAAAGAAGTTGCACCTTGGAATATTTTAGCTATTACCTTCACAAACAAAGCAGCTCGTGAAATGAGAGAGCGTGTGGCAAGTATCGTTGGCGGAGTGGCAGAAGATATCTGGATTTCAACGTTCCACTCGATGTGCGTACGTATTTTACGAAGAGATATTGATCGTATTGGCTTTAATCGCAACTTTACGATTTTAGATTCAACGGATCAGCTGTCCGTTATTAAAAACATTTTAAAAGATCAAAACATCGACCCAAAAAAATTCGATCCGCGCTCGCTATTAGGAAGCATTAGTTCAGCTAAAAATGAACTGAAAGTAGCGGAAGAATTTGATAAAACAGCAGCAGGACCATATGAAGAAGTTGTAAGTAAAGTCTATAAAGAGTATGAAAAGCGTTTAAAGAAAAACCAAGCGCTCGATTTTGATGATTTGATTATGACAACGATTCAGTTATTTAAACGAGTTCCTGAAGTGTTAACGTACTATCAGCGCAAGTTTCAATATATTCATGTGGACGAGTATCAAGATACAAACCATGCACAATATATGCTGGTTCGCTTGCTAGCCGCACGATTTGAAAATGTATGCGTAGTAGGGGATTCAGATCAGTCTATTTACCGCTGGCGCGGGGCTGATATTACAAATATCTTGTCATTTGAAAAAGATTACCCAAAAGCCAAAACCATTTTGCTTGAACAAAATTATCGTTCAACGAAAACGATTTTGGCTGCGGCAAACGGCGTCATTGCAAACAATATGAATCGTAAAGTGAAAAACTTATGGACGGAAAACGATGAAGGCCAGAAGATTTATCATTACCAAGCAATGAGTGAGCATGATGAGGCACAGTTTGTAGCACGTAAAATCAAAGAAGCAGTAGACAGCGGCAAACGTAAATATAGCGATTTTGCCATTTTGTATCGTACAAATGCACAGTCGCGTGTAATGGAGGAAGTACTGCTAAAATCCAATATTAACTATACGATTGTCGGCGGGATTAAGTTCTACGACCGCAAAGAGATTAAAGATTTGCTTGCGTACTTGCGCTTAATTGCCAACCAAGATGATGACATTAGCTTAGCTCGTATTGTGAACGTTCCAAAACGCGGAGTTGGAGCTACTTCAGTCGATAAAGTAGCCAATTACGGAAACGTTCATGACATTTCTATTTTCAAAGCGCTTGATGAAGTAGAATTGATGGGGTTAACGGGTAAAGCAACAAAAGCACTTCGTGATTTCCAATCCATGATTTCAAACTTAGCTCAAATGCAAGACTATATGTCTGTAACAGAGCTTGTGGAACAAGTATTAGAAAGAACAGGGTACCGTGAAGCGCTTAAAGTAGAAAAAACAATTGAAGCACAAAGTCGCTTAGAGAATATTGATGAGTTTTTATCTGTTACAAAAACGTTTGAAGAAGCAAGTGAAGATAAGAGCTTAGTAGCATTTTTAACCGATTTAGCGCTTGTTGCTGATATCGATAAGCTTGACGACGAGGAAGAAGAAGAGAACGAACAAGTGATTCTGATGACGCTTCACTCAGCAAAAGGTCTAGAGTTCCCGGTTGTTTTCCTAATGGGTATGGAAGAAGGCGTATTCCCTCATAGCCGATCGTTATTCGAAGATAATGAAATGGAAGAAGAACGACGCTTAGCCTACGTAGGGATTACACGTGCTGAACAAGAATTGTATTTATTAAATGCTCAAATGCGTACACTATTTGGTAAAACAAACGTCAATCCAAAATCGCGCTTCATTGGAGAAATCCCAAGCGAGCTTGTGGAATCTTTAAATGAAACGATGCGCAAGCCTGCTGCTGGTCGTTCAGGGGCTTCAGCTTCGCCGTTTGCAGCGCGCCGACAAGCGGCCGTGGCAAAAACGAAGCTTGTATCAACGGGCAGTGAATCGATTGGATGGAGCGTTGGAGATAAGGCCGAGCATAAAAAATGGGGAATTGGTACAGTTGTAAGTGTAAAAGGAGAAGGAGACTCAAAAGAATTAGACATTGCTTTTCCTAGTCCTACAGGTGTAAAAAGACTGCTTGCTAAATTTGCCCCGGTTACGAAAGTGTAATCGTGAAAAGGAGCTAGAATATGGAGTTTGAGACAGCAAAATCACGCGTTCAAGAATTACGTGACTTATTAAATCAATATGGTTATGAATATTATGTGTTAGATCAGCCATCTGTTCCAGATGCAGAATACGATAAATTAATGAATGAGTTAATTGAAATAGAAGAATCGTTTCCAGAATTAAAAACAGCTGACTCACCTACTCAGCGCATCGGCGGCCAAGTGCTCGATGCGTTTGAGAAGGTTCAGCATCAAACGTCTATGCTAAGTTTAGGAAATGCATTTAATGAAGAAGACCTTCGAGATTTTGATCGCCGAGTGCGCCAAGCCGTTGAAGACGAGTTTTCTTATGTATGCGAACTTAAAATTGACGGCCTTGCTGTATCTCTTCGCTATGAAGATGGATACTTAGTGCTGGGTGCTACGCGCGGAGATGGTACGACTGGTGAAAATATTACTGAAAACTTAAAAACAATTCGCTCGATTCCACTGCGAATTAAAGAACCGTTATCAATGGAAGTTCGCGGAGAAGCATTTATGCCGAGGAAATCATTCGAAGCACTTAATGAAGCAAAAATGGAAAGAGATGAAGTTCCGTTTGCTAACCCCCGTAACGCAGCTGCTGGCTCACTGCGTCAGCTAGATCCTAAAATTGCGGCAAAACGTAATTTAGATATCTTTGTCTATGCCATGACTGATACAGGAGAATTAGAAATCGACTCTCACAGCGAAAGTTTGAATTTACTCGATGATCTTGGCTTTAAAACAAATAAAGAAAGACAGACGTGTGAAACCATTGATGATGTGATTGCTTATATCGAAAGCTGGCAAACGAAACGTCCAGAACTATCTTATGATATTGATGGCATTGTTGTAAAAGTAGATTCATTTGATCAGCAGGCTGAGCTTGGAACAACGGCCAAGAGTCCACGCTGGGCTATTGCTTATAAGTTTCCTGCTGAAGAAGTTGTAACCAAGCTTGTAAATATTGAGCTGACGGTAGGCCGGACAGGTGTCATTACGCCAACAGCTATTTTGGAGCCGGTTCAAGTAGCAGGTACGACGGTACAGCGTGCGTCTCTTCACAATGAAGATTTGATTCGTGAAAAGGACATTCGCATCGGAGATTATGTCGTGGTGAAAAAAGCAGGAGATATTATTCCTGAAGTAGTGAATGTGATTGAAGAGAAGCGAACGGGAGAAGAGCAAGAGTTTACGATGCCTACTCACTGCCCTGAATGTGAAAGTGAACTGGTGCGTTTAGAAGGAGAAGTTGCGCTTCGCTGCATTAATCCAAGCTGTCCTGCTCAAATTCGTGAAGGACTTATTCATTTCGTGTCCCGCAATGCGATGAACATTGATGGACTTGGTGAAAAAGTTATATCACAATTATTTCGTGAACAGTTAATTAAAGATGTAGCAGATATTTATACGCTGACAAAACAGCAGTTAATCGAGCTTGAGCGCATGGGTGAGAAATCT
Source organism: Priestia sp. J2 (assembly GCF_020790095.1). NCBI lineage: Bacteria > Bacillati > Bacillota > Bacilli > Caryophanales > Bacillaceae > Priestia > Priestia sp. J2. The sequence continues at coordinate 271,960 of NZ_CP086208.1, forward strand.
GCTGATAATTTGATTGCGGCCATCGAAGCTTCTAAAGAAAATTCACTTGAGCGTTTGCTTTTTGGTTTGGGCATTCGCCACGTTGGAGCAAAAGCTGCAAAGACGTTAGCTCAGCACTTTGAAACCATAGACAAGTTAACAAAAGCAACGTATGATGAATTAGTGGCAATTAATGAAATTGGTGCCAAAATGGCTGATGCTATTGTCGCTTACTTTACACAAGAAGAGGTTCAAGAACTTATACATGAATTAAAAGAGTATGGAGTAAACCTTACATACAAAGGACCCAAGCTTGTAAGTGTAGAAAATGTAGATTCTGTTTTTGCTGGTAAAACCGTTGTATTAACAGGTAAGCTTGAACAGCTATCTCGCAATGAGGCAAAAGCACAAATTGAAGCACTTGGCGGTAAAGTCACAGGAAGCGTAAGTAAAAAGACAGACCTTGTTGTGGCAGGGGAAGAGGCTGGTTCCAAACTGACAAAAGCTAACGAGCTTGAAATTGAAGTATGGGATGAAGCAAGGCTACTTACGGAATTAAATAAATAAGAGGTGTGTGTAGTTGAAAAAGATATTGTTACTTTCTCTTGCGGTCATGCTTGTAACTTCAGCGTGTGCACCGAACCTTTCGGACGATAAAGAGACTGTTCAACAAACCAACAACAAGAAAGAAAAAGCAGTTATTCCGAAGTATAGTATTTCAGACGATTATTACCGAACAATTCTTCCATTTAAAGCGGGAGTGGCAAGAGGCTTAGTAGCAGCAAACTTAAATAACCGCTTGGATGCGCAAGAATTTGAAACAGGCTTAATGCGCTTATCGACAGATAGCTATTCTCCGAAAAAATATGTGTATCAAGAAGGCCAGTACCTTGATAAAGATACTATTCGCTCATGGTTAAGCCGTAAGCTGAGTGATAAACAGTTTAAAGATCTTCAAAGCAAAGCAAAAGATGATACGGCGAAAAAGAAGCTTAAAAACACTGGGTTAAACCCAATTGATACAGAAAAAGGCGATTTGAAAACGCGCAACGAAACAAGTCCAATGTACTTAGCGAACATTACTGAACAAGACTACCTTATTCAAGACGGAGACGATAAGGTAAAACTTGGAGGCGTCACAATTGGTCTGGCGATGAATTCTGTTCATTATTATACAGAGGAAAATGGTTATGCCCGTGAAAAACAACTAACCGATAAAAATATTGAAGAGCAAGGCAAAAAGATGGCCGATGAAATTGTGCAGCGTATGCGTAATATCAAGGGCTTAGAAAACGTTCCAATTCGAGTAGCACTATTCAAACAAAGTGCTAAGGCTTCTTTAACGCCAGGTAACTTCATGGCTGTCGGAAATGCAGGTTCAAATGATACGGCCGTTGGCAGCTGGGATAATTTAGACGAGCAATATTATTTATTCCCATCATCAGATGCAACAAAAGATCACCGAGATGATGCGATGAAGTTTGATGAGTTTAAAGCGCAAATCGAAGACTACTTCCCAAACTTTACAAGCGTAGTAGGGAAAGGGTATTACAAAGATGGACAGCTTCAAAAAATGACGATTGATATTCCCGTACAATTTTATGGAAAAGGTGAAATTGTAGGATTTACTCAGTACGTTGCTGGTTTAATGCTTGATCATTTCCCTTCATATATGGAAACGAGTATCTCTATTAACTCAGTAAGCGGACCGGAAGCTCTCATTGTTAGAAAAGCAGATGAAGACAAGCCGTTCGTTCATATTTACGAAGAGTAAGCAAAAAAAGACACTGCTCAAGCAGTGTCTTTTTTTAATTCTATGAAATTGCCTCCTATGAAGAAATGGCGTGAGAATTTTGTCTCGTAAACTTAGCAAGATAATAAGCAGCAAATGCAAATGCATCTTGTTCGGTTGTCCGCTCTTCATACGGGCGTTTTTTATCCAGCTCAAATTCTTTCTGATAATAAGGGATGTGATCTTGAATATAGTGACGCAGCTCGTGAAAGATGGTTTCAACAAGCGGAAGGTAGTCATCAAATTTAAAAATAAATATAATGCCGACTTCTCGCCAGTAAACACCTGAGGCAAACTGCAGGTATTCTGCTTCTTCTTCTCCAAGAGCGGAGACAATTTTATTGGCTTCACATGAATCACAAAAAATGATAGGAATATGAAAGGCTTTATTTAAACAAGCAAAAACATCTTTTTGCAAGGTGGACAAATCCCACTTGAATTCTTCATCTAATACAAACCATCTTCCGCTTTGCTGATACACAGGGCGCTGGTGGATGACTGACTGTATAAGTATTTTATTCAATTTTTATAGCACCTCTTTTACGGTAAAGTAGTTATTCGTTTTCTTTACTTTCCCAAAGACTAGTGAAATTAAAACATGGTGGTGTGTTCTTCTAAAGCATGTTTCTCTTTCTATCTATCTTTTCTAAAAAGAAGGTTATTTTATACCTATGCAAGAGAGAAATATTTTATGACGAAGGAAAAGTATGGAATGTTGTTTGAATGAAATAGATTTGGTATAAAATAGAAGTGATAAATGTAAGCCCTGTCTTGTCTGGCGGGGTTTTTAATATTTTAGGAACTAGTCTCAGAAATGTTGCCTGTTGCTAGTGAAGTTTGGTATTATCAGTATATTGTAGTGGGACGAATATTCGGAGGTGAAGGAACATGTCAAGAATTTCTGTTGATCAAGTAAAACACGTTGCAAACTTAGCGAGACTTGCGGTGACGGATGACGAAGCAGAACTATTTACAAAACAATTAGATGCTATTATTACATATGCAGAACAATTAGATGAGCTAGATACTACAAATGTAAAACCAACTTCTCACGTATTGGATATGAAAAACGTGATGCGTGAAGATAAGCCAGCTAAAGGCTTACCAATTGAAGACGTAGTAAAAAACGCGCCAGACCACAAGGATGGCTACATTCGAGTACCAACTATTTTAGAATAAGGAAGGAGGCTTTACGATGTCTTTATTCGATCGTAAACTTTCAGAACTACATAGCCTTTTACACAAGAAAGAAGTACGTGTACAAGATTTAGTAGACGAATCATACAAACGTATTAATGAAGTAGATGATAAAGTAGGTGCGTTCTTAGCGCTTAATGAAGACAATGCTCGTGCTTATGCAAAAGAGCTAGATGAAGCATTACAAACAAAAGATGAATTTGGCCTATTATTTGGTATGCCGATCGGTGTAAAAGATAATATTGTCACAAAAGATTTACGTACAACTTGCTCTAGTAAAATTCTAGCAAACTTTGATCCGATTTATGATGCAACAGTTGTTCAAAAACTGCAGGCAGCTGAAGCGGTAACAATCGGTAAATTAAATATGGATGAATTCGCAATGGGTTCTTCAACTGAAAACTCAGGTCTTCAGTTAACGCGCAACCCATGGAATTTAGATTACGTACCGGGTGGATCTAGCGGTGGTTCAGCTGCAGCTGTAGCAGCAGGAGAAGTTCCGTTCTCTTTAGGTTCTGATACAGGTGGTTCAATTCGTCAGCCAGCTGCTTATTGCGGTGTTGTTGGATTAAAACCAACGTATGGTCGCGTATCTCGTTACGGATTAGTGGCATTTGCATCTTCTTTAGATCAAATCGGACCAATCACAAATTCTGTTGAAGATAATGCATACTTACTTCAAGCAATTTCAGGCGTAGACCCAATGGATTCTACTTCTGCTAATGTTGATGTACCGGATTATGTATCTGCTTTAACAGGTGACGTAAAAGGCCTTAAAATTGCTGTTCCAAAAGAATACTTAGGCGAAGGTGTGGGCGAAGAAGCTCGCCAGTCTGTTTTAGATGCACTAAAAGTGTTAGAAGGACTAGGCGCAACTTGGGAAGAAGTATCGCTTCCACACTCTAAATACGCATTAGCTACGTATTATCTATTATCTTCTTCTGAAGCGTCTGCTAACTTATCTCGTTTTGACGGCGTTCGCTACGGATACCGTACAGATAATGCTGAGAACTTAATCGAAATGTACAAGCAGTCTCGAAGCGAAGGCTTTGGAAACGAAGTAAAACGCCGTATCATGCTTGGGACATTTGCGTTAAGCTCTGGTTATTATGATGCTTACTACAAAAAAGCACAGCAAGTACGTACGTTAATTAAGCAAGACTTTGAGTCTGTATTTGAAAACTATGACGTTATCATTGGACCAACTACACCAACTCCATCATTCAAAATTGGTGAGAAAACAGATGATCCATTAACAATGTATGCAAACGATATTTTAACAATCCCAGTAAACCTTGCTGGAGTACCTGGTATTTCTGTGCCTTGCGGCTTATCAAATGGATTGCCATTAGGGTTACAAATTATCGGTAAGCATTTCGACGAAAGCACAATCTATCGTGTTGCTCATGCATTCGAACAAGCAACTGAGCATCATAAAGCGAAACCAGCACTGTAAGGGGTGAGATAAAGATGAACTTTGAAACGATTATTGGTCTTGAAGTACACGTTGAGCTTAAGACAAAATCTAAAATTTTCTCAGCAAGTCCAAACGCATTTGGTGCGGCTCCAAATGCTAACACAAGTGTAATTGACTTAGGTTATCCTGGCGTACTACCTGTGTTAAACAAAGAAGCAGTTGATTTTGCAATGAAAGCGGCGCTTGCGCTAAACTGTGAAATCGCAACAGATACAAAGTTTGATCGTAAAAACTATTTCTATCCGGATAACCCAAAAGCTTATCAAATCTCTCAATTTGATAAACCAATTGGCGAGAACGGTTGGATTGAAGTAGAAGTTAAAGGTGAAACGAAGCGCATTCGTATCAACCGACTTCATTTAGAAGAAGATGCTGGTAAGTTAACGCATACAGGCGATGGCTATTCACTAGTAGACTTCAACCGTCAAGGTACACCTCTAATTGAGATTGTATCGGAAGCAGATATGCGTTCTCCTGAAGAAGCATATGCTTATTTAGAAAAACTAAAATCAATCATTCAATATACAGGCGTATCTGACTGTAAAATGGAAGAAGGTTCACTTCGCTGTGATGCCAATATTTCTTTACGTCCAGTTGGACAAGAAGAGTTTGGTACAAAAGCTGAGCTAAAGAACTTAAACTCATTTAACTATGTGCGCCGCGGTCTTGAACACGAAGAAATTCGTCAAGAAAAAGTGTTATTGTCTGGTGGCCTAATCGAGCAGGAAACACGCCGTTTTGATGAGTCTACGGGTGAAACAATTCTGATGCGTGTAAAAGAAGGATCTGACGACTACCGCTACTTCCCAGAGCCTGACTTATTAGAATTACACATCGACGAAGAGTGGAAAGAACGCGTTCGTGCTTCGATTCCTGAACTTCCAGATGCTCGTAAAAAGCGCTATGTAGAAGAGCTAGGCTTACCTGCTTATGATGCAATGGTATTAACGCTAACAAAAGAAATGTCTGATTTCTTTGAAGCAACACTTGCTGCAGGCGGAGATGCTAAACTATCTTCTAACTGGTTAATGGGTGAAGTTTCTGCTTACTTAAACTCAAATCAAAAAGAACTTTCAGATGTAGCATTAACACCTGAAGGTCTAGCTGGTATGATTCAATTAATTCAAGAAGGTACAATTTCGTCTAAAATTGCGAAAAAAGTATTCAAAGAATTAATTGAAAATGGCGGAGATGCAAAGAAAATTGTAAAAGAAAAAGGTCTTGTACAAATTTCTGATGATGCAACTTTACGTAAATTCGTAACAGATGCATTAGATGCAAACCCTCAGTCTATTGAAGATTTCAAAAACGGTAAGGATCGTGCAATCGGCTTCTTAGTTGGTCAAATTATGAAAGCTTCAAAAGGTCAAGCGAACCCACCTATGGTTAATAAAATTCTTTTAGAAGAAATTAATAAACGCTAAATTTGATAACTAAATGTGAGGTGGGTATCCATCTCACATTTATTATGAGTAAGGGCGATCGCGCTGAAGGTATGAATAAAAACCCAAACGTGAATATTGTATATCAAGGTTAATTTCTTTATAATATGTTTGTTCATGCCCCCTCTTGTTGATGATGTAATGTGAGGGGGCATTCTTTCACTGATAAAAGTAGGCAAAGATTTGTGACAAATTATCATTATTAGGATGATGAATATGAAAAGAGCGAGAATTATTTATAACCCGACATCGGGCCGTGAAATTTTTAAGAAAAACTTACCGGAAGTTTTGCAAAAGCTAGAGCAAGCAGGTTACGAAACATCTTGTCATGCTACAACTTGCGCTGGCGATGCAACAGAAGCTGCCAAAGTAGCAGTAGAGCGCCGCTTTGATGTTGTAATTGCAGCCGGTGGAGACGGTACCATCAATGAAGTCGTAAACGGTATTGCCGGACAAGACTATCGTCCGCAGCTAGGTATTATTCCTGTTGGAACAACCAATGACTTTGCTCGTGCCATTAATGTCCCGCGTACAATTGAAGGCGCTGTTGATGTTATTGTAGAAGGTGTAACGAAGCCAATTGATTTAGGCTGTGTAACAAACGACGGAGAAACGCATTACTTTGTAAATATCGCCGGAGGCGGCCGTTTAACTGAATTAACGTATGAAGTGCCAAGCAAGTTAAAAACAATGCTTGGACAGCTAGCTTACTATTTAAAAGGCATGGAAATGCTTCCTTCTATTAAACCAACATCCGTTGAAATTGAGTATGACGGAAAATTCTTTGGCGGCGAGATTATGTTCTTCCTCGTTTCCTTAACGAACTCAGTCGGCGGTTTTGAAAAGCTGGCACCAGACTCTTCTTTAGATGACGGCATGTTTGATTTAATTATTTTAAAGAAAGCAAATTTAGCTGAGTTTATTCGAATTGCGACACTTGCGCTGCGAGGAGAACATATCAATGATCCTCATATTATTTATACAAAAGCGAACCGTGTTAAAATTCATACGAATGATAAAATGCAGCTAAATCTAGATGGCGAGTACGGTGGGTTATTGCCTGGGGAATTTGTAAACTTATATCGCCATGTAGAAATCTTTGTTCCAAAAGCAACAGCTGAATTGATGGAAAAAAATGAGATCGCCTAATTGCGATCTTTTTTCATGCTTTCCTTTGTTTGGCTTTCGCTCTTATGGTACAATCAGTTCAGCATTTTCAAATGACTAAAAGGATGTAACGATAAATGGAAAAATTAAAACCACCTGTAGAAAAAAATGAATATATAGATGTTGCGTTTGAAGATTTAACGCATGACGGAGCGGGTGTAGCGAAAGTGAACGGATTTCCTATTTTCGTTCAAAATGCGCTGCCCGGCGAAAGCGGCCAAGTAAAAGTCATTAAAGTAAAAAAAGGCTATGCGTTTGGCAAGCTTATCAAGCACCATACAATTAGTGAGCAGCGTGTTGAAGCACCCTGTCCGGTATACAAGCAGTGCGGAGGCTGTCAGCTGCAGCATGTAAGCTATGAAGGACAGCTGCAATTTAAACAAAAGCAAGTAAAAGACGTCATGGCGCGAATTGGCCATTTACCTGACGTTCCGGTACATTCGACGCTAGGAATGAACGATCCTTGGCGCTATCGAAACAAAGCTCAAGTTCCCGTAGCAGAGCGAGAAGGCGGTTTGGTCGCTGGATTTTATCAGCAGCGAAGCCACGATATCATTAACATGGATGCCTGTTTGATTCAGCAGCAGGCAAATGATGATGTTGTTCAAGCTGTCAAATCAATCTGTGAAAAGCATGGGGTTTCTGCTTACCAAGAACAAAAGCATAAAGGCTCGCTTCGTCATATCATGGCGCGCTACGGACTTGTAACGGGTGAAATTATGGTTGTAATTGTGACTCGTACAGCTGAGTTGCCAAACAAAAAGCGTATTATAGAAGACATTATCGAAGCCGTGCCGAACGTGAAATCAATTGTTCAAAACGTCAACAGCAAGCGCACGAACGTCATTTTAGGGAACCAAACGAACGTACTTTGGGGAGAAGAATATATTTACGACTATATCGGCGACGTTAAATTTGCCATTTCAGCAAAATCATTCTATCAAGTAAACCCTGAGCAAACGAAAGTGCTTTATGACAAAGCGCTCGAGTATGCAGATTTAACAGGAGAAGAAACGGTCATTGACGCCTACTGTGGAATCGGAACAATCTCGTTATTTCTCGCTCAAAAAGCGAAAAAAGTATATGGCGTTGAAATCGTGCCTGAAGCGATTGAAGATGCAAAGCGCAACGCTGAGCTAAACGGTATTCACAACGTTGAATTCGAAGTAGGCGAAGCAGAGGTCGTCATTCCAAACTGGTACAAACAAGGCATCAAAGCGGACGTCATCGTCGTAGATCCGCCGCGAAAAGGATGCGACGAAGCCCTTTTAAATACCATCATCGAGATGAAGCCGAAAAAAGTTGTCTATGTTTCATGCGGACCAGCAACTCTTGCGCGTGATCTAGCTATTCTAGAAAAAGGCGGCTATGAGACGGTTGAAGTTCAGCCTGTTGATATGTTCCCGCATACGACGCATGTGGAGAATGTGGCGGTGCTTACATTAAAATAAGAAAATTGTTTGAAACACCACTATCATTAGGAATGGTAGTGGTGTTTTATATTGGCTTTTATTTTTAATACAGTACGGAATATACTAAAAGATTTATAGAGAAACAAATAAAAGCAATTATAAATGGGAGTAAAAAGATTCCTAAATATACATAAGGAAAAATGGAGGAAGCAAATTGATTACGTGGGAAACGGATGAAAAAGAGGTAAGTTTAGAAACCATTTTGAATGTAGAAAAAGTATAGGATGTATTGTTTCCAATCCACTTTATTGAATGTGTAACAAAGTATCATGGTGGAGAACCTTCAGCTGATGGATTTAATGTTGGAAAGAGAGAATGTTCTTTTTACCACTTACTAAGTTTTAATCAGGAGAAAAAGGATTACATTTTAAACGTGTATCATGATATTAAATACCAGCTAGTTGATGGTATTTGCCCATTTGGAGATGACATAGCGGATAATCATGTATGTTTTGACTACCGTTCTAACTCTCAGCGGCCTATTATCGTTTTTATAAATCATGAACTAGCATACGAGAATCCTGAAAGCAGTATTTTTTTCGTCGCCCATTCATTTGAAGAATTTATTAATGGTCTATATGAAGAAGAATAAAATTAAAATAACTTTCCACCAAGAGGCTGGGACAAAAGTATTTTAACCCAAGTAAAAAACGAACCATTAATTAACATGTTTGATTCATGGTTTATTTTTTTGTTAGGGCAAATAAGTGTCGTCTGTTTCGTTCCTTCTAGCAGTTGATTGGAGGGCAAGGCGAAGACTCCTGCGGGAAAAGCGGAACAGGTGAGACCCCGCAGGAGCGCAAGCGACGAGGAGGCTCAGCGGCCGCCCGCGGAAAGCGAAGTCTTGCACGGAAATCAACTGCGGTTCCATACAAGCTCATCTATACTAGTTGTTCGCCTTTAAATTAGATTCATTTCATTATGATGTCTCAACTTCTTTTAGGTTAAATAAGTACGGAAAAGGTAAAGTTAGCATTTTTATACCAAAAGCAGCAAAAGCTTGATATAAAAGCATTATCCGCTTGTATGTCCGTTTTATTTTGCCGTTTGTCCACCCCACCAACACAGCAAATTTCTGAATATACTTTTTTTAAGGTTTTCAATATTTTAGGAATTATAATAAAGAAGCAATAAATGAAAACATTATATTTGTGGTAAGAGGTGAAGGGACATCATGTATAGAGCAATTGCTATTATAGCGGGTTCTGTGTTAATTGGATTTGCATACAATTGGTTTTTAATCCCCCATAAAGTGCTAAGCAGCGGCATTAGCGGTATTGCTATGATTATAGGAATTTTAACGCCTGCAAGCACGGGAACAATGAATTTTTTGTTGAATTTACCCCTTTTAATTATTGGTTTTATGAAGTTAGGAAAGCGGTTTGTTTTACATACGCTGCTGTCCGTTGTGGCTTTATCAATTGCTTTATACGTGATTCCCTTGAGAGCTGTTAGTACAGATCCTATTCTGTCAGCTGTTTTTGGAGGAGTTTTAACTGGAATTGGCGTAGGGTTTGTTTTTCGTCAGTCAGCCTCAACAGGTGGATTTGATATTATTGCGATGCTTCTTACGCATAAAAAAGAATTTCCGCTTGGCGCTATATTATCAGCGATGAATGCCGTGGTCGTATTTGTTTCAGGTTTCTTTGTGAATTGGGACGCGGCTTTATATACGATGCTTTCGATTTTCGTCACAGGAAAAGTAGTGGATGCGATTCATACTCGCCACATTAAGCTCACGTTAACCATTATTACGAGAAAAGGCGAAGAAATGAAGCAGCAGCTTCTTACGAATTTGGTGCGCGGTGTGACGTTAATGAACGGTGAAGGAGCTTATTCAAGAGAAGACCGTAAAATATTAATGACGGTGATTTCACGCTATGAGCTTGCAAACCTCAAGCAGTTAATTCAATCTGTGGATCCTGAAGCTTTCGTAAATATTACGGAAACGGTAGAAGTAATGGGGCTGTTTCGACGGGATGCCTATTAATATATTTGTTATTTCAGCGCCGATTTATGATAAATAGCCATTTTTATAGTATAAAAGTTATAAAAAAAGCCTTAAGAGTAGTTCTTGAGGCTTTTTTTGCGTAAAATATGAGTAAGAAAATATCGTGTATGAAAAGTATAAAAAAGGGAATTTGATAGAGTACATAAAATATTGACATCAAAAAGGAGAGACTATATGACGGTAGAATATCAGTTAACGAAAAAGAAATATTACGAAACGTTTATGCAAGAAAATGAAAATCAGCCGCCTGTAAAAGTCCTTGGACAAGCTTATTACGAAGAGCAGCAAAAAGAGTGGTACGACTTATCGCTCATTCGCTTAGCTCAGGGAGAAGTGTACTTCCACAATCAAGATTTTGAATCCGCGATTTTTAAGTGGGAGAATGTAAATGGCGAGTTTAAGCTGTGGGCGAAGAAAAATACAGCCGACGCACATTATGAATTGGGGTTGTCTACGCTCGCTGAAGAGCTTTACCTATCCATCGAAACGGATTCAAAAGTATTAAAAGCTGAAATAGCGCTAAAGCTGTTTTCGCTTTATACGGACCATAACAATATTGAACGAGCTTATGAAGTTATTAACGAGCTGGTTGCTTCTCAGCCGGATTATCCAAACGTCACGGCGATTGCGCGAAGATTTTATGAAGAGCAAGAAGATTTTAATAGCGCAGTGGAGCTTGCAGTAGATGAGTGTATTCGAACAGAATCGCTGAATTGGTTTGCGGTATTAAAGACTTACGTAGATAAAGGATATACAGCAAACTTTATCCCTAACTATTTTTATCAAGTGATGATTTCATTTTACAAAGTGGACCAAGTATATTTCAAACAGCTTGTCTCAGCTTTATGGAAACAATATAAGAGTCAGCCTCCTTATCTTGCTTGGATTAAAACCATCAATGATATTTTCTTGAATATTGAAGTGGGTCTCTATGATTATTGGCAAGAGATTTCAACTCTTTATCAAGAGACGTACACTGACTTAATGGAAAGTGATCATTCTGTAAAGGAATTGCATGAAGTCATTCCGAACGTATTAACAAACTGGCTTAAAATTACTAATAAGTCACGTGCGTTATTTCCGTCTGCGGCCGTGCTTTCATGGAATGAAAAGTTTCCGTCAACTATTGATACCATTACAATCGAAAATGCAGGCAGATTAATTTTTGAGGCGCGTAACGACATTGATGGTCTTGAATATCACTACAAACTTTGCCATGGCATTATTAAATGGGCTAATGAAAATGGTTTAGAAGTGGGGCACACCTTTAAATGGTGGGTAGACTTTTTATTAGATGCTCATACGACACACTTATTAATTACAGGAACAAATGCTGCAACGTCTTCATTTGTGGGATCGATTACAGAAGAAAAGGTACCGCAAAATCATGAAACAACCTTTGTGTTCATTCATGATGAAGAAGAATCTATCCAGCAAATCGCTGATCAAGAAATCATTCCGATGGAAACGATTGACGGAGCGGAGCAATCTTCTCACCAGGCGCTTGTAGAAGTGAAAAAACCTTTTGCGTTCCTTGATAAGCATAATTGTTCATGCATTGTTACGCCAAGCTTTACAGAACAAGAGGCGCGTGAGCAGGATGCATTTAAATATGCTCCTTTAGCAGATGGTTTACTGTTTGTGCTTGATGCAAAAGAATCGCTGCTTGATGAAGAAAGAGAATTATTGCTGGAGATTAAAGAATATGCGCCAAATACGCCAGTTCATTTTGTCATCAACAATATGGACAGTCTTTATAATCAAGCAACGATTGAGCGAATTACAAAAGAATTTGAGGCAAGCATTGGCGCTGATTTCCCACAGGCGCATGTATTAGCCTATACGCCTCACTACGTATCGAGTCAGCACCACGGAGACTTGGCTCAGTTTATTAAAGCTAATTTCTATTACGATCCAAACGACGTTGGAGTAGAAGAGCGTGCGCGCAGACTGCTGTTCTTTATTCAAAGCATGCTAAAGGGCTTAGTGGAGAAGAGAAATCACACAGAAAATCATTTGATTGAAAGTATTAAATGGAACGAAGATATGCTTGTGCGATTAAATGGCTTCTTGCATCGAGTGGATGACTTAGAACAAGAAAAAGCAAGTAGTATTGTTTCGGCTTATCACGGCATCAAAGAGGATATCAGCAAAAAGCTAAAAAATAAAATTCCTCGTTTACTCAAAAAGTCTTCAGAATTAGTGAAGGAAGACAGTGATTTTAGTACGGTTCATATTGAGCTGAATAAACAAATGAATATGCGCGTGGAAGAGCACTTGCAGCAAGATGTTCTACCTAAGTTCCGCATTTCTTTAAAGGACTGGATTGCTACATCAAATGAAGAGCTGATTGCGAGTCAAGTAGATATTGAAGAAGTAGCAGAGTCATTAAATAAGATGTACAATGAGCAAAAATTAACGTTAGCCTGCGATTTTAAAGTGCTGGACGACTGGCGCCGCGACGTTAATCGTATGGCTAATCGGGTTCAGCTGGATGAAGAAAATATTTTACTTCGCGTTAATCCAACGCAGCTTTTGTTAAAAGGAGCAGGAAAACTGTTTTCTTCCATTCTTCAAAATCAAACGCTGCTTTATAATCAATATAAAAAGTACATTGAAAGTCAAGACTATCAAGATATCACAGAATCTATGCTGGCAAAGTTTTTTATGCAATTTAATTTATTTGAGAAAAATTTAGAAGTTGATATTGAACTATTCTTTGAAAAGCCAAAAGAGGTTCTAAAAGAAACGATTGAAGAAACACAGGCGCATATTAATGAAAATCAAGACGTATTAAGTCATATGAAAGCCAATCCTGAAGCTTACTATGGTCCGTTAACATTATTCCAGCTTCGCTTGCGTCAGTATGAGTTAATGGTTAAAGCTACAGAAGAAGTACACTATAACGTCTAAAAGGTGGAGCAGGATGTATTTAACGATAAAAGAAGCAGCAGAGTATCTATCTTTCCCTGAAGAATATGTACAGAAATTGATTCAAGAAGGAAAAGTAAGGGCTATATTTGATGGTGAAAACTACTTATTAAATAAAGAGCAGTTTAACACTCATTTAGAGCAAATGGAAAAGTATAAAAAACAAATTGAAGAATACCTAAATGAGCCAATCCCTGAAGATATGGACGTAAAAGATGAAGATTGAAGGCCGAAGCAGAAAACAGATGTTTTCTGCTTTTTCTTTTGGAGTGAAAGTGTTAAAAAAGGTAAGATATGAAAGAAATGTCGAAAAAAGTTGGAATTTCGTTAAAGATGTAGTCTTTTTAGATGCTTTTTTTATATAATGAAAGTATGCTAAACAAAAAGGAGAAGGTCTATGCAACGATCAAGACAGTTAAGGCTGATTTTATTGCTTGCCCTGATTGTTGTCGCTTCGTTTTTAATTATTATTGTTTCGAAAACACAAGGGATTATAAGTCAGCAAACGACAAAAAAAGTAGAAAACACAAGCGTTGCAATTCTCACCTCTGATGTACTGACAGATCAAAGCTGGGGCAGTCTAGCTTATAAAGGAAAAATCAACATCGAGCAGAAGTACCCCGTTTCGGCTCAAGTTATTAGCGAAGTAAATACGAACCAAAAAATGAAGGAAGCTGCTGAAAAAGTTATTCAAAATGGAACAAAAGTCGTAATTGGACATGGAAGAGAATTTTCTACCGTTTTTACAGAACTCGCTCCTAAGTATCCTCATGTTCATTTCGTCACCATTCACGGTACTTCACGTTATAAAAACCAAACTGTATATACATTTGATCAAACAAAAATAGAGTATCTGGCAGGCACGGCAGCTGCCATGAAGACACGAACGAAAAAAATTGGATTAATTGATGCATTTGAAGCACGCGAAAAAAATCCAGGGTTTGAAAAAGGCCTAAAAGCGTCTGATTCCTCAATTGCTTTTTATTATCGAGTGGTAAACAGCCGAGACGATGGAGCAAAAGCAGTAAAGCTGCTCCGTGAGTTAAAAGATGAAGGCGTCGATATCGTCTATGCTAAAGGAAATTCATATAATCAAGAAGTGATTCAAGAAGCGAAAAAACAAAAAATGTACGTAATAGGATATTTAGATGATCAGGCGTATATGGGGAGGTCTGTTATTTTAACAAGTGTGATAAATGATGTTCCTCAAGCTTACAACGCGATTATGAAAGACTATTTTAGTAAAAAGGGCCTTCGATCTGGAGAAGTCAAACTTGATGCCCGGGATGGTGTTTATAAGCTTGCGCCTTTTGGACCAATGTACAGTAAACAAGAAAAACAAATATTATATTCGAAAGTTAGAATGTCTACACAGCCGAAGTAACTATGAAAAAGAAAGAGATGATTATGAATCAATTATTTCGCAACATGTCATTCCGTAGCCAAATATTAACGATTCTTCTTTTGATTACATTCATGTTAAGCGGGTTCTCTTTAGTTTTAGTGCATGCCATTGATAAAATGAATCATGTAAGCAACGAAATTAAAGATGAAGATGTTCCTCAAATGGTGTGGCTTTCTTATTGGGAAGAGCAGCTGAACATAAAAGAATACATTGTGAAAAATAATCTAAAGAACCCCACTGTCTCTTTGATAGAAGAATATCAATCATATGATACACGAGTTATTGAAGACAATGAAAAGTATAAGCAGCCTGTGCCAAAATCGTTGATTCCACTGAAGGAAAAAATTGAGCTGCTTGATTTCAAGATTTCTAATAACGTGCAGGGACTGCTGAAGTACGGAGATATAGAGGGAGCAAAAGAGTATCTTAAGAGAAATTATTTGCCGGATCTGCATCAGATAAAAAAAGATATTAATAGTTCAAAAGAAGAGACGGTTGATTCACTTGATACACTATCAGATACACTGTCTGTTATTATTAAAGATTCATTAATTTTACTATTAATTTTAACAGTAAGTGCTATTGTGGCTTCTCTTTATGTTTCTTATCGTATGAGTGCAAGCCTTACGAAACCAATTGAACAAATGATTGAAAAAGTGAATGACATTGCAGACGGAGAATACGGTCTTGTTCTTCAAGACACAAAGCAAATCGAGCTGAAGCAGCTTTCGGCTTCTATCAATCAAATGTCGGTTAGTTTAGAAGATTCATTTTGGAAAATCATTAAAGATAAAGCATATCGCCAGCAGATCTTAAATTCACTGCCTGTTGGAATTATCACAATAGAAGATGAGACAAATAGTATATTTGCTAATACCTCAGCAAAACAGTTTTTAGATCTCGATGAAAAGGATATTTGCCGGTATATGAAGGAATGTCCTCAATATAATACTGAATTTTGGAGCATGTTGAATTCGGGAGAAATTCACGAAAATAAAAAAGTATTATTTGGAACGAAAGAGACGTGCTATTGCTTTTTAGCCTCTCAAACGCAGCTGTTTAATGAGAAGAACGAAAGCATTGGAAGGATTTTTTATTTCATTGATATATCGGATACCGAAGAATTAGAAAAGCGAATGCATCAGTCTGAGAAACTTGCCTTGGTTGGAGAAGTGGCAGCCGGAGCTGCTCATGAGATTCGTAATCCTCTTGCCGTGATTCATGGATTTATATCTCTTATGAATCAGTCTCTTTCTGATGAGGAGAAAAAGCGTTTTTACCTGCCTCTGCTTATGAAAGAACTAGAGAGGATTAATTACATCATTGAAGAAATGCTGTTGTTATCAAAGCCTGGGACTCCGGTGATGAAAAAAGTCAGCATGCAGGATATTATTAATGAGTTATTGCCTTTGATTACTCACTCAAGCAAATTTACAGAAAAAGATAAGCTTATTTTCGATGTGAAATTGCAGCCGCATGTATTAAAGGTAGATGAAAAACAAATCAAACAAGTTCTTCATAATTTAATTCGAAACAGTATGGAAGCCATGGATGGAGAGGGAGTTATTACAATCTACTCGCAGGTTCATGAAGATAGCTACTGTCTATACATTGAAGATACTGGAAAAGGTATTCCAGTTCATATGCAGCAGTCGCTGTACCAGCCGTTTTCCACGTCAAAAGATAGTGGCACAGGTCTTGGTCTGCCCATTGCTCAGCGTATTCTAGAAAGCCACGGAGGACAGATTAAATTATTATCTACTTCTTCCCGCGGCACAGTTTTTGTTATTAAATTTCCTCTACATTAAGAAAACAGCCTCAAAAGGGCTGTTTTTTAATGTGCTGTTAAAATAAGAGGACCGTTTTTCGTAATCGCAAGCGTATGTTCAAATTGAGCGGATAATTTACCGTCTGTTGTACGAGCAGTCCAACCGTTTTTATCCATTTTAGAATGCCATGTACCAGCGTTTACCATTGGCTCAATTGTAATAACCATACCTTCTTTTAAACGTGTACCTTTGCCAGCTTTTCCGTAGTGAAGAATTGTAGGCGCTTCGTGCATGGTATTTCCAATTCCATGTCCTGTGAAGTCGCGTACGACAGAGAATTTTTCGCCTTCTACATAGCTTTGAATAGCGTGGCCGATGTCACCTGTACGGTTTCCTGGCTGTGCTTGCTCGATTCCTTTTAAAAGCGCTTCGTATGTAACATCTACTAGACGCTGTGCTTCGTCTGAAATGTCTCCAACGGTATGAGTCCATGCAGAATCTGCTAAGCCTCCGTTTAAATTTACAACCATATCAATGGTTACGATATCCCCGTCTTTTAACGGTTTAGTTGTTGGAAAACCGTGGCAAATTTCATCATTCAAAGAAGCGCACGTTGCATATTGATATCCTTTGTATCCTTTTTGTTCCGGCGTTGCTCCGTGCTTTGCTAAGTACTCTTCAACAAATTTATCAATTTGCATTGTTGTTATGCCTGGTTTGATCATTTTAGCGATTTCTTTATGACAAGAAGCTAATAATTTACCTGCTTCGTGCATTAAATTAATTTCGCGTTCACTTTTTAATGTGATCATTGTTGTTCACTCCTTTTTTGATGTAACTTTACGAAAAAAGTTGAGCAGCGGTTATAGCGATGGAAGTCGACTATTCATCAGCCCATTCTTCTTTGTTTGAAAATCTAAGAAATACAGGAACCGTCTGCTATTGGGCGATATAAAATCATCCTTAATCATAACGCCCAATGGTAGGAAAATGCAAGATGCAGGCTTAAAAAGGAAGGGTTTGACGCTAGGCATGTAGGGAAAACTGATAAATGAACGTTGAATTGGAGCATTCTCTATAACAAATGCGGTATGATATAGTAAAATAAATGAAACAAAACAATTCTTTAGGAGGGGTATAGGAAAATGAGTGAACATGGAAAATTTATTGGATTTGCAGGTACATATACAAAAGCAGGCAGTGAAGGTGTCTATACATTTACGTTAGATACGAAGGCTAAAAAAATTGTAGAAGTAAAAGCCGTGGCTAAAATTGAAAATCCTACATACTTAAATGCAAGCAAAGACAACGAACATCTTTATACAGTTATTAAAGAAGGAGAAAAAGGCGGCGTAGCTGCTTTTAAGGTTGATCCAAACACAGGGCAATTGAAGTTTGTAAACAAACAGCTGCTAGACGGCGCGCCTCCTTGCTACGTTTCAGTGAATGAAGATAATACGCTTGTTTTATCTGCTAACTTTCATAAAGGGAGCGTTGAGACGTATTCTGTTAATGAAGAAACAGGAGAAATTGAATATGTAGCATCCGTAGTGGAACATCCTCATTCAGACCTCAAAAAAGGACAAAAAGGAAAACCACACGTACACTATGCCGATTTTACTCCTGGAGAAAAGCACGTGGCCGTTGTGGACTTAGGTATTGATGAAATCGTGACATATGAAGTGGAAGAGAATAAATTGAAGGAAGTCAACAGCCTTTCTATATCTGTTGGTTCTGGCCCTAGACATTTAACGTTCCATCCAAATGGCCGCTATGCGTATGCAATGACAGAATTCAGCTCCGAAGTTTTATTTTTAACGTATGACGAAAGCACAGGAAGCTTTACTCAACAACAAGCTACTTTAGCAATTCCGGCTGATTTTACAGAAAATAATCAAGGGAGTGCGATCCACATTTCTTCAGACGGCCGCTTTGTCTATGCAGGAAACCGCGGACATAACTCGATTGCAACATTCAAAGTAGACCAGGATTCTGGACAGTTAACATTCGTAGAATGGACAGGCACTGAAGGCGACTGGCCGCGCGATTTTGTTTTAGATCCAACGGAACAATTTATTGTGGCGTCTAATCAAGAGACAGGAAACTTGGTGCTGTTTGAAAGAGACCAAGAAAATGGAAAGCTAACGCTTCTTCAATCTAACGTTACGGTTCCAGAAGCTGTATGCGTAAAGTTCCTCCACTATAAGTAATCGATGTAGAAAGCCAGACCTGATCCAAAAACAATCAGGTCTGGCTTTCTAAACCTAAGCGGCTGTCACTCCCCTTTCGGGGTTAGTGCCATCCGCATAGGTGAACCTTTGAGGGAATAGTTAGGTAGTGCGCATTCCTAAGCGTCATTTATGATCCCAATTTTTGAAATGAGCATAATCTATATATGGAAGAAAAGCCCTTTTGGAGGGCTTTTTTTTCTGGGGTTGTAGTAGAATGAAGAGAGAACGCATGAAGGGCTGAGGTGATAAGTGTGGAAAATATATGTGAGTATCCAATTGTACAAGCTCCTATGGCAGGAGGAGTTTCGACGCCTAAACTAGCTGCAGCTGTATCTAATAGCGGAGGGCTAGGGTTTTTAGCCGCGGGATATAAAAGTGCGCGTGAATTGGAGCAGGAAATTATAGAGATGCACTCACTTACGAAAAAACCTTTTGGAGTAAATCTGTTTGTTCCGACAAATGAAAAAGTAGCAGTTGATGCACTTGATTGTTATCAAAAAGAATTGTCAAAAGCCGCTGGATATTTGGAGTGTCAAGTTGGCATACCAAAGAATGATGATGATGAATGGAGTGCCAAGCTCGACATCATTCAAAAACATCGAGTACCTGCTGTGAGCTTTACATTTGGGTGCCCGGATCGAGAGATTGTAGCAAGCTTAAAGGGAATTGGAAGTCATATTTTCGTTACGATTACAACACCTCAAGA
Source organism: Priestia sp. J2 (assembly GCF_020790095.1). NCBI lineage: Bacteria > Bacillati > Bacillota > Bacilli > Caryophanales > Bacillaceae > Priestia > Priestia sp. J2. Next base: position 291,539 of record NZ_CP086208.1, read on the forward strand.
AGCCGAAGTGGCTTTGAGAGCAGGAGCAGATGCGCTGTGCTTGCAAGGAATCGAAGCCGGCGGCCATCGGTCTACTTTTTTAGAGAGTTCGGTGGACTTTTCGCTTATAAATTTGCTAAAAGAAGTCCGTCTAATCACTAAAAAGCCATTAATTGCTGCGGGAGGCTTGATGACGGGGTCTGACATTAAACGCGTGTTACAGGAAGGTGCTTCTGCTGCGCAGTTAGGTACGGCTTTTATTTGTTGTCCAGAAAGCGGAGCGAGTGCTCTTCATAAAGAAAGCATTCTTCAAAAGCGTTTTAATGAAACAGGTGTTACAAGAGCTTTTACAGGGAAACGTGCTAGAGGATTTGTGAATGCTTTTTTTATTTCCTATGATAAATCAGCACCATCCGCTTACCCTCATATTCATTACATGACAAAGCCTATTCGAACAAAAGCTACACAAATGAATAATCCAGAGTACACTTCTTTGTGGGCAGGAACTGGATTTACGCTGGCAAAAGAACTGCCTGCACATCTTATTGTGGAAGAGCTTGTACAAGAACTAAATGAATGATGAGAATTACGGTGTTGCTTGCTTTAAGTGCAAGCAGCTTTACATAAAGAAGGTGAACTTATAGTGCAAAACAAATTTACGATTGGGCAAATGGCCAGACTGCACGATATTCCAATTAAAACACTTCGCTATTATGATGAAATTGGCCTGTTCGAGCCTTATGAAGTTGATCCGCAAACCGGTTATCGTTACTATACGTTAGAACAATTTAAAAAATTAGATATCATTGTCTATTTAAAGCTGATGGGAGTTCCGTTAAAAGAAATTAAAAGAAAGATGGAGCACAGCAGCTTGGATGAATTTATTGAAACTTTAGCGGAATATCAGAAGGTAACAAAAGAAAAAATTCGTCACCTTCAAAGAGTGAATGCCCAGTTAACAACTCGAATGAAGGAATTAGAACAGACGAGACATATTAACCAAATAGGAGCCCCGTTCATCAAACACCTTCCTTCTCGTGAAGTTGTGCAAGTAAAAGCAGAGGTAGGTACGTTAGACGGAACTGAAAGTGTTCTCCGTGATTTAAAAAAGAAAATTAGTCATATTACCCCGATTATGATTGGGAAAGTAGGGTTTATACTATCTGTAGAAAACACAAAAAAACAACAATTTACAGATTACGATGGCATTTTTTTATTGGTCGAAAGCGATGTTTCTTTTAAGCATGAACTCGTTACGTTAATACCTGAAGGCGATTACGCATCTATTTATATGAGAGAAAAGAGAGATACCACAGGAGTCTATTACGATACGTTACTGAACTTTATTAAAGCCGAAGGATACAAAGCAGAAGGGCCTTTTTTAATTCGGCGAATTGTAGATTCATTTATTTCTCATCATGAAGAAGAGCGGCTGACGGAAATTCAAATTCGAATTACGTCTTGACTATCCAGTTGCTGGAGGGTTTAAGATGAGACTATTGTAAAACTGCTGAAGGGAGAGACAACAATAGATGAATCAGCAAAGTATTTCCCAAGGAATGTCTTTAAGCCGAGGAAATCGCATTTTATTTATTTTAATTTTGGGTTCACTAAGCGCATTTGGACCGTTATCAATTGATATGTATTTGCCAGCGCTGCCGACGCTTGCTAAAGAACTGCATACGTCAGCTTCTTTAGCCCAGGTCAGTCTGACAGCTTGCTTATTAGGCTTGGCATTTGGGCAAGTGGTAATGGGGCCATTCAGTGATATCCGGGGAAGGAAAAAGCCGCTTGTAGCAGCATTAATCACCTATGCAGTTGCCTCTGTGTTATGCGTGTTTGCGCCTTCTATTTGGATTTTTATCGTTTTACGATTTATTCAAGGCATGGCGGGAGCAGCAGGAATGGTTATTTCAAGAGCAAGCGTGCGAGACTTGTTTTCAGGTTCGGATTTAACAAAGTTTTTCTCCATGCTCATGCTCGTAAATGGTTTAGCTCCCATTTTGGCTCCGGTTGCCGGTGGACAGCTGCTGACGGTTATGTCGTGGCGCGGAGTATTTGGTGTATTAGCCGTAATTGGTGCACTAATGTTTTTTGCCGTTTTATTTGGCTTGAAAGAAACGCTGCCGGCTGAACGCCGTAAAGAAGGTGGATTAACAGAAGTACTGCGTACATTTAGCGTATTGCTAAAAGATAGTGTCTTCGTGGGATATGCGCTGGCGCAAGGTTTTATTATGAGCGCTATGTTTGCTTATATTTCAGGCTCTACATTTGTTCTTCAAGACATTTATGGACTGTCTCCGCAGATGTTCAGTTTTGTTTTTGCTATTAACGGTTTTGGTCTCATTATAGCTACTCAAGTGACAGGACGTTTAGCTGGTAAAGTAAAAGAAGCTACTCTTCTCATGTATGGATTGCTTCAAGCAGCCGTTGGAAGCGTGCTTTTAGTGGCTGTAATTGCTACTCACACATCCGTTATTTTGGTCTGCATCTTGCTTTTCTTTGTTGTATCAAGCGTAGGAATTGTGAACACAACCGTTTTTTCACTTGCTATGCAAAATCAAGCTTCTAATGCAGGGAGTGCTTCAGCGCTTCTAGGATTGCTGCCGTTCTTGCTCGGAGCAGCCGTAGCTCCTCTTGTGGGACTTGGAGGAGGGCAAAATGCTCTGCCGATGGGCATTGTGATTATGGTCTGTGATTTATTAGCATTAGGTGTATACATGGCATTAGTGAAACGGAAAACTGCATCATAAAAAATCTACTTGGCTCTCAACAGCCAAGTAGATTTTTTTAGTTATTGAGCTTTGTGCTCGTTCTTTTCAAACGGCATTGTGACACCGAGTTTTTGAATTTCTTTTTTTGCATTTTCTAAAATGGTTTCGGCCTTAGCTTTTGTTTCAGCATCTAAACCATTTAGAAAATCTTTCTTTTTAGCAGGAAGATCTACGCCAAGTTCTTTTAATTTGGCTTCAGCTTGTTCCTTAGTCAGCGTGCCATCGCGAAGCTGATCCATAATAGCTTTGGCTTTTTTCTTAGTGGCTGCATCTAGATTGCTAAAAGGACCACCTTTATGTTCAGGGAAGTCTACGCCAAGTTCTTTTAATTTGGCTTCAGCTTGTTCCTTAGTCAGGGTGCCGTCGCGAAGCTGATCCATAATAGCTTTGGCTTTTGCCTTTGTACCAGCATCTAAATTGCTAAAGGGGCCTTCTTTATGATGCTGAGGTAAGCTTACGCCGAGTTTCTGTAATTTTTCCTGTGCTTTTTTCATAATATCATCAACTTTTTGTTGTGTTGCATCACTCGTAGTTGTTGTATTGCCATTTGTTCGCTCTACAACCGTTGAAGAGCTTGTTTCATCTTTGCTTGCTGCAAATACCGTGGAGTTTGCAGCGGCCATAACTCCTAGTGTTAAACCGCTTGCCATGATATAACCGAATAGTTTCTTTTTCATGCTGTTGTCACTCCTTAAAAGTTATAGGGGTGTGGTACAGAGCTGTCCACAATTGTTAATGTAACCACCAATAGTGAAAAAATGGTGAAAATAGATAAAAAACGAAAAAATATAGACGTTTGTTGAACACTACAGCTCTTTTATTGGATAACAAAATGAAATTCGATATGATTTTATCTAAGTAACAGCAAAAAAGAATGGAGACTTTATATAGATGAACGTTCTTAAAAAATTGGCAATAGCTTTGATAGTTGTGATAGCGGTAAGCCTGTTATTTTTGTTTCGCGATGAGTTAAAGCCAGGTCCAACGTTAAAAGATTTTTCAGGAGCAGCTGAGTTGCATCCTGTCGTAGAAGAAAAGAAAAATAAACTTGTTCAACAAGCAAACGACCAAGGAATCTCGATTGTCATTACGGAAGGTTTCCGTTCAAAAGAAGAACAAGATAAGCTTTATGCAAAAGGCAGGACGGAAGAAGGCAACATTGTTACCTATTCAAAGGGCGGCCAGTCTTATCATAACTATGGACTAGCTATTGATTTTGCTATTGGGTTAAAAGACGGACAAGTTATTTGGGACATGAAATATGACGGTAATAACAATAATCGGTCTGATTGGATGGAGGTTGTAGATATCGCAAAAAGTTTAGGGTTTGAATGGGGAGGAGATTGGCAAGGTTTTAAAGACTATCCGCATTTTCAAATGAGTCCGGAAAATATAAAAGGCCACACACGCTAATAAAGCGTGTGTTTTTTAGAGAAATAATATAATTTCACTATATTTATGTCAGAACCTCTAACATGAATGGAAGCTTGTATTTACTTTTTTATTAATTTACTGCTAAGAGAATTATATATATTAATATAATAAAGTGATAGACAGATAATTAGAAAAAGGGCTGATTAGAGAGAACTGCCCTAGAAAAATGAAAGACAATTCGTATAAAGATATGCGTTAACTAATATAATCTATTGATTAAGCTTATACAAGTACCTTCAGCCTAGCGAACGTATGCTTACATATCGGCAAATGCCAACAAAACCTTTTATTTTTCTAGCATATTTTATTTGAAGATAGTTCATTTTGATTACAAAAAAGAGATAATTTGTCAACTGTTGACTTTGCTTTAAGGGTAAGAATATAATTTTTAACATATTTTAAATATTTTAAAAATTTAAATATTTATTGTTGTTCGCAGATTAGGAGGAGGAAAATGATTGTTTTTGACGGAGTGAACAAATATTACGGTGATTTTCACGTATTAAAAGATATCAATTTAACGATTAAAAAAGGTGAAGTTGTCGTCGTAATTGGACCTTCGGGTTCGGGTAAAAGCACGATGCTGCGATGCATAAATTATTTAGAAACAATATCTAACGGACAATTGACGGTAAATAATATATTAGTTGCAGATAAAAAAACAAATATTAACAAACTGCGCCGCAATATAGGTATGGTGTTTCAGCATTTTTATTTATATCCGCACAAAACGGTTTTAGAAAATATCACCTTAGCGCCTATGAAAGTACTGGGACAGTCGTCAGAAGAAGCTAAGAAAACAGCTCTATACTATTTGGATAAAGTAGGAATCGGTGAAAAAGCCAACGCCTACCCATCCCAGCTTTCAGGCGGCCAGCAGCAGCGTGTAGCCATTGCGAGGGGACTTGCGATGAAACCAGAGATTATGCTTTTTGATGAGCCTACCTCTGCTCTTGATCCAGAAATGATTGGAGAAGTGCTGGATGTCATGAAAACATTGGCTAAAGAAGGAATGACGATGGTAGTTGTAACTCATGAAATGGGGTTTGCTAAAGAAGTAGCAGACCGCATTGTATTTATGGATCAAGGAAAAATCTTAGAAGAGGCAACTCCGGCTGAGTTTTATGAAAACCCGCAAGAAGAAAGGGCACGTTTATTTCTTAGCCGTATTTTAAATCATTAATTGTTTAATAGGGGGAGTAATATGAAGAAATCAAAAACGTTTTTAAAGGCAGCCGTGCTTTCATTAGCAGCGGCTATGATGTTAGCGGCTTGTGGAGGGAAAAGTGAAGAAACGAGTGGATCATCAGCTAAAAAAGATGCGCTCACTGAAATCAAAGACAGAGGGAAAATTGTCATTGGAGTTAAAAATGATACGCGTTTGTTTGGCTTAAAGAATCCAAAGACGGGTGAAGTAGAAGGTTTTGATGTTGATATTTCTAAGCAGCTGGCTAAAGAGATTTTAGGAGATGAAAACAAGGTAGAATTTAAAGAAGTTACGTCCAAAACAAGGGTTCCTCTTCTTCAAAAAGGAGATATTGACGCTGTTGTTGCAACAATGACCATCACAGATGAGCGTAAAAAAGAAGTGGATTTTACGGATGTGTATTTTCAAGCTGGCCAGTCTCTTCTTGTGAAAAAAGGCAGTAAAATTAAAAGCGTTGATGATTTGAAGAAAGGTACTAAAGTGTTGGCTGTTAAAGGATCAACTTCAGCTATTAATATTCGCGAAAAAGCACCGGAGACAACGGTATTAGAGTTTGAAAACTATGCAGAAGCATTTACCGCTTTAAAATCTAAGCAAGGAGATGCTTTAACAACTGATGATGCTATTCTTTATGGAATGGCTGATGAAGATCCTTCTTATGAATTAGTAGGAAAGCCGTTCACAGAAGAGCCTTATGGCATTGCTGTGAAAAAAGGAAACAAAGAGCTTGTAGATGCATTAAACGATGCGCTTAAAAAGATGAAAGACTCTGGAAAATATGATGAAATTCACGACAAGTGGATCAAACAATAAGCGTACAGTTTTCTTTTCTCAGGATGAGCAGCATTATGCTCATCCTGCTTGTTTAGTTGAAAGGAGGAAGAAAATTGCTGGATTTTTCAATTCTGACGAACAATATGGATCTTTATTTAGAAGGTTTTAAGTACACCATTATCGCCAGTCTGATTGCTTTAGTGGCCAGTTTTGTACTTGGTACAATCATTGCGGTAATGCGAATAGCTCCTTTCAAAATAGTAAATGTAATTGGCACTGTCTACGTAGAGTTTATTCGAAATATTCCACTTGTGGTTATCGTCTTTTTTATTTTTATTGTGGCAGGAATCAGCGGTACAGCAGCCGGAGTGCTGGGATTAACTATTTATACGGCAGCTTTTATCGCCGAAGCTATACGAGCGGGAATTATGGCAGTTCCAAAAGGGCAGCTTGAAGCGGCGCGTTCATCCGGCCTTACGTACGGTCAGGCGATGCGATTCATTATATTGCCTCAAGCCATTAAAATTGTCATTCCTCCTCTTGGGAATCAATTTATTAATTTAGTGAAAAACTCATCCGTGCTAGGGATTGTTGCTGGTTTTGATTTAATGTATCAGGCAGATCTTGTTTCCTCTCGAACTTACGTAGTGTTTGATGTGTATATTTTTGTGGCCTTATTCTATTTAGTTCTAACCATTCCGTTGAGTTTAGGAGTTGGTTATCTTGAGAAACGTCTTGGTAAAACAAGCTGAAAGGAGTGAAAGTGATGGATTTTATGAGTGCTTATTCTCCTGATCACCTTTCCTTCTTAGTAGAAGGATTTTGGGTCACTTTAAAAGTGGCATTCATTTCGATTGTGTTAAGTTTTCTTATTGGAAGTATAGTAGGTATTTTAAGGTATGCCCGCATTCCAGTTCTGTCTCATGTACTCGCTTTTGTCGTAGAAATTATCCGGAATTTGCCGCTTCTTTTAATCATCTTTTTTACATACTTTGCTTTACCTGAAATCGGAATTGATATGGAAATTACGTCAGCAGCGATTGTGGCCCTCACTGTATTTGAATCTGCTATGATTTCAGAAATTATCCGAAGCGGATTAAAATCAATTGAAAAAGGACAAATTGAAGCGGCACGTTCATCAGGTTTAAACTATTACCAAACGCTTCGTTTTATTGTATTGCCACAAGCTTTGCGACGAATGGTACCTCCTTTAGTTAGTCAATTTATTTCATTATTAAAAGATACGTCGCTTGCAGTGGTCATCGCGCTTCCTGATTTGCTGCATAATGCTCAAATCATTTATGGACAGAAACAAAGTTACGTGGTGCCGATGTTTTTGATCATTGCGATGATGTATTTTATTGTAAACTATGCTTTATCAATCATTGCACGAAGACTAGAAGTCAAAAGGGTGTAGATACTCTTTTGACTTTATTTTTGGAAAATAAATAACATTGACAATGCATTGTTGCAACGCATAAAATGACTAAAGTAACAGTGATTAAATGAGATTATTTTCATTCATTATATAGAAGAAAAAAACAGTGTTGGTCCAACCCCTACTGAATATCCGGTAGGGGTTTTTGTGCAAGAAGTGATTTGGTTAAACTAACACGTAAAATGAACAGAAGGGACGGGCATTATGGAAAAACAAGATCAAAATTTAAAAAAAGGTCTGTTGCCTCGTCATGTGCAGCTCATTGCACTTGCCGGCATGATTGGGACAGGCATTTTTAAAGGTAGCGCTGACACGCTAGGTATTGCAGGACCAAGTGTTGTACTTGCGTATTTATTTGGCGGCCTTATCTTATTTATTGTAATGACGGCACTAGCGGAGATGGCAATTGTCTATCCGAATATGAACGTACAAAATTTAGTGCATAAGGCATTCGGTACGCAAACCTCTTTCATTGTAGGGTGGCTGTACTGGGTGAACTGGATTGTTGTGACGGTTGTTGAACTGCTTGCGGGAGGAAGCTTTTTGAAGTTTTGGTTCCCTTCTGTACCTCTTTGGCTCTTAAGCTTTCTCTGTGCAGTGCTGATTGTAGGGATGAATTTATTTCAAGTGAAGTATTACGGAGAAATTGAGTTTTGGTTTGCCGGTATTAAAGTAATTGCTCTTACTGCTTTTATCATTTTGGGAGCTTTCATTTTATTCGGTGTAATTCCAAGCGATGTGCAAAATCCTTGGGCAAATTATACGGCTCATGGAGGCTTTTTCCCTCACGGCATGAGCGGTGTGCTGAGCGCCTTTTTAATTGTGATGTTCTCTTACGGGGGAGCTGAACTAATTGGTGTGGCCGTAACGGAAACAAAAGATGTAAAAAACGTGTTACCGAAAGTAATTAAAGGCACAGTATGGCGAGTGATTGGCTTTTATATTTTGCCTATTTTAATTATTTGCGGCCTTATGCCCTGGAATTCTGTATCGGGGCAAGACAGTCCCTTTGTGCAAGTGTTTAGTATTACCGGTCTGCCAGGTGCGGCTCACATTATGAACTTCGTTTTATTGACGGCCGTTTTATCAGCAGCCAATTCAGGGATGTATGCAACTTCGCGTACGCTCTATGCTATGGCTCAAAGCGGAGAAGCATCCAAGCGCTTCTTGAAAGTTTCAAAAAATGGCATTCCGATTAACGGTTTGATGATTACGGCTGCTTGTATTTTAATAGGTTTGTTTTTAGCCTATAAGACGCCGGATAATGTAATTAGTTATTTAATGACTATTCCAGGTTTCACGATCATTCTCATTTGGGTGAGCATTTGTTTAGCTCAATTAAAGCTGCGTAAAGGGTATAAAGAAAAGCCGTTTTTTGCCTTAAAGTGGTTTCCTTATACAACGCTCTTTGCAACAGCAGCACTGCTTGTTATTTTTGTATCGTTTATGTTTAACAAAAACAATGTGATTGGATCAAGCGTATGTGCGGTTATCCTGGTCGTACTCCTCATTTTTTCATTTATTAATAAAAGTCGAAAAGAAAAAAAGTTTGAAGTATAGCAAAAAGGCAATATACTAGAAAGACGAGGGTAAAAGCTTGTCTTTCTTTTTTTGCGAAAATTTCTGTATCACGTTACATATTTCTAGATGAAATGTTTAGTTAAATAAATAAAGGATGAGGACTACAATGGAATCAAATAATGTATTTACAACAAACCCAAAAAAGAAATCAAAGCACTTGGCCACGATTTCTTTGGCGATTATGGGAGTGGGCTTCGTTGCCACCATGCCTTTTGGTGATTCAATTTGGGGTCGGTTGCTTCAAGGTGGGTTCGAAGCTGGATTAGTCGGGGGCTTAGCGGATTGGTTTGCAGTTACGGCTCTTTTTCGTCACCCTTTAGGCATTCCTATTCCACACACTGCGCTGCTTCCTAAAAACAGGCAGCGTATTACAAAAGGGTTAGTCTCAACGCTTGAAAACGACTGGCTGTCAAAAGAAAGCATTCAAGAAAAAGTAAAAAGAATTGCGTTTACAAAGCGTTTGCTTCCGATTGTTCGAAAAGGTGTTCATTCGGAAACGATTCAACAAAAAGGAACAGCACTGCTTGTTGATGCGATTAATCGTGTGGATACAGAGAAAGTAGTTCCTATTATTGAAAAAGAGCTCAAGTCATCGCTTTCAGCAATAGAGTTAAAGCCTATTGTGCATTCGGTTGTTGGAGAAGTGGTTAGAAATCAGTATGATGAAAAAGCACTTGATGTTCTTTTAAATAAGGGAGAGGGCTGGATTAAAAAAGAAGAAACGCAGTATCAGCTCGGAAGTATTGCTAAAAATGCGCTTGATAATATTGAGCTTGACGGTATTTTACAATTTGCTCTCAAATCATTTCAAAGCATGATTAACGAAGAGAAGCTAGGGTCTATTTTGCAAAATCTACTGCTTTCTATTACAGGTCGTCTTCGTAATGAAGATGATGAATATCGCCTTGCTTTGGTAAATGGAATTAGAAAAGAGCTGCAAGGCTTGGAGCACAATGAAGAGCTTCTTGAGAAATTAGAAGCATGGAAACAAAAAACGATTAATGAATTAAATGTAACGAATAAATTAACAGAAATCGTCGATAAAATGAAAGCGAAAGTGACGGCATTTATTGAAAGCCCTGAATTTATGAAAAGCTACGCCGTTCCTTACGTAGAGAGCTGGCTGAATGCTCTTGAAGGGGATGCACAGCGTCAAGAAGCAATTGATACGGCTATTCAAAAGCAAATCATGAGTTTTGTAGACGAGAATCATTCAAAAATTGGGCAGCTTGTTCAAGAAAACTTAGATAAATTAGATGATGAAACGCTTGTGGATATGATGGAAAACAATGTCGGAAAAGATTTGCAGTGGATTCGAGTGAACGGAGCTCTATGTGGATTCTTGATTGGTATTGTGTTAACGGTTATTAAATTAGCGGTATAAAAAAGAAGCACGCTCCTTTTGGAGCGTGCTTTTTCTATTAATCATCTATTTCTACACTGATTACGTCACCGTTTTTGGCATCTATTGAAACAGTTGCTTCACGTTTATCGGCTGTGTCAATTTCAATTTCATATACTAAACGGTTGTTTTCTTGTTCTAAATCCGTTTCATTCACGGTTCCTTTAGCACTTTTTAAAGCTGTTTTTATCGCTTGATCTAATGAAACAGCAGGGGAAACGTTTTGAAGATTCTCTTCTTTCTTATCTTCATCGTCTTTTTGTTCTTCATCAAATTCAATGATTTTACCGCTGTTGCTGTCAATATCTACATCGTATTCTTTATTACCTTTTGTGATGTCTACTTCATATTGTTTAACGCCGTCATCTACGGCTAATTGGATATTTGTAATGTCACCGCCTTCTGTTTTTTGAAGAGCAATGTCTTTTGCCTTTGCTTCTTCAATCGTTGTGGTTTGCTTCTTGTCATTGCTTTTAGACTGATCCGTCATGGCATATGCACTTGCACCTAATCCACCGACTAATACTGCACTGGCTAAAACAGTTGTAATAACTTTCATATGTTACGGCCTCCTTGATTTGTTGTTAAGACTATATTAGCCCATGAACTTTAAAGGAAAAGAAGAAGAAGTTTAAAATTTTCTTAGAAATAAATAAAGGTGTATAAAAAAAGCACAGCTTTCCGCTGTACTTTTAGTCGTCGTCATTTTCGTAGGTGATGGAATCTACATGCCCAGAGTAAGCGTTTATCATTACTTTAGCTTCTCTTGTTTTAGACTGATCAATTTCGACTTCGTAGAAGGTTTGGCCTTCTTCCTCTTCTATTTCAACTGAGGAAAACGTTCCTTTTACTTTTTGTAAAGCAATATCTCTTGCTTGTTCCATTGAAATGAGAGGCTCGTCGGATGTAGGAGAAACGGGTGGCTGCTCGCTCTTTTTTTGTTCTTTTTCTGTATCATTTTTAGTTTGAGTAGACGTTTGTTTCTCTACTTTTTGTTTGATTAATGACTGGACTTCTCCATTTTCTCCATTTACTGTGATGTGGTATGGAATATCACCTTTAAGCAAAGTAATTAGATAAATCGGTTCATCATCTTTTTGAGAAAAGCTTGCATTTTCAATTGTGCCGCCATATTTCTGCTGAATCATACGGCTGATTTCAGACTCGGATAAAATGGTATCAGATCGATTCATTGCTTTTGCTATTCCATAAAAGCAAGCTGAACCAACAGCAAGAAAGATAAGTATAAAAAGCACCGTTTTCTTCATACATTCACCTCCAGTATTATGAAAAATAGTATAGCAGGCAATTCTTAAAAATCTCTAAGAAACGGTGAGAAATCAAAGAGGAAAGCAAACCGTTACGGATGTCCCTTTGCCTTCATCGCTGCTAATCTCAATACGTCCGCTATGGGCTTCTACAATCTTTCGAGCAATGGATAACCCAAGCCCTGAACCACCGGTTTCTCGATTTCTTGCTTTATCTACGCGAAAAAAGCGTTCATACACGTTTGATAAATCTTCTTTTGGAATACCAATTCCTTGATCTGTGACCGTAATCATAAAGCTTTCGCTTCTTGTTATGGTTACCTCTACCGCTTTTTCACTATATTTAATGGCATTATCTAAGAGGATGTACAGCAGCTGCTTTAAGCGTTTTTCATCCGCTGTTACGACGGGATGATCCGTTTTTATATTTAAATAAATGGTTCGTTCAAAAGCTTGTTCTAGATGCTTGATTGTTTGGTTACAGACGGCCGCCGCATCTACGTGTTCCATGTGAAGCTCCCACTGCGACTCATCTTTCGCAAGCACCAGCATTTGAGACGTAAGCTGTTTCATGCGTAAAGACTCAGAGTGAATGGCTTCGATGGCTTCTTCTAAAATATCTGGACGCTTCATCCCCCATCGTTTTAGCATATTGGCATAGCTTTCTACCACGGTCAGGGGTGTTTTTAATTCATGAGAAGCATCGGATACGAACTGCTCTTGCTTTTTATAGTTTTCCTCTAATAAATCCATCATATTATTGAAGGTGTTGGCCATTTGATCTAACTCATCTTTAGAAGAGGAAGAGAGAGCGATTTTTTTGAATGTGCGAGACACTTGAATTTCTTCCATAGTATGAATAAGAGATTTGATAGGCCGCAAAATGATTTTACTTAAAAGCCGTCCGGCAAATATGGTCGGAATTAATATAACAAGAGAGGCAATAAGCAAGATGAATTTTAACGTCTGTAAAGATTGTTCCACGTCTTCGAGTTGTTCCGTGACTTCTAAAGAAACGACTTCACCGTTCGTCCAAATGACCGGAGTATGCGAAATTGCGTATAGGTGGCCGTCGTCTTCTTTGATGGTTGTTTGTTCATTTGAATAATAAGAATAGGATAAGTCCTGAAGCTCTTTCGTTTGATCAGTAACCGATACAACTAAAGGCCTCCCTGATTTAGGCAAAATACGAATCATTCCGTTAGGAGGCAAATAGGCACGAAGCAAATTGGCTTGTTTAACCGTCGAACTTGTTTGTTTTAGACCATGTGTTACGTTGCTTGTTTCTGCTTGCAAACGTTCAATTGCATTGTCTTCCATGGTTTTCTTGAAAATGAAGTAAATCGAGCTGTTCGCAATCACTAGCAGAATAAAAAGCAGCACAGTTGATGTAAGGATAATCTTTGTTTGCAGTTTCATGAGCTACTCCTTAAGCATATAGCCAACGCCCCGCACTGTTTGAATGTAGGGTGTTGAAAATGGAGCATCAATTTTTTTGCGCAAATAACGAATGTATACGTATACAATATTCGTGTCGCCGTAGTAATCAAATCCCCACACGTTTGTAAGAAGCTGTTCAAAGCTTAGCACTTGATTGTTGTTTTGAAGCATATAGACAAGCAAATCATATTCTTTAGGAGTCAGCTCAATAGCTTCATTTTCACGCGTGACTTCTCGCGTTTTTTCATTCACAACTAAAGTTCCTAGCTGCAGAGTATCTGCTTCTTTTTCAGCAGGAGATGCTGATGCAGGATGGCGAAGCCAGACGCGGATACGTGCAAAAAGCTCCTCAATTTGAAAGGGCTTTGTAATGTAATCGTTCGCTCCTAAATCTAGTCCGCTTACCTTATCAGGAAGGGCGTCTCGAGCGGTTAATAAGATAACGGGCGTCTGATCATCGTTTGCTCGAATGCGACGCAGTACTTCGAGTCCGCTCAATTCAGGAAGCATCACATCTAAAAGCAGCAAATCCCAATCATGTGCTTGAAACTCTGCCAATCCTTCTGTCCCTGTATAAGCCATGCCCGTTTCGTACCCTTCGTGTTCAAGCTCGAGCTGAATCAAACGAGCAATTTTGCGTTCATCTTCTACAATTAAAATTCTGCCTTTACTCAAAAAAATTCCCCCTTGTGTCTATGTATAGTTGCGTACATTATAGCATGGAGAGATTCGGGGTGTATAAATGATAAGGAAATCAATGGTTATTTACTAAATATATCAATAATAGCCCGAGAAATAATGTTCATTTTCCCAAGAAACTGATAAGATAGCTAATGACATTTAAAAATAAGAAAGGATTTCGATTATGTTATCAGCTATTAATTCAGTAGACTATACCATTTTCCATGCGGTGAATCAGTATGCCTCGCATGTGAAGTTTGTAGATTCGCTAATGGTATTCTTTGCAGATTATGCCCAGTATGTACTTATTGTTTTACTCGGCTTGTTTTTACTTATTAATAAAAACGGCAGCCGTGTTGTAGCATTTCAAGCTTTATGTGCTTGTGCCACAGGAGTCATTATCAATAAAGTGATTAGTTTATTTGCTTATCGAGATCGTCCGTTTATCTCTCACCACGTGAATCAGCTTATTGATCACGCCGCGAATTCTTCATTTCCAAGCGATCATGCTACATCTGCATTAGTTATCACTTTTACCATCTGGCTGCATTTCAAACGTTCAGGGCGCATGTGGGTTGTCATGGGTGCACTCATTGCATTTTCACGCGTATGGGTTGGCGTTCACTATCCATTCGATGTGTTAACAGGAGCTATTCTAGGCTGCGTGCTGGCGCTGTTTATTCATTATGTTATTTTTAATACGAAACTGATGAGGGCTATTACCAACTTGTCTATTTTTCGAAAATCAGCTTATGACGAACAGTCTCAATATTATTAAGAAAAAGTCGCATATACGCGGCTTTTTTTATTGGGAAATTTTTAATGTATTTAACACTTGTTTTTTAAAATTAAATTGTGTACAATTAAATTGCAGAAACGATAAATAAAAAATTTTAATAAAATTACTAAAAAAGAGGAGAGATTTATACATGAAAGCTTTATATGAAACGACAGTCGTTAACACAGGTGGAAGAACAGGAGAAGTTCATTCTTTAGATAATATCTTTAATTTAGACGTTGCAACACCTCCAGCGCTTGGTGGAGAAGCAACAACAGCAACAAACCCAGAGCAGCTATTTGCAGCTGGATACAGTGCTTGTTTCAACAGTGCGTTAGAATTTATGTTGAAAAAACATAACGTAGAAATTAAAAGCAGTGAAGTAAAAGCTACGGTTCAGCTGCTTCCAGATAAAGCTGATCAAGGAGTAAAAATTGCTGTAGCGCTTGAAGCTCATATCGAAGGCTTAGATTTAGAAACAGCTAAAAAATATGTAGACCTAGCCCACTCATACTGCCCGTATTCAAAAGCAATCAGCGGCAACGTAGACGTAACGGTAGAAGTAGTTTAATTGCTTTAAAAAGCCCTGTTAAGCATGTAAAGCTTAGCAGGGCTTTTTTATTTGAATTTTCTCTATTCATTTGTAAGGAGTACTAGTATAATGAGGAAGAAAATGAATCATTCGCACAGTTTAGGTGCTCTTACATAGCGTAAGAGGTAACAGGGAATCGAGTGCAAATCTCGAGCGGTCCAGCCACTGTAAGCAGGGAGTTTTCTATCTTATCGTCACTCAAAACGGGGAAGGCGGTAGAAAATGATGATCTCAAGCCAGGAGACCTACCTATTCTGTACACTTGACTCTTCTAGGAAAGAGGCGGTGTATCAAGGTACGCAGTGAGCAATTACTGTTTATTTTCATATGCCGACACATCCTCAATTTCTATAGAATTGAGGCTTTTTTACGTTTTATTTTAAAAAAAGGAGTGTAGGAAATGGAAGGTTTATCAGTTTTTTTACTTGTCTTTTTATTAGGAATCAGGCACGGATTAGATGCAGATCACTTAGCTTTTATTGATGGCCAGACCCGATATAATTGGCGAATGGGCAGCCGTTTTGCCCCGTGGGTCGGAACGCTGTTTTCACTCGGTCATGGAGGAATGGTGGCCGTCACGGCCGGGGTGCTGGGCGTAGTGATGAAGAATTTTACGTTTCCAGCATATTTCGATCATTTTGCATCTTGGGTATCTATCATCTCTCTCTTTCTGATTGGGACATTAAACACATATCATTTGCTTCGAACTAAAAACAAAGAAGAAGAGTTTCAGGTGAGCGGGTTAAAAGGGAAGTTTATTCCGAAAATCGCAAAAGGAACAACGAATCCTTTTTTAATTATTCTTGTAGGAGCGCTGTTTGCCCTAGCAGCTGAAACGGTCAGTCAAACGGCCGTGTGGTCTCTAGCTGTAGGGAACGCAGGCAAATATACGCCGCTTTTATTAGGACTAGTATTTATGTTTGGTATGATGCTGACAGATACAATCGATTCACTGATTGTACATAAAATGGTGAATGAATCGAGTAAGTTTGGGCAATCTGCTTCCCGCTTGATGGGCTGGGTTATTGTTATCCTCGCATATGGGGTGTCCTTCTACTTAGCATTCACTTTCTTTAATCCATGGGCCGAAGTAAACTTTGAAATGGTTGGCGTTATTTTGTTTATTTTTTTAGTGTCTATGTTTGTATTTGTAAGTGTGAAGTCAAAAGGGAAAAATATCAAAATAAATGTCAATTAATAAAATGAAAGCTTTAATCTGTTGAAGATTGAAGCTTTTTTGTATAAATTTGTTGAAGTTTATGGCTATTTTCGGTCGGTTATGAATAAGTTAAAGTATTATCTGTATTTTAAGGATGGAAAATTGTCTGAAAACCATTATAATTAAGGATAATTTAAGGTCGTTATGTGAAACGTAGAACATACTCATACGTACGATAAATAAAAGCAATGAATGCACAAGCAGCAGGGGTTGTTTGGAGGAGGAATTGATTTGAGTCAGGTAATGGTAGAACAAAGCGTATTTAGTTATTTAAAAGAACATGAACAAGAGATGCTCGAAGATTTAGTTGGATTTGTGAAAAAAGAATCACCGTCCTACAGTAAAGAGTTAGTGGATCAGTGTGGAATGTATTTAACGCAGCTGTTTCAGAAGCGTTTAGGCGTAGGGTATGAAATCATAGAAGAAAAAGAAGTAGGAAACCACTTGAAATTTACGATTGGAGAAGGAGAGAAGCAGCTTTTAATTATCGGTCACTTTGACACGGTATGGGAAAAGGGAAGGCTGAGTCTAAGAACAGAAGGAAACAAGCTTTATGGTCCGGGAATTTTAGATATGAAAGGCGGCATTATACAATCTATATGGGCGATTAAAGCGATTCAAGAGCTTGGCTTATCGCTGGATAAAAAAATTGTGTTTTTTTGCAATTCAGATGAAGAGATTGGATCAATTTCCTCTAAAAAATATATAGAAGAAGAAGCACAAAGAAGTGAAGCAGTGCTAGTAGCAGAACCTGCGGTGGCGGGTTCAGGTGCGTTAAAAACGTCGCGCAAAGGAGCGGGGATTTTCACCGTAAAGGTGTGGGGACGAGCAGCCCACGCTGGTAATCACCACAAAGAAGGAATCAATGCTATTGAAGAGCTAGCGCGCCAAGTGATTTTTCTGCAGAGCTTAACCGATTATGAAAAAGGTACAACGGTGAACGTTGGGACATTTACCGGAGGCAGCGGTACAAATGTAGTGCCGGAATATGCAGAAGCGCACGTGGATTTACGTGTTTCTACAGAAGAAGAAGCAAAACGTATGACGGATATTATTTTGAATTTAACGCCCATTTTAAAAGGGATTAAGATTGAAGTAACAGGAGGCATGAATCGTCCTCCAATGGTTAAGTCTAAACAAACGGAAGAGTTATTTGAATGCGCTCAGTCAATTGCGGCCAAACTGGGTATGAAATTAGAAGAAGCAGCTGTTGGAGGCGGAAGTGATGGCAATTTTACAGCGGCTATTGGCATTCCCACGTTGGATGGATTAGGAGCATGCGGAAAAGGAATACATGCAGAATATGAACATATTCAAATTGATACGTTGTCCGAGCGTTCTTCTTTATTTGCGAATTTGCTGCTTCAAATATAAAAAAAGCCCGCCTCAAACGGCGGGACTAACCTGAAAGCTTATATTGGGAGAGTATAAGCTTTCTTTTTTATTTACTGCTTTCTTCTTGAAGAGAAAAAGCAGTTTCTTTCTTTTTAAATACCACTTTATCAAGAGCAAGGAACTGGCTTCCTGCAACAAATAAGTGAGCAGACATGGCAATTAAGGCAATATCAAACTCAAACCCGCCAACGAATCCGCTTTTAAGCTTGGCTGTAAAAATAGCGCCAAGCATAACTGCCACAAATAAAGCAGCTACGACTCTTGTTGCTAGACCAAGAATAATCAGAACCCCACCTACAAGTTCAATTGTTGCCACAATATATGCCATGAAACCAGGGATTCCTAAGCTATCGAAGAAGCCTACTGTATTTTCAATTCCCCCTTGCCATTTTTGAAAGCCGTGTACTAAAAATGTAAAACCTAATACTAAACGAATAATAAGCGATCCAATTTCGACGTTTTTATTCACTTTACTTCCTCCTTTAAGTGTATTTGAAAAACACTACATTATGTAGTGTAAAAGCCCGTAAAAAGAAATGTAGCAATTAAATAAAGTCTTTCTTATTTGGATAATTTTACAACATTATGAACATCACACTACACATTGTAGTGTGATGTTTGTTCCCAGTCAAGTAAAAATATAAAATTAGATCATTTGGCATACAAAAAATTTCTGAAGGGCACTTGAAAAATCCTTTAATTATGTACAATTTAGTTCCTTATTTTCAATCTTATTCTCCAACATGCTATACTGATGGCGGAGGTGTTACGATGCGCTTAGAAAATAAAAGAGTTATTGCGCTTGTTAGTGCAGACTTTGAAGATCTAGAACTATGGTATCCAGTGATGCGTCTTCGCGAAGAAGGAGCAGAAGTACATTTAGTTGGAGAAAAAGCAAACGAAACGTACATGGGGAAATACGGTGTTCCAGCCGTATCGGACTATGCATTTAAAGATGTTGATCCAGCTGAATATGACGCTATTTTAGTACCTGGAGGCTGGGCGCCGGATAAACTGCGCCGCTACCCTGAAGTAATTGAAATGGTTCGTCATATGGATGAACAGCAAAAGCCAATCGGCCAAATCTGCCATGCAGGATGGGTATTAATCTCTGCAAAAATCTTAGATGGCCGAAACGTAACAAGTACGCCAGGAATCAAAGATGATATGGAAAATGCGGGAGCTATTTGGCATGATGAAGCAGTCGTAATCGACGGCCACATCATTTCAAGCCGCCGTCCGCCAGACCTTCCTCCTTATGCAAAAGCATTTGCTGATGTACTAGCAGAGCAATAAGAAAAAAGCCGAAACCATATTGGTTTTGGCTTTTTTATAAGATTCCCTAAAAAAAGAAATGATAAAGTAAATAAAAAATCATCATTAAAAAAGCGAGCAGATGCATCTGCTCGCTTTTGTTCGTGTTTCTTATCAGTAACTTGCTTTTTGCAAGTGTAAAAACAAAATGATTACTTTCTTTATAAAATCCATGATTACGGTTTTTGTATGTTTCGTTGTTGTTAGGGCACAATTAGCATTGATTGTGCTTGCATGGATTTCATCCATTGCCGCGGTTTGTTTTTCCACATGATCGATTAACCTAAACGACGCAAGCCCTACCTCTCTTGCATCCTTACGGCTCCGAAGCCGATCCAGTGTGAATAAGTTTTGTTCAAAGACATGTGTCGAATGCCAGTATTTTTACCTTGCATTGTACGATACATCCTTTCAAGTTACTTTCACTATGTCCAGCTCTTAAAGAAAAGCCAGAAATCTAAATATAACACTTCAGTTGATCTATGTCAAATAGAAAAAATATTTTTTTCACGTGAAACAATTGCAGCTAAAACATGGTTAAGTAAAGGGATATCCTTTTTATATAGAAGAGTTTTTTGATACGATAAGCTAGAGGAATCCTAGAGGAGGATGAACAATGAACAAAAATGAACAGTTTCGAAATGATGTATTGAACAGTGTAGAATCATTAACATATGAACAATTAAATCAGCAGCCAGCATCTAATACATGGAGCGTTATGCAAGTATTAGAACATTTATATTTGATGGAGCGCATGATTGTTTCACGTGTAAAGGATCAGTTAGAAAACGGTGTAAATCAGCCAACCGAAGATAAGCCGTTTCATTTAGCGGTAGACCGTTCTCGAAAAGTAGATGCACCGGCTCAAGTTACGCCTTCTAATGAAAATCAGACATTAGAAGAAATGAAGAGTAAGCTGGCGGAATCAAGAGCGGCTTTAGTAGAGTTAGAAGAAACAGCCAGTGAAGAAAACCTAAAGCAAAAATCGTTTCCACATCCTGTGTTTGGGTTAATGGATTTAAAGCAATGGATTGATTTTATTGGCTATCATGAAAAGCGTCACCAAGAACAAATAGAAGAAATCAAAACAGCAATTGGCGCATAAAAAAACAGGCATTCCGCCTGTTTTTTTATTTTTGGACCAAAATAGGGTAATCCGACATCATCCATATCCCAACACTGTATGTTTGGGGATTATGGTTCCCTACGGTAGAGCCTGTTTGGATGGTAAATGAGAGTTGCAGAGGGTCTTGATCGTAATAAATTGTTTGCTTGGTGGAAGGGGAATAGAGTCGCTTCGGAGGGATTTTAGGAACCGTATCCGTCGTGTTAACAAAACAGCGGCTATTTGAAACAAGATTTGTGTATGTTTGAACGAATTGAGGATCCCCTACTCGAGGAGCTCCGTAGTTGTACATTGTAATTTCCGGAAAAGATGCGTTTGTGGCGACATCTAAGGCATGAAGAGCAGCGAGTGCGCCACCTAGGCTATGCCCCGTTATATAAATGGGCTTGGTGGGAAGCGATTTATATGTTTCAAAAATTTCATCACGGCATGATTCGTAAACGGCTAAAAAACCTTCATGAACGAGCCCGGCTCGTTGATTGTATGGATAGGGGCGCTGCCTAATGCGAGCATCAGCAATCCAATCTGCCTCAGATTGAGTTCCTCGAAAGGCAATTACGATAGAGTCATCAGATTCTAAAATAAAACCAAACCATTCTTGCACCCCTACGGCAGAAGCTTTAAACGATTTAATAAGCCGGTAGCCTTCAGGTACATCAAATGTGCCTCCCTGTGCGTATTGCTTATAAGCTAAGACGCACGCATAAAGAAGGTCTAGAGCTAAAGAACGATAAAATAAAGGCTCGATTCTCATCATTGTTTTTCACACCTTCTAATAGAAAATAACTCCTATAGCCTATGTGTTCTTGAGAAGAAAGGTGCAGATATCTCTTTTTTGAGAGCAATAATTATGGAGTGTAAACGATTTCTTATTGGATGTTTTTGAGGGGTTTATAACTTTTTTTGTGTATTTTAACTAAAAAAAAGTTTTAATTTAGAGTTTTATTGTTAAAATTTATAATTTAACTTATAATTTAAAATAGTCTGAATCAAAAAATAAGGGGGTTATCGTTTGGAGCAATTTGTAACGAGTTTGAATAATGTGCTATGGAGCACGCCTGTTATTTATGGGTGTCTTGCGATTGGCCTGTTTTTCTCGATTTTAACAAGGTTTTTACAGGTACGACACTTAAAAGACATGGTTATGCTGATGTTTCAGGGTAAAAGCTCAGAAGCAGGAGTTTCTTCCTTCCAAGCACTGTCTTTAGCGCTGTCGGGACGAGTTGGAACAGGAAATATTGCTGGAGTTGCGACAGCTATCGCTTTTGGAGGTCCAGGGGCTGTATTTTGGATGTGGGCAGTTGCTTTTATTGGTGCTTCTAGTGCATTCATCGAATCAACACTGGCTCAAATTTATAAAGTTAAGCAAGATGGCCAATATCGAGGTGGTCCAGCGTACTACATTGAAAAAGGAACAGGTATGAAATGGTATGGCATTTTATTTGCCATTGCAGCCCTTGTTGCGATGAGTATCTTAATGCCGGGCGTTCAGTCCAATTCCATCGCGCTTGGCATCGACAATGCATTTGGTGTTAGTCCAACGGTTACAGCAGTAGGATTAGTTATTATTCTTGCTTTTATTATTTTTGGAGGCGTTAAGCGTATTGCAGGGGTAGCCCAATTCGTTGTACCTTTTATGGCACTTGGGTATATTATTTTAGCTCTTATTATTATTGCCATGAACATTTCGGAGTTGCCGGGAGTTATCGCTCTTATTTTTAAAAGTGCTTTTGCATTAGATTCTGCTTTTGGAGGAATCGTTGGTTTAGCTGTTTCTTGGGGAGTGAAGCGCGGCATTTATTCAAACGAAGCAGGACAAGGAACGGGGCCGCACGCAGCAGCTGCAGCAGAAGTTTCACACCCGGCGAAACAAGGTCTTGTACAAGCTTTTTCGGTTTATATTGATACACTGTTCGTTTGTTCAGCAACAGCGTTTATGATTTTATTCACAGGCATGTACAACACGGAAGGACCGGGAGGTTCATTTATTATTTCAAATTTACCGGGTGTAGAAGCAGGACCTGGATTTACACAAGCTGCTATTGAAACAGTGTTGCCGGGGTTTGGAGCTGGCTTCGTGGCAGTTGCCCTATTCTTTTTCGCGTTTACAACGATCATGGCTTATTATTACATTGCTGAAACAAATATTGCTTATCTAACTCGCGGAAAGAACGGGAAGTGGGCTATGTTTGCATTAAAACTTGTCCTGCTGGGAGCTACGTTCTACGGGTCAGTGAAACAAGCCTCATTAGCTTGGGCGTTAGGTGATGCAGGACTTGGTATTATGGTATGGCTAAATTTAATTGCTATCTTAATTTTAGCTAAGCCTGCGTTAGTTGCATTAAAAGACTATGAAGCTCAGAAAAAACAAGGGGTAGACCCCGTATTTGATCCTGTTAAGCTAGGAATTAAAAATGCGGACTACTGGGAGAAAGAATATAAGAAAGATGAGTCACAAGTTTCGTAAACAAGAAAATCCTCACATTTGTGAGGATTTTTTTATGAAGAAAGTGAGACAGGCGAATTGTTTAAGTTATAGCGTTCCTTCAAACGATGAATACGGTGTAGTTCTTCAAGCAGGTGATGAATCGCAAGAAGTTCGTACAGCATGGTTGTTTCTGTTGAAAAAGGCTGATCCACTCTGTTTTCTTCCTGCTTATGTGCCCAAAACCTTTGTTTTAAAGTCAAAACAAGCGTTTGATGCTGCAAAGAGCTTTTATATTGTTCATTTTGTAAGACTTTATGAAAGGAAGTGAAAGTGTCCCAAATCACTTGATGTTTTGCACTTTGCAGCTGATGAGCGGGCAAATAAATTAAATTACCAATATGGTAGACAAGCTGCCTCATAAGAGAAAGTTTCTTATATTCATAGTGGAATTTTCTCATAGCTGTACGAGTGAAATGATGAAATTTCCATTCTTTTCGCTGATACTCACAAAGCGTCTCAATTTTTTCAATTTCAGCAGAAAGCTGCTGAAATTGAAGCTTTGTTTGTTTATGACAAGCGTGTACTTGAGAAAGTTCGCTTCCTCTTTGCTGTAAGACGCTACTCATTTGTTTTGAGAGATTTTGAATTTTCCTCGTAATAATCGGTGTATAATTAGGAGGAAGAACAATGATATTTACAAGTGAAGAAGTAAGCAGCCCAATACTAGTGGTCGCTAGGCGAATTAAAAATGATATGAAATAATGGTCGTGCACAATCGTCAGCATAGCCACTCCTGTTAGCGTTGCAACGAGTGTTCCGGCATGTAAACGCAATTTATAACAGGATATAATAGTAGAAACAGCAACAAGCATATAGGTAAGCGGCGTTACGCCTAAAAGAAATGTGTAAATCATGGCAAAAGCAGCTCCAATTGCTGAAGCAGGAAAGCGAATGAACGCTTTTTTGATAGAATCCGCAGCGGTTGGTTCAATCGTAACAATGGCTGTAATAACAGCGAGCATATACGGCCAGCCAACGGACTGACAAATGAGTGCAGTCAAAAAAACGGCAATGCCTGTTTTAATAATACGACCGCCTAAAAAATTAAATTTTTTTACGTTAATCATTATGCATACCTTCTTTAAAACAGTTAGTAGTTTAATTATAAGGCATATTAAGGTGATAGGAAAACACGTCTTAAAAACTAGCTTTCAAAAAACGAATAAATATACTATAATTTGTTTAAATATTTAAAAGAGGAGTACAACTAATGAAACAATTAATAAATGAAACAATTAATAAATTACAGGATACATTTTATGATGTAAGCAAATATATTGGACAAAATCCTGAGCTTGGCCATGAAGAATTTAAGGCTTGCAAAGCATTAACAGATGTTTTAAAAGAACAAGGGTTCACAGTTGAAATTGGTACATGTGACTTGCCAACGGCTTTTACCGCTGTTTATGACAGTCAAAAGCCAGGTCCATCGATTGGGTTTATGGCAGAGTACGATGCTTTGCCGGATCTCGGACACGCATGCGGACATAACTTAATTGGAACCATGTCAATTGCCGCTGGTATTGGTCTGAGTAAAGCAGTCGCAAAAACGGGCGGTAAAATATACGTATACGGAACGCCTGCAGAGGAAACACGAGGCGGCAAAGTAACGATGGCTGAACAAGGTATTTTTAATCATTTAGACGTAGCTATGATGGTGCACCCTTATTACTGTCATCAAAAAAGCGGGCGTTCTCTTGCGATGGATGCGATTCAGTTTGAGTTCTTCGGAAAATCTGCACATGCAGCCGCTGCCCCTCATGAAGGAATCAATGCACTAGACGGTGTATTACAAACGTTCAATAGCATTAATGCGCTTCGCCAGCATGTGAAGCCGGATGTACGTATTCATGGAGTGATTACAGAGGGTGGCAAGGCGGCCAACGTTGTACCGAATTATGCAGTAGCACAATTTTATGTTCGCGCTTCAACTCGTGCATATGTAGATGAAGTAACAGATAAGGTGAAGGCATGTGCACATGGTGCTGCTTTAGCGACAGGAACAAAATTAAAAATCTCAAACTATGAGTTTTCTTATGATGATATGCAAACGAATCAAACATTATCCGACGTCTATACAAATAATCTCATCTCATTAGGTGTGAGCGAGCAAAGCATTACGGAAGACCAAGGCGATCATGGATCTTTAGATATGGGGAATGTGAGTCAGGTTGTTCCGGCTATTCATCCGTATATTCAAATTTGTGATGATTATTTTGTTTGTCATACGCACGAATTTAGAGAAGCAGCTTTAAGTGAGCAAGGAAGAGAAGCAATGATACTTGGTGCAAAAACAATGGCATTAACAGGGTATGACGTATTAACCAATCAAACGCTGCTCCAAAAAATTAAAGAAGAATTTAATGCTACAAAGTAAGAGATAATAATAAAACCATACTAAATAATACGCTTGCAGTGGCAAGCGTATTATTTAGTATGAGAAGTGGGACTGAATGGTTCGAAAAATTTGACCGTGGCGCTGTTCATCGCTCGCAGCTCGAACAATGCGGCTTTGAATTCGAGCATTTGTGATTCTTCTAGCGATTGATTGATAAAATGGAACGGTTTCTACTTCATCTTTAATGGATTCAGAGACCCCTTCTTGAAAAGTATTTGGCAGTTTTATGTTTAATGAAATCTGTGGGTAGCTGCCTGATAAATCATAATAGGCTTTAGAAAACCAGTCAAAGTGTTTAATTTCATCCTGCCGAATACCTAATATAGCTTGTTGAAACTGATCATTAGGAGCCAGCTCTGCTAGGCGTGTATAGTAGTGAATAGCGGAAAACTCATCGTTTACAGCTTTGTTTATATCTCTTAAAAGCTGTTCGTCTAGTCTTGTATCATCTTCCCAATATTCTTCATGCCGGGAGTAAAATTCATACATATGGATATACCTCCTCACCGTTTTGTTCTCTTGTCGTCACCATCATCGTATGTATAGACAAGAAAAGGCGTACATTAAAAGAAAAAAGTTTAACAAAATGGTAAAAAGGGTATGTGCAGAGAATAGTATCAAAAAAGACAGAGGTTATCTTATGATTAAAATTGTAGCTAAAACCAAAGAAGGAGCTATTAAAGAGATAGAAATGAATGAGATTCGTTCAAGCCATGACTTTCAATGGTATTGGGTTGATTTTTACAATCCCACCGAGGAAGAAAAAAAGCAGCTTGAACAATTTAATTTTCATCCTTTAGCAGTTGAGGACTGTTTGAATCAAGGTCAGCGGGCTAAATTTGAGTTGTATGATGAGCATTATTTTTTAGTGTATTATGCACTTCATAAAGAAGAGCTTGAGCACTTAGAAGTATCTGCATTTGTGGGGGATAACTTTTTAGTCACTTACCACTTGGACAAGCTAACGAGCGTGGCTAGAGTGTGGGAGCTTATCAAAAAAGACCCTGAGGCTACCGAAGATGGAACATGGGATATCATGTATGAACTCTTAGATCATACCGTTGATGAATACTTCCCTGTGCTTTATAAATTTGAAGATCACATAGACGACATTGAAGACAATGCAAAAGACGAACCTATGGATGAACTAATGAGGCAGCTTTATGACATCCGAAGTGATTTGTCACGAATGCGCCGGATTTTAAACCCCATGAGAGATTTAATGTATCGTATTATGTCAACCAATGCGTTAAAAGCAAAAGAGCAGGTTCGCTATTTTAATGATATTTATGACCACCTATTAAATATGATTGAAATTATGCAAGCAAGCAGGGATTTGTCAAATGATATTCGAGAAAGCTTTATGTCCATCAACTCGGATCGTATGAATTCAATCATGTTTACGCTAACGCTGATGTCAGCTATTTTCTTACCGTTGACGTTTATTGCTGGCCTCTATGGCATGAACTTTTCATATATGCCGGAACTGACGGGAAAATATAATTATTTTATTGTACTGGGCATTATGATTGGGCTTGTAGGCGTAATGGTCTTTGCCTTTTATAAAATGGGATGGTTCAAATATCGAAAAGGACCTAAACTATAAAGTAGATTGTTAACCTTCCTGTATAAATGTTCATCAACTCAGTAAAAATGAAATTAAATAAGCGAAGATCTTATCTGCCTCTAGATAAGATCTTTTTCTTGTGCTATAAACAAGGAAAGCAGGGAAGCGAGGGAAGAATGTGAAACACGGAAGAATGGGGCTGCGAAGCATCACGGTGCTGCTTGTATGCATGGTGGTAATTCTATCGCTATTGTTAACGGATTTATTAGTTAGCAGTTCAATTGGAAAAAACATCCGAGATCAACAGGCTGAAAAAGCTCGGACTATTGCTACAATTATTTCAGAATCAACGAACGTGAAAAAAGGACTAGAGACAAAAACACCTCAGTCAATTCAGGAATTTACTGAACGAATTCGTAAAAAATCAAGCGTCTTGTTTATCGTTGTTATAGATATGAATGGAATCCGCCAATCTCACCCAGATCCTAAAAAGATAGGAAAGAGGTTTGCCGGAGGCGATGAGCAAAAATCATTGCACGGGAAATCTTATGTATCTGTATCAAAAGGAACGCTTGATAAATCTCTGCGCGCTTTTGCACCTATTTATAATGAAAAAAATCAACAAATTGGCGCAGTGGCTGTGGGGATTTCTTTGAATAATGTAAATGAAGCGATTAGAGATGGGCATCGTCGAATTGTTTTAGGTTCATTAATTGGCTTACTTGTAGGCGTTCTTGGTGCTATTTTATTAGCGAATTACATAAAGAAAATTTTATTTGGCTTGGAACCTTCTGAAATTGCTAAAATTCTAGAAGAGAGAAGCACCATGCTGCAGTCGGTTCGTGAAGGAGTGATAGCTGTTGATAAAGAAGGTAATATTACACTTGCTAATCGTTCTGCACGCCGCTTATTTGTTAAAGCAGGGTTAGCACCAGAGCCAATCGGTTTGTCTATTCGAGAATATATGCCCACCTCCAGATTGGACGACGTTTTGTCTACGGGGGAATCTCATTATGATGAAGAGCAAGTCATAAATGGAGTAGCCATTGTAGTTAATAGGGTTCCGCTAGTGGTAAACGAAGAGATTGTAGGAGCACTTTCTACGTTTCGGGATAAAACAGAAGTTAATATCTTAGCAGAACAGCTAACAGGTGTTAAAATGTATGTGGAAGCGCTTCGAGCACAATCGCATGAATTTATGAATAAACTTCATGTGATTTTAGGAATGGTGCAGATGAATTATTATGATGAGCTAAAAACGTATATTCATCAGCTTGTTAATCATCGTGTCGATGAATCTAGTTCAGTGACTAAATCTATTAAAGATCATGCGTTGGCAGGGTTTCTCATGGGCAAAATGAGTTATGCTAGAGAGGAAAGCGTAGAACTGACGTTTTCCGCTGATGAAGTTATTCCAGAACCTTCAGATCCACACGTTACTCATCATCTCATTACCATTATTGGAAATTTAATTGATAATGCAATTGATTCAGTTTGTCATCAAGCCTCTAAAAAAGTGTCCATTATGCTTGTGTATAAAAACAATAAGCTTACGATTCAAGTTACGGATACAGGCTGCGGCATTCCTTCCGATACAATGAATCAGATTTTCAAGAAAGGCTTTTCTACAAAAGGAACGAGCAGAGGGTTTGGGCTGCATTTAGTGAAGCAAACGATTGATGAACTAGGTGGCCAAATCGTTATTGACTCATTTATAAATAGCGGCACCACATTCTATATTGATATTCCGTACGAAACAAGGAGAGATCAAGTTGATTAAAGTATTAATTGTTGAAGATGACCCAATGGTTGCTCAGTTTAATCAAAAGTACATTGAAGAGATAGAGGGGTTTACAGTGGTCGCTGTTGCTCATTCGGGTCATGAAGCCTTAGTGAAGGTAAATGAATATCAAGTTGATTTAGTACTGCTTGATATCTTTATGCCTGGGCAAAATGGTTTGAGAGTTTTACAAGAGATTCGAACAAAGCAAGAGGAAATAGACGTCATTTTTATCACCGCTGCTTCGGATGCCCAAACGATTCAGCAAGCTTTACGCTATGGAGCGATTGATTATTTGATTAAGCCTTTTACATTTGAACGCTTTTATCAAGCACTTTCGGCTTATAAACAAACATTTCGTACGTTAAAACAGCAACCTCAGCTTAATCAACAGGAATTAGACGGGCTGCTGTCTAATAAAAAAATAAAAGAAGCTCCGGTAGAGCCGTTGCCTAAGGGTCTAACGACAGGAACATTAGAAGTCATCGTAGAAGCCATTGTGCATCTTAAAGATCACCCTTTTTCGACCGATGATGTGGCTGAAAAAACGGGAATTTCAAGAGTGTCTATTCGAAAATATTTAAAATTTCTAACAGATATAGGTCTTCTTGGAGAAAGAATGACTTACGGCACAATAGGACGTCCTGTGTATGCGTACTTATACAATGAACAAAACCGTCACTTGCTGCATCACTACCTCGTTGACTTTGAAAAATAAAAAGATTTACCTGTCAGAGACGTCCGGTGTTATTTTGTCGGTGTGAGAATATTTTACTGTAGAGTGCCGGTGAGTTAAGTGGTATGGTTGATAATAACAAAGGAAAAAAAACAAGTCGTTTGACTGAAAAAGAGGTGGTTTCTTGATTGAAAGCATAGAACGCTTGACTGAATTACTGTTATCAGGGAATCAAGATGAAGCTTGGAATATTGTGTGGAAAAAAAGACAGCAGGGTTTCGACACATTTTATATTTTTCAGCAATTCATTTCAGTGTCAATGGCTCAAATCGGTATGATGTGGGAAGAAGATGAAATTTCAGTGGCTGATGAACATTTAGCTACTACTACCTGTGACTATGTTTTGTCACGCTATCAATTGTGTATAAGACAAGAAGTTATTAAAAGTGAAAAAAAAGGTCTGTTTTTGTGTATAGAAAATGAACAGCATTTTTTAGGTTTAAAAATGATTTCCATTCTCTTTGAAGAGCACGGATGGCAGACGAAACTTTTAGGAGCAGATTCTCCGCTTTTACATGCAACGCACGCTGTTGAACAATGGAAACCTGATTTAGTAGGAATCTCGTTCAGTTTAACTCATCATATAGAAAAAGCAAACGAATATATAGAAGGATTAAAAAAGACAAAACATCAGCCGCTTATTTTAGTTGGAGGCCGAGTAGTTTCAAACTATAAGTTTCCTCTTGTTCAAACAAATCAAGTTCGATTTATTGCACAGCTAGAGGAGTTGAAAGAGCTTTTTCATTATCAATCAATTAGGGGGATTAAGGTTGTCGACTATTAAATATGCTCCGCTTCCTGCTTTTATTATGGATGAGGAAATGAATATTCTAGCGCAATCTGATGAAGCAGCCGCTTTATTCGGAGAGGTTCAACATTTTTTAGAAATTGTTGATGAAGATAGTCAGAACAAAGCTAGAAAACGATTAGGAAAGAAGGAAAAAATAAAAACAGAATTAGTCATGCATTCGCGTAAATCTAAGATGTCTCTTTATACCGTGAATTGCAAATGGGAGCAAGATAAGGCGCATGTAATATGTGTAGAGGAAGATTCTCAAATTAGAATTCTCTCAGAAAAAATCGAACAGCATACAGCGCGTTTATCTGAAACAGACTTAGAACTGCTGCTGCAAAAAGAACGATTAGAAAAGGCCATGAACCGAGTTATAGAGCTGTCGGGACCGTTTATTCATTTATCGAACAACATGGTGCTTATACCTCTGTTTGGCGATTTATTTGAGGAAGTCATCATGAAAAATGAACATCGGCTGCTCAGACAAATAGATGAGGAAACGGTTGATCGAGTTATCATTGATTTTAATGGAATCGGTCAAATTGATGAACGAGGTGTTGCAGCCCTAGAACATTTAATATGGGAATTTCAGCTAATGGGCGTACAGATTTATTTAACAGGTGTGACACCCGATCACAGTCAATGGCTTCACCAGTATCATTTTCAAGCAAATGTAAAATCTATTAGTAACCTAGGTCAGGCCATTCATCAATTTTTTACAACGGCATGAAATGGCTACAAAAAGTGAACACTTCATATAAAGGCAATAAGACAGGGGATCAATACGGATAAACAGGTGATTAAAATTTGGTGAAACACGCGCGTAAAGTAGCTTTAAGAATTTCAATTATATATATCATTATTGGCGCTGTATGGATCTTGATATCTGATAATATATCTAGAACATTAGCGCAAGGTCGTTTTGAAGTATATATTTTTTTTCAACAATACAAAGGTTGGTTTTTTATTTTAGCTACGGGTATTATTTTGTATGGGTTGGTATATAGGAGAGCTTATAAACTAGTGGAGTCCCAGCAAGAGCTCGTAGTGAAAGAACACGAACTTCAAACGAGCAATCAGCACTATCAATCTTTGTTCAAACATAACCCTGATGGTGTTTTTGAAATAAGTAAAACGGGTGAAGTACTTCTTGCTAACCCGGAAGGTGAAGCAATCGTTGGATACTCCAGTGAAGAACTGCAAAAGATGAAACCTTCAGCTCTTATCGCAGCTGAAGAGTTTGATATGTGTAAAGAGTATTTTAAAGAAGTGCTGAATGGAAAAGGTGCTAAGTTCGAAATGAATGTGATCAATAGAAAGCGAGAAAGACGGTTGCTTAGGTGTTCTTTGCTTCCCATTATTGTTCATAAGCAGGTAGTAGGTGTATTTATGATTGCACGCGATATTACTACATACCGCCAAGATGAAGAGCTTATGATAACCTCGGAAAAAATGTCGGTTATTGGACAAATGGCAGGTGCCGTAGCACATGAAATTAGAAACCCCCTTACTTCTTTAAAAGGTTTTGTACAGGTTATGCAAGCCTCTAAGGAAACAAATGACACATATTTAGATATCATGATGTCTGAAATCGACCGCATCAACTTAATCTCCAGTGAAATGCTCATTCTTGGAAAAAAGCAGCATGTATCTTTTGAAAAGACCAATTTATGCGAGATTTTAAAACAAGTTATTACGCTAATGGAAGCGCAGGCCAATTTAAATAATGTTTCTATTTTATTGAAAGAAACAGCAAAAAGGCCTATTTATGTTTCGGCTGATGCAAATCAGTTGAAACAAGTGTTCATCAATGTGATCAAAAACGGTGTAGAAGCTATTATTGAGAAAGGCCATATTACAATAACAGTTGAAGAAAAAGATACACGAGCATTGATTCACTTCGAAGACAATGGAATCGGAATGAGTCAAGAGAGGATTGAACAAGTAGGGACGCCGTTTTATTCTACAAAAGAAGCTGGAACGGGCTTAGGGCTGGCCGTGTGTTACAAAATCATGGAGCGTCATCAAGGTACCATGCATTTTAAAAGCGGTAAAGGAAAAGGGACAACGGTTACTATTGATATGCCAATTACAGAACGAAACAGCCGCCTTTCGTAGTTCAGAGAGGCGGTTGTTTTCTTGAAAAAGAGGAAGTAAGCAGCTGAGCCCTTTGCGTCCGGATCCATATAGGACATAAAACCTCCTTCTTATACAAGTTTTCGTCCATAATAAAGAGGATCATATTGTTTTCTATAGAAGCAATAGTGTATCATAGTTGAAGCTATGTATATCGATGTAGAAAAGTTAAGGCAACAATCGACTTTTCTACTGACGGATTGACAGGGTCCTTTGGGATAAGGAAGGTTTATTTATAAATAGAAATTAAGGTCAGTATTAACGCACATGGCCACTGATACATTCGTTTAATTGAAATAAAAAAATCGTTTATAATATCGAGAAAAGCATGGAAAAGGAGATAGATATGAGTCAGTTTATAGAGACTTTACAGCCTTTTTTACAAGAGGCGTGGAAAAAAGCAGGGTTCAATGAGCCTACTGCCATTCAAACGAAAGCTATTTCAGAGATTTTAGCTAATAAAGATGTAATAGGAGAATCCCCAACGGGAACAGGAAAGACACTGGCATATTTGTTGCCTGTCTTACATCGCATTCAGCCGGGACCATCTCATGTTCAAGCGGTTATTTTAGCATCTTCCCATGAATTAGTTATGCAAATTCATGGTGAAATTCAAACTTGGTCGCAGGGAAGCGGTATTTCAAGCGCTGCGTTTATTGGCGGAGCAAATATGAAACGGCAATTAGAAAAACTCAAAAAGCGCCCTAATATCATTGTTGGTACCCCAGGACGTTTGAACGAATTAATTAAAATGAAGAAATTAAAAATGCACGAAGTCAAAACAATTGTGATTGATGAAGCGGATCAATTGTTTGTACCTGAGCATGTTCAAACGGTTCAACAGATTGTAAAAATGGCGTTAAGTGATCGTCAAATCCTAGTCTTCTCAGCTACTGTATCAGAACGTACCAAATCGCTAGCGAAAGACATGATGAACCAGCCTCTTGAAATAGAGGTAGGAAGAGATGAACTCCCAGCTTCGAAGGTAGAGCATGTATACATCAAAAGTGAAGCTAGAGATAAAGTGGACGTGCTTAGAAAACTAGTTCGTCAAGAACAAATGAAAGCTTTAGCCTTTTTTAAAGGGATTGATACTCTGATCGAGTTTGAAGAAAAATTAACATTTAAGCGTGTAGAAGCAGGCTCTTTACACAGTGAAACGAAAAAAGAAGATCGTGCTACGACGATTAAAGGTTTTCGAAAAGGAGATTTCCCTGTCTTATTAGCAACGGATGTCGCAGCTAGAGGATTAGACATTAAGGGATTGACGCATGTAATTCATATCGATGTTCCTCAAGATGCAGATCAATACGTACATCGCTCAGGTAGAACAGGCAGATCGGGAGCAGAAGGTACAGTCATTTCTCTTGTCACTGAACGAGAAGAGCGAAATTTAAAACAAATCGCACGTGAACTTCAACTTTCATTAGCGAAAAAAGAGCTTTATATGGGCGAAATCGTCGATGAAGGTACAAAAGAGCAGTCCCGTACAGCTAAAAAACCTTCAAAAAAGCCATTTAACAAGAAAAAGAAACAAAAAGGTCGGATGTAAACTAGGTATTCTTCCTTTTTATAACAGCAGTGTCACAACCTAAAAAGCAACGTCTACTGCTTTATTACAGCAGCCTGGCGTTGTTTATTTTCTCTATTTCCCCTGTATAAATAAGTAAAAAAAGAGAAATGTAGATATTTTTTCCTAGGTATGAAAATAGTTTGAATGATGGATTTTGTTTTTTGTAACCTTATTTTAACATTACTTTAAGAGACTTCTAATAAAAGAGGAAGAAGGACGTGGGGACATTTTATGGATGCAATTGATGATCTCTTTGACGACATAGAGCGAAGAAGAAAAAGCAAAGAATATAGTCGAGATGCAGATCAATTAGAATCATATTTACATGAAGTTCAACGTATCATGGAATTTCTTGAAGAAGGTATCTATCTGTTTCAAAATTCGCACCAACAATATGCGTCAGATTGGTCAGGGCGTTCTAAGAGCTCATATGAGGATATTTATAATGATATTACGCAATCCACTTTTCATCTGTACGACGTAAGGGATGAATTGTTTCAAACTTTACGCTTAGAAATTTCACGATTAAGAGAGCTAGCATCGGCGTAATAAATAACATTATCGACTCACTCTTTTAGAAAGTGAGTCTTTCCGTATAGGCTTAAAAAAGGTTTGGATGATGACTGAAGGCTTACAAGAGATAGGGGGACGGACATACATGGAGATAAAAGTAAATCCAGAGGTGCTGCAGACATTTGCAGAGCGAATTCAACAGTCTCATTCACAGACGACTGATGCACTTCAAAAACTAAGCTGGGAAGCTACAAATCTACATTTCTTGTCTGTTGCAGATATTGATAAAGTGCTGGACTTGCAGGAAGAGTTACAGCATATGATTCGCAAACTTGATTCGCTAACGGAAAATGCACATTTATTAGTAAAAGACACTGCGGAGCAAATGAGAAAAGCAGATGGAGAGCTAGAAGGCTCTTCAGGCTGGACGGAGTTTTGGTCGAGCGTATGGAGCGATGGGAGCGCCCATTCGCAAGATACGTGGAATGACATAAAGAACTTAAAAGAATGGAACACGTATGACAATATGCATAGAACGATTGAAAAACCTCTAGGTACTCTTAATGTTATGTGGAATTCGCTTTCTATGTCTTGGGAAGAAAAAGTAGTGAATGGTTCTACATGCAGTCGAACGGAATTTTTCACTTATGGGGTTATTCAAATGGGATTGGGCATTTTAAGTCAGGAGATGAATCCTTCAAACATTATGTTTAGTGACAGCACAGAGGAAGTGAAGAGAGAATGAATGAAGTATATGATGGCGCTGGAAGTGAAATGGTACAGTTCCTTACAGGGTTGTCTCAGCAATGAAGTATACATTTAATTTATTAGAAAAATCGTTAATTGAAGCAATGAAAGATAATAAAAAAATTGCTCAATTTTATAAAACTTTAATGAATAGCAATTTATGGCTAGTTGTTAGCTCAGAACATGTAGCATCAGATATATTAATTGCAGAGCACTACGTTCAGACGATGAAAAGTGCAGCGTATCGATATTTACCTGTTTTTTCGTCAAAATATCCGATTGAACAGATGCTAAAAGATGAAAAGACCGTATGTGTATCATTTAAGGATATGCTGCCTGTATTAAATGAAGAAATAGCCATATTACTTAATCCTGACACGCCTCTCTCAAAATTATTCATCCCGGAAGAAATAAGAATGTTAAAAGAAGATAAAAATTATTTTAAGCAGTAGCCAAGGCGATAACAAGCACATGTCCTTTTTTCAAGCATGTCTGAATCTTAAATAAATAGGATATATATAGGCAGGGCCTTAAACAGGCTGCTGCTTTTTTATTACTAGTAAATAGTTCTATAGATAATAAATAGAAATGTAATTTAATAGTCTTATAGTTTTTATTTTCCTTTAAATAGGTACCTATAGATTAGATGGAAAAGGTTTAAATGAGAACAAAATCTTGGTTTTTTAGGTTTTATTTGCATTTTTTAGGGGTACTTGTAGATACATATTCTCATTTTTGGAGGCTTTTGCAAGTAACCTTTGACCTTATCACTAGAGTTTCTTACAATAATAGTAAATATATAAACCGAAGGAGAGATATGTATGTCAGGAATTATTCGCGTAACACCAGCAGAGCTTCGCGACATGTCAGGTCGCTATACTAACGAAAGCGGTCAAGTTCAAGAACTAGTAAGCCGTCTTGATACAATGAAAAATCAACTTCAAGATATGTGGGAAGGTGCTTCAAGCGAAGCGTTTGCTGCTCAATACGAAGAATTAAAACCTTCTTTCGTTGAAATGTCTAACCTACTTACAAAAATTGCTAAGCAATTAGACGACTCTGCAAATGTTCTTGAAGATACAGATAACCAAATCGCTAGCCAAATCCGCGGTTAACTTCATCTAATAATCTAAGTGAAGTAATAAAAGGAGCGCCCCATTCTCAAAAGATGAAGGCGCTTTTTCTATGTTTTGAGGTGATGAAACCCTATGTATATAGAAGTAACAGTAGACTTAAAGCACTATACAGGTGATCGGTTCGATTTGCGACTATCAAACTATCATTCAATCAAAAAAGTAGTCGAGATCGTTTGGCAAGCTAAAAAGATTACTCAATCACCAAAGGACGGTGCGTGGATACGTGTTTCAAATAAAAATCTTATTTTCTCGGGAAATGAGACGATGATTAACTGCGGAATTACCACAGGTGATTGTATCGAAATTCTCTAAAGGAGTCTATTAGAATGTCAGAGAAGAAACCGACTTACTTAGAAGAGCAGCTCGAAGCTGTAATGACACGTCATAATAATGAATATACATTTGTTTTTCAAAAAGAAAAAATTCGACTTGATCGTTCTGTTGAAATTGAAATGTTAAAGGATGTAAACACGGCTTTTCAAAAAGAAATCATGATGAGCGATGATGAACTTAAAATAACAATTAAGCCTACCTCTGAATTTCAACCTTTTACAGCATTAAAGGGAAAAGAAGAACAGCAAAAGTGGCTGTTTGCAGATCAGCTTATCAAAAAGATAAAGCAGCATTCTTTTTCAAGGCTGCATTTGTTGATTTGTCCAGAAAATATCATTTTTGATAAAAGTTTAAGTCCTGCTTTTTTACATTATGGAGTGAAAGAAAGTTTACCTCCTTATGAACCTAACGAGGAACAAAGCTTTCAGGAGTTAAAGGCTACGATAGCGGCGGCTGTTGACTCATCGCATACATTTGAACAGTATTTTAAGTTATACGAGACCTTGCAATTAAAAGAAGACGCTAAAAAAATAATGCATATCAGCAATGAGGAAGAGTTGAGTCAATTTGTTCAGCATAAGCTAACCCAAATTGAAAAACATCAAAAGACACTTGTTCAACTTCCTCAAAAACGCTGGACCATTTTTAAGTTTTCATCTGTCGGTATACTTGTCTTATTAATTCCAGCTCTTATTTATACTTTTTATTCTTATTTTTTTGCTCAGCCGAAACAAGAAGCATTTGTAGAAAGCAACGAATACTTTCTTGAAAAAAACTACAGCAAAGTAGTCGACACACTTGAAGATTACGATATTGAAAGTATGCCTAAAATTGTGCAATACGAAATAGCAACCTCCTATCTTGTTAATGAAAAGTTGGGAGAGGAGCAAAAGGCAAATGCTTTAAAGACTATTACGCTTCAGTCAGATCCTCAGTACTTTGCCTATTGGTTTTACATTGGCCGAGGAGACAACAAAAAAGCTTTAGAAGTGAGCAGGTTGTTAGAAGAACGTTCGTTAATTATCTATGCATTAATGAAATACGAAGGTCAGCTAAAGACAGACAACGATTTAGCGGCTGATAAAAAGCAAGAAGAGCTTGATAAAGTAGCGAATGAACTGGAAGAATTCAAGAAAGAAAATGATCAGCAAGAAGCGGAAGCAGCCAAGCAGCAAGAAGAGAAACAGGCTGAGGAAGCACAGGCGGCCAAGCAGCAGGAAGAAGAACAGAAAGCTGCAGAAGCCGAGAAAAAGAAACAAGAAGAGCAGAAAAAACAGCAGGAAGATCAATCGAAGTAGGGAGGTAGTTGTATGAATATGCTTTGGATAGTTAGTGGGCAAACGTATCAGCAGCTGCCTATAGATTTTAAAACCTTTCGCCAAGCAACGGTTGGAAACACTCAGCATCAAACGTTTACTTTTTCCTATCCGTTTGAGAAAGGTCAAATGACGCTGTCATCTGAAAAGAACGGCCGGCTCTTGATTTCCTACGGAGAAGAAAGGATAGCAGAGCTATCTGTTTCTGAGTCGTTTGTATGGCGAGAACAAGGACAGGCTTTAACCTTTGCCCTTACAGAGACGGCTGTTAAAGAAGCTGTCTATTATATTGATTACGAATCAGAAGTCTCGTTTTCCACAAGTGATGAAGCAGCTGATGTGTATCAGCAGAAAGAAAAGTATGTAGTAGAGCCAAAAGAAGGATTTTACTTATCAAAGATAAACGGGAAGTGGAAGGTCTTTTATAACCAAGAACGGTTTTATCTTAATGGACACCGAATAGAAGAGAATAGGAACCTTCAGCCCGGAGATCTTATTTTATGGTCTTCTATGACGATTCAATTGATCGAAAAAGATTTGCTGAAGATTCAAAGCTACTATGATTATGCATCTAAGCTTCCGGCTACGGCGCAACCTATTTCTGAAATGAAAAAGAAGTACCCGGTTTATAGACGGACACCGCGCATGATATATGATTTGCCTAATGATAAGGTGAGCTTGTCCTTTCCGTCTCAAGACAATGATGAAAATAACCGAAGCTTATGGCTTACCATTTTACCCCCATTAGTCATGCTTTTAGTCATGGGTACGGTATCGATTATTCAGCCCAGGGGAATTTTTATTATTATATCTGTCATGATGTTTACGACCACGCTGATTGTATCTACCGTTCAATATTTCAAAGATAAAAAACAGCGCAAGAAGCGCCAAGAGCGTCGTCGTCGAATTTATACAAAGTACTTAGAGAACAAGCGCGAGGAATTACAAGAACTAGCATCAGTTCAACGAGACGTATTATCTTATCATTTTCCAACGTTTGAACGAATGAAATATTTAACAGAACAGATTTCCGATCGAATTTGGGAACGAACTGTGGAAAGCAGTGATTTCTTACAGGTGCGTCTTGGAAAAGGAACAGTTCCTGGAAGCTACCAAATTTCTTTAAATAGCGGAGATATGGCTAATCGAGAAATTGATGATTTGCTTGAGCAGTCTCAGCACATGGAAAAAGTCTATCGAGAAGTCAAAAATGCGCCTGTTACCGCTCACTTAGGTTTAGGCTCTATCGGTCTGGTAGGAAAGATGAAGACGGTGAAGAATGAACTGCATCAGCTTGTAGGACAGCTGGCATTCTCCCACAGTTATCATGATGTGAGATTCGTATTCATTTTTGATGAAGAAGAATATAAAGAGTGGGAATGGATGAAATGGCTCCCTCATTTTCAGCTGCCTCATTCTTTTGCGAAAGGCTTCATTTATAATGAACAAACGAGAGATCAGCTTTTATCTTCTATTTACGAAATGCTGAGAGAACGCGACTTAGATGAAGCAAAAGGAGAAGGGGTTTTTTTGCCTCACTTTGTTTTTATTATTACGAATCAGCAGCTAATTGCAGATCACGTTATCTTAGAGTATTTAGAAGGGTATCACCCTCATCTTGGGTTCTCTACGATATTTGCGGCAGAGACGAAAGAAAGCTTAACGGAGCATGTTCACACACTCGTTCGTTATATTAACGAATCCGAGGGGGATATATTAATTCAAAAGCAAAAAGCTGTGAATATTCCATTTCAGCTTGATAAACACACGCTTGATTATAATGAAAGATTTGCAAGGATGCTGCGGACATTGGATCACCAAGTTGGCATGACCAACTCAATTCCAAATAGCGTTTCATTCTTAGAATTATTTAAAGCAAGAGAAATTGGTGAGCTGGATATCGTGCAAAGGTGGCACACCAATGAATCAGCTAAGTCGCTAGCGGTTCCAATTGGTTTAAAAGGAAAAGAAGATATTGTTGAACTAAATCTTCACGAAAAAGCTCACGGCCCTCATGGATTACTTGCAGGTACGACGGGGTCAGGGAAAAGTGAATTTTTACAAACGTACATTCTTTCTCTAGCGGTGAATTTCCACCCCCATGAAGTCGCATTTTTATTGATTGACTATAAGGGCGGAGGAATGGCTCAGCCGTTTAAAAACATGCCTCACCTGCTTGGAACCATTACAAATATTGAAGGAAGTAAGAATTTTAGTACAAGAGCCTTAGCTTCTATTAAAAGTGAATTAAAGCGACGCCAACGCTTGTTTGATAGATATGAAGTCAATCATATTAATGATTATACAGATTTATATAAGCAAGGTATGGCAGAAGAACCTCTGCCTCACTTATTCTTAATCTCGGATGAATTTGCTGAGTTAAAAAGTGAAGAACCAGAGTTCATTCGCGAATTAGTCAGCGCGGCGCGAATTGGACGTAGTCTAGGCGTTCATTTAATTTTAGCAACACAAAAGCCAGGCGGTGTTATTGACGATCAAATTTGGAGTAATGCGCGCTTTAAAGTAGCGTTAAAAGTCCAAGATGCCGCTGATAGTAAAGAAATCTTAAAAAATGCAGACGCTGCTTCTATTACGGTGACGGGTCGAGGCTATCTGCAGGTTGGAAATAATGAAGTGTATGAACTGTTTCAGTCAGCTTGGAGCGGCGCGCCGTACATGGAAGATACGTATGGGGCTGAAGATGAAGTAGCCATTATCACAGATCTCGGGTTGATTCCTTTATCTGATGTATCTACTCAGCAGACGTCATCCAAACAAGCGGAAGCAGAAATTGATGTTGTGGTGCAAAAAATCGAACAAACGCAGCAGGAATTAGGTATCAAAAAATTAAATAGTCCATGGCTGCCGCCTCTTAAAGAGAGATTGCTTCGCAGTGAGTACAAAGAGAAGCGAGACGGCGTATTCCCAATTGGCTTAATTGATGAACCTGAAAAGCAAAGTCAAACGGTATATAACTATCAGCTGATGGACGATGGAAACATTGGTATATTTGGTTCGTCAGGATACGGTAAATCGTTTACAGTCATGATGTTGCTTCTTAGTCTAGCTGAAAGACAGAGCCCAGAGCAGCTTCATTATTACATTTTTGACTTTGGGAACGGTACGCTGCTGCCGCTTCGTCAGCTGCCTCATACGGCGGATTATTTCTTAATGGATCAAATGCGTAAAATTGAAAAATTCATGACGATTATCAAACAAGAAATCGCAAGGCGAAAGCAGTTATTTCAACAGCAGGAAGTTAGCAATATCAAAATGTATAATGCTCTAAGTTCAGAAGAGCTTCCTCTAATTTTTATCACGATTGATAATTTTGATCTTGTTAAAGAAGAAATGCAAGATCTAGAAATGCAGTTCACACAGCTTGTGCGTGACGGCCAGTCTTTAGGAATTTATATGATCTTTACCGCGACGCGCGTGAATTCTATTCGTCAGTCACTTATGAATAACTTGAAAACGAAGGTGGTTCATTACTTAATGGATCATTCAGAAGCGTATTCTATTTTAGGACGTACGCCGTATGCGCTGGAGTCTATTCCAGGTCGGGCTATTATCAAAACGGATCAACCTTATTTTGCACAGCTGTTTTTACCTGCGGAAGGAAAAGATGATTTTGAAATTTTTGATGCAGTTAAGCTGCACATTCAACGATTAAAGAAACAATATGCTGATGCTATTCTTCCGGAGCCGGTGCCAATGCTGTCATCGAAACTTGTACTTGCCGAATTTATGACGGACAGAAGAGTTATTCGCGAAAAAGGAGTTATTCCTCTTGGGTTAGATGAAGAGTTTGTTCGACCGGTGCATATGAACTTTACGAAAAATAAGCATTGTATCGTCATGGGGCAGACGCAAAAAGGAAAGACAAATGTAGTGAAAGTCATACTGCAAACAGCGCTTGAACAAGGCGTGAAGCAAATCGGACTATTTGATTCGGTTGACCGTGGTTTATCAAGCTATGCAGCTGAAGAGCAAGTTGTTTACATGGAAACAAAAGAACAGATCGTCGACTGGCTTGACCTAACCGAAGAACGATTGCAGCGACGTGAAAATAAGTATTTGGAAGCAGTGCAGGAAGGAACCGTACACGGCCTTTCATTTGCCCCGATCATGCTTGTGGTAGACGGATTTGTACGATTCCAGCAAAACTTAGACAGTGTCTTGCAGGATCGTATTACAAAATTGATGAAAAATTATAGCCACCTGGGCTTTAACTTGATTGTTGCAGGGAACAACAATGAGTTTTCAAAAGGATTTGACGCGTTAACAACAGAAGTGAAGCAAATTGGCCAAGCTGTGTTGTTGATGAAGAAAACAGAGCAAAGCTTATTTACACTTCCTTATGACCGAAAAGAAGCCGACGTTAACCCTGGCTTCGGTTATTATATTAAAAGTGGAAAAGAAACAAGAATTCAAATCCCGCTATGTGTAAGTGAAAGGAAGATCTTAACATGACCGAACAGCGTAAGTATACACTTAAAGTCATATTAGCTGTTGTTTTAATTTTGGCTCTTCCTTCTTTCTTTTTCCAGTATATTGGAGACAACCCGCTACAAGTCACAGAAAACTCAACAAGAACGATTGCGGTTGTTAA
Organism: Priestia sp. J2; assembly: GCF_020790095.1. NCBI lineage: Bacteria > Bacillati > Bacillota > Bacilli > Caryophanales > Bacillaceae > Priestia > Priestia sp. J2. The sequence goes on from NZ_CP086208.1 coordinate 334,069, forward strand.
CGAAGATAATGGAGTAAAAGAAAATAGTGAAAAAGCGATAGAATTTGGAGAAAAAGTGACTCCTCTTTTACAGGAGGGGTCAGATTATCAATGGACCGTGCTTGGACGAAGCGCAGCTACAAGCGGTTTACAGAATGGGAAATATGATGCGGTTATTTATATTCCCTCGACTTTCTCACAAAATATTTTATCGTATCAGGAAAAAAAACCAGAAAAAGCTACTTTGGAATACAAAGTTCAAAGTCAGCTTAACGCAGTTAATAAGGAAAAAGTAGTAGGGGAATTAGAAGATGCTACTACAAAGGTTAATAATGAAATGTCCTCTTTGTACTGGAGTTATGTATCACAGGAAGTGGATAAGGTACGCGAACAGTTCGATAAAATTCTAAATAAAGAAATCGCCTTTCAAAAAACAATGGTCGCTTTTTATAAACCGAATTCAAAAGATTTAGCAGGTGAATTAAATGATCAAAAGAAAATTCTTCAGCAAATCCAAGATAATGTAAATAAAGCAGAAAAAGGTTCTAGCGACAGACAAGGCGACGTAGAACAGGTTGAAAAGAATTTAAACAGCTTCATTGAATATGTAAATCAATATCAAACATATCAAGAAACACAGAAACAAATGCTTGAAAAAACGCAGGCTCAAAGTGTCGCTGCGATTCAACAAGGGTTGTCTTCCCTTGAATCTAATCAGCCAAGCTCTAAGCAAAATTTTAATGAGCAGGCCAATCAAGTGTTTAGTGGCTTATCTTCCATTCAACAGCAGCTGGATGAAAATCAAAAAGCCGTTGGAGAACTTGGAGATCAACAAGCAGATAACGTCAGTGAACAAGAAAAAGCTCTGCAAGATTTGAACGGCCAAATCATCAGTTCATACAAACAGCAGTCTGAGCAAACAACCTTAAATCAAATTGAAAGTAAGCTAAAGCCGCTTCGTGCGCAGCTAGAGACAGCTTCATCAAATGATAGTGGTGGAGGCTCAACGGATCCAGGGGAAAGTGATGGAACTCAGCCAGATCCTAATCAAGACGGAGAGACGCCAACGGACCCTGGAGAAGGTGACGGAACTAAGCCAGATCCTAATCAAGGTGGAGAGACGCCGACGGATCCTGGAGAAGATGATGGAACTCAGCCAGATTCCGGTCAAGGCGAAGGAACGTCAGAACCAATTCAAGTGGATTTATCTCAGCAAACAGCAAAGCTTGATGATATATCAAAAGGGCTTGATGATTTAGAAAAGCAGCTTCAAGGCATGACGAGTGAAACACCCGAAGCGCCTGAAGCACCTGAGACACCTGAGGACACGGAAACGCCTGGAACGCCTGAAACACCGGATACACCTGATACATCAGGCACATCCAATGCTGTGAAAAGTGCGCTTGAAAAAGTGGCTAATCTGAAAACACAGGTACAGGCGGTCAAAGATGAGCTGCAAAATGTAACCGTTCAGCCTGAAACTTCAGGAGAAAATACGGATGCGCTGAAGCAGAAAATTGCCAGTTTGGAAGCAGACGTCGAGTCTTTGACAGCACAGAAAAACAAAGCAGAGAAAGACTTAGAAGAAGCAACCAAGTCGTCCAGCAGTCAAATTGCTAAGCTTCAAGAAGAAAATGAACGATTAAAAAAAGAGAATGAAAAGTTGAAAGAAGACGGCAAAAAACCTTCTAAAGGCAGTGCGGATGTTGATGGTCTCATTACGATGATTAAAAACAAAGAAGATAAAATCTTATCTTCTCCAAACCTTTCAGCTTCTCGAAAAGAAAAGCTGAGCAATACATTCTCAGGTAAGATTAAAAGCAGCAGTGCCGAAGATCTGTTAAAGTACTACGGTGATTTATCGCAGTATGATTTGACTTTAGCTCAAGTCGGAAATACAGACATACAGAACAGCGTCCTTAACAATGACTCTATTAAAGGAAGTTTGCAGCAGGCGTTAGCTGGAACCGTTTCTTCTCAAGACGCGCGTAAGCAAATTCAACAAAACCTGTCTCTAACAAAAGAAGAGTTAGCACAGTTCCAAAGTTCAGTGCAAGATTTTGCTGATCAATATGGACAAACAGTTGATGCTGAACAAGCATCGATTATGGAAGAGCTATCAGCTATTCAAGAAAAAGCAAATGCAATGAATCAAGAGCTTCAATCTAGCGCAGGTGAAGATCAAGCATTAGAAAAGAAAGAAGCTCCGGACGTAACAGGCTTAATGACGCTGCAGCAAAGCATGGGTCAAGAGTTGAAGGGAATGAACGAACTCATTTCATCTTTAGGTGAAAGACAAGCTAATGTTGTCACGTACACAGATGAATTGCAGAAGCGTGTAAATGAAGTTCAGGATAAGGCTGACACGCTTAACAGCAAGTGGGCCCAAAACGTGGATTCAACGAAGTTGGTGCGAGGCCAGGTATACCGCTTGTTAAATAATACATTAGTAGATGGACAGAATAATGATTACGTTTATCATTATTTAGCAAATCCTCTTCAAGTAAGCGGTGAAGTGCCGGCTGAAAAAGTAAAAGAGGTTCCACCGGTTGTCATTTTGGTTATTATCTTAATCAGCAGCCTACTAATTGGCTATTTCAGTCAATACTACCGACATGCACCGATGCTTGTAAAAGGTACGCTCTTTGGATTATTGAATTTGATTGTAGGGTTAATGGTAAGTATCTTTAGCCTTAATATTTATTCGTTATCGGGAGACCGGGCAATGGAATGGTCAATCTTTACGATCGTCTTATTGCTTGCTTCATCTACACTTGTACGTATTGCTTTCTTATTAGGAAGCTTCGCTGGATGGGTGACGACAGTAGGGTTGATTTTATTTTATATTACCCCGCTTCTTAACTTATCTATGCCAAACTTTAATTACGAAGATCCAGTATCTAAAGTGTACATGTCCATTCAATATGATACGCAGTCTCTGTTTGGACAGGCGCTTATTGTATTACTGGGAATGACTGCTGTTTTAAGTGTTCTGCCATCTATTATTCGTGCTTTAAAGACGACTAAAGAGGTTGAAAATGATGAAACCTATAGTGCTTAGTAAGAAGATTGGAAGTGTTGTTCTTATTTTTTCACTTCTTTGTTTCCCTATAGCAGCAGCGGCTGAAGCTGATGATGGAAACGTTGAAGAGATTAAACCAAATGTATATAAAGATGATCCCATTAACTTAGACCCCGAATCCTTGCTAGAAAATAAAAAAGAAGTAGGAAATATTCCGGAGGAAATAAAGGATCTTACATTTGAAAAAGAGGAAGATGCAGAGAAAGAGAGTTTAAAAGAAAGTCTTTTTGCGAACGCATCAGCTGAAGATAATACGATTTCTGCGAAAGCAAAAGAATATAACTTGTTTTCTTCTAAAAACACTTCCTACAAGAAAGATCGGACAGAACAAACGGCTTCTGAAAAGTCATCAGATCTACAATGGTTTTATTTATTATTGATTGGTGTGGGGGTTGTTGTATTATTTGTGGTTTTAATACCGCGCATTAGCCCTCAGCCTTCTGTGAAAAAATGAAAAAACCTCGCTGTTAATCAACAGCGAGGTTTTTGCGTATAGACGTAAATTTACAGGCGGCGGAAGCCTTCTTCAAACAAATAATCTTCTGCTTCTTCGTAAGATAAAAATGCTGCCTCTAAATTCAAGCCAGAATAAATATTCCACAGGTCATCTTCATGAACAAGTAAAAGCGTTGCATTGTCTGGGCCGTTCCAGCGCTGTTCATTTCCATTCCCTACAATAGCTTCTTCTCTAGCTGTATCAGGAAGGGTAGACAAAGATTCAATAGAAGCTTCAATAATTGATCGAAGATCTTCTTCAGTGTAATCACGGATATTCACAAGACCTTTGTCATTTGTTTCATATCCTTTTAAAAAACCTGCATATACAAATCCATTTCCGTTAGGATGCAGATGATGCACAACAACCGTTTTATCGTACACGCTTTCTTCATAATGAAAATTCACGCGTCCTAAAGATACATCTTTTCGATGCAGCTCTGGAAACGATGAAATAATAGCTAATTTTTCGTCAAAACTAAGCATAGACAATCCTCATTTCTATTTAAATCATTTCATTTTCTGAAATGGTATAAGCTCTTTTACGATTCGGTTGATTATACCATATATAAAGAAAGACACATAATGCTTTTTCCAGTGTGGACTTTTAAAAATATAACCCTTCGCATAAAGCAGCCGCCACTGTAAAGAAGAACACATCTTTTTCACTATAAAACTTAACAAAAAACAGGCAGGGAATTCACAGTGAAAAAATAATATAAAGAGGTGGAAGGAAACGAGTTTTTAAACCTATCATAAGGAGGAATAAAAAAGTGAGATTACATGCTCTGTGTAAAAAAACATGGGTAATGTCCCTGCTTGTTTTTGCTCTTGCAGTGAGCTTAACTCCTGTTAGTCAAGCAGCCGCATCTTTATCTGTGTCACAAGCTCTTGAAAATCAAAACAACAGTGTACAAGCTGTTAAAGGATATGTAGTAGGTCAACCTACAGGCACATCTACAGTTATTACGAGCAATTACCCAAACGATTATGCACTTGCTCTTGCTGACAGTGCAAATGAAACCAATACAGACAAGATGGTGTACGTTCAAATTCCTTCAAATTTGCGAAGTACATTTGGACTTCAAAGTCGCTCGGAGTTAAAAGGGAAAAGTCTTACTGTTACGGGCACACTCACTCCTTATTTTTCACACCCAGGAATAAAATCAGTTACTTCTATTAGTACAGAAACAGGAGGAACTGATCCGACGCCAGATCCCACAGAGCCAACCGTTCCAGTAGAAGACTATTATCGTACCACAGCTGGAAAAACAGGAAATACCTTAAAGACAGAGCTTCATAACATTATTGATCATCACACAGAACTGTCTTATTCAGCCGTATGGGAAGCTTTAAAGAAAACGGATGAAGATCCAGCTAACGCAAATAACGTTATTTTGCTCTACACGGGGCGTTCACAGGCTAAGAGTACAAATGGAGGCGGAGTGGACGATTGGAATCGTGAGCACGTCTGGGCAAAGTCTCACGGGGATTTTGGAACAGCTATGGGTCCTGGAACAGATCTTCATCATTTACGTCCAACCGATGTGTCTGTAAATGGTACGAGAGGAAACTTAGATTTTGATAACGGAGGGACGGAACATAGCGAGGCACTCGGAAATTATTTTGACAGTGATTCATGGGAACCTCGAGATGAAGTAAAAGGTGATGTGGCTCGTATGTTGTTTTATATGGCCGTACGCTATGAAGGCGATGTAAGTGATGAGCCTGACTTAGAACTTAATAACACAGTGAATAATGGCACTGCTCCTTATCATGGGAAATTATCTGTGCTTCTTCAATGGAACGCCGAAGATCCAGTAGATGATCGAGAACGACGCAGAAATGATATTATTTATTCAGACTATCAGCATAACCGCAATCCGTTTATTGACCATCCTGAATGGGTGAATGAGATTTGGAACTAATGTAGGAGGCGTCCTGGCGGGGCGTCTTTTTTTATAAAAGAAAAAGGAAAAAACTAAAATCCGCCGAATACCTATAGGTGATTTTGAAAAAATGGAGGGAAGCTATGAAACAGCTATGTAAAAAAGGATTGGCTTTTATTTTGGTACTCATTTTTGTTAACGCTTTCATTTTGGATCCACTTAATGGAGCGGCTTCCGTAGATGGAAAATCAATGAATCCTGGTTACAAAACCTACTTAATGGCGCCTTTAAAAAAGGTAACAGACTATACAACATGGGAAGCGTTTGAGAACGATTTACGCAAAGCGAAACAAAATGGATTTTATGCGGTGACAGTAGACTTCTGGTGGGGAGATATGGAGAAGAACGGCGATCAGCAGTTTGATTTTTCCTATGCTCAGCGCTTTGCTCAAGCTGCTCGTAATGCAGGTATAAAGATCGTTCCTATTATTTCTACTCATCAGTGCGGCGGTAATGTTGGAGATGATTGTAACGTTCCGCTTCCGTCTTGGGTATGGAACTTAAAAAGTGATGACAGCCTTTACTTTAAATCGGAAACAGGTACGACAAATAAAGAAACGCTAAGCCCGCTTGCAACTGACGTTATTTCTAAGCAATACGGAGAGCTCTATACGGCATTTGCGCAAGCGTTAGCACCTTATAAAGACGTGATTGCTAAAATCTATTTATCCGGAGGCCCTGCAGGTGAAATTCGTTATCCGTCCTATACAGCAGCAGACGGAACCGGCTATCCGTCTAGAGGAAAATTTCAAGTGTATACGAACTTCGCCAAAAGCAAGTTTCAATCATATGCTTTGACTAAATACGGTTCACTCGCCGGCGTCAATCAGGCATGGGGAACCAATTTAGCCTCTGCATCGCAAATTTTACCGCCATCAGATGGCTATCAGTTCTTAAAAGATGGTTATTCAACAGCTTATGGAAAAGATTTCTTAGCATGGTATCAAGGAGCTTTGGAAGATCACACAAAACGTATTGGACAGTTAGCTCATCAGGCTTTTGATGCCACCTTTAACGTACCAATCGGTGCAAAAGTGGCGGGAATTCATTGGCAGTATAATAATCCGACGATTCCTCATGCTGCAGAAAAACCTGCTGGATATAATGATTACAATGCGCTTTTAGACGCTTTTAAAACAGCTAAATTAGATATAACGTTTACGTGCTTAGAAATGACGGACAGCGGAAGTTATCCCGAATATTCTATGCCAAAGACGCTTGTACGCCAAGTAGCAGGTATTGCGAATGCAAAAGGAATTGTTTTAAACGGGGAAAATGCTCTAACTATAGGCAGTGAAGATCAATATAAAAAAGCAGCTGAAATGGCCTTTAACTATAATTTTGCAGGATTTACTTTGCTTCGTTTCTACGATGTCATTAACAATGATACGCTGATGGGGCAATTTAAAAATACGCTGGCCGTTACACCAGTTGCGCAAACGGTTGTAGTAAAAAATGCGCCAACTGCGGTAGGAGAAACGGTTTATATTGTTGGAGACAGAGCTGAGCTAGGTCAGTGGGATACGTCCCTTTATCCAATTAAATTAACATATAATTCATCTACAGCCGATTGGAGAGGCACCGTCTATTTTCCTGCGAGTCAAAATGTTCAATTTAAAGCAATTGTGAAGAGAGCTGATGGCTCGTTAAAAGCATGGCAGCCTTCGCAGCAATATTGGAGCGTGCCGTCAACAACAGCAACTTATACAGATAATTGGTAAACAAAGCCGCATAGCAAACGCTATGCGGCTTTGTTTCGAACATAAGAATTATTTCCAGTTCGCTTGAATAAACTCATCTCGACCAGACTTAGCGCGGTCTTCTTTATAATGCTTTGGATTTTTCTTGTGGAAATCTTGGTGATACTCTTCCGCTTCATAAAACGCAGAGGCAGGAAGGATGCTTGTCACGATTGGTTTTTTAAAACGTCCGCTTTTTGCGACCTCTAGCTTTGTCTCTTCAGCTTCCTGCTTTTGGCTATCGTTATGGTAAAAAATTGCTGTTCGATACTGCGAGCCGCGATCTTGGAATTGACCTCCATCATCTGTTGGATCAATTTGCGGCCAATAAAGATCTAACAAACGTTTATACGGAAACACTTCAGGGTCAAATGTGATTTGAACCACTTCGTAATAACCGCTTGTGCCAGATTTTACTTGCTCATAGGTAGGGTTATCCACAGTTCCCCCCATATATCCTGATACAATGCCGTGAATACCTTCTAGCTCTTCAAATGGTGTAACCATACACCAGAAACATCCACCTGCAAATGTAGCTTTTTCCATACGTAATCCCTCACTTAATCCGTTGTTATGAAGGGTATTATAACAAATTTATATTGAAACAGCTAGAAAAGGGTTTGTAGGTTGTGTAAAAGCTGTGGATAAAGATAAATATCCACAGCTTTTACACAATAGACTCGGCTATGTTGAAGATTGAAAAATGCAGGAGAGAAGAAAGAAAAAATGATAGAATAGATGAGGTGTATATATCGATGTAGAAGAGATTAGGCGGCAGAAGCAGGATCTATGCGGCATCTAGATAAATAAAGTTAGTACGTTAGTAACAAGAGGTAAGAAGCAGCATATTCGCGCTGTTAAATAAATATACAAAGATAATAGGAGAGTTGAATATGTTACAAGATAATCTCATCCTAGAGCACTATGGATTAAATGAATTAAATTTTGATACGATCAAAAGCTACCGGGATCGATTTGCTGAAGTAAAACCAGCTCATCCTTGGAATGCGCTTGAAACAAAAGAGTTTTTATACAAAGTAGGAGCATGGGGAAAGGTAAGAGATACCCATAAAGAAGGAGTTACGCTCGCAGGCCTGCTTTTATTCAGTGAAGAACGGATTATCACAGAAGTTTTACCACAATACTTTTTAGAATACCGGGAAAGTAAAGGGAATGAAGAATGGACAGAGCGTTTTACCTCTCAAGACGGGACGTGGTCAGGAAATATTTTTGATTTTTATTTCCATATTCATGAAATTGTTCGCAATAGCGAACCCCAGTCGTCAATCGCTTCCTCTTTAACAGAAGTTTTAATCAACATGCTTATTCATGCAGATTATAATGGCGAGGGCGGCGTTATTTTAGAAAAGCAACCTTCTCATTACGTTTTTTCTAATCCAGGTCTTTTGTTAGTACCTACAGATTCAGTTTTTAGTAAAACCGTTAGTCAGCTTCGAAACCCGAATATCGTTAAGCTATTCAGTTTACTAGGGCTATGTGAACGTTCGGGCTCTGGCTTGAAAAAAGTGAAGCAAAACTGGAGCTTGCATCATTATAAAAAGCCTTCTGTTGATCAAGATGTTTCTATGCATCGTACGGTAGTCACGTTATCTCTGTCCACTCAAGAAAGACAGATTAGTTCTTCTGAAAAAGACACTTATCATACGTCTGTAACTGATTTGGGAAATAATTTTAAAAGTGTCGAAAAATATCAAAACATACCTGAAAACAATGTCGAAAGTAACTCCTATAATAAAAATAAAGACTCTTATAATAAAGGTTTATTAGAGGAGTTAAACTCATGTAATAACGACAATAACTCCTATAATAAAGAAGAAAACTACTACAGTAGTGAACTTAACTCATATAATAAAGGTGATTACTCCTATAATAGTTATCAAAACTCCTATAATAAAGAATCGGAAGATGGTTCTTCTAATTCAGTGAATGGTGAGGATATTGATACGAAGCTATGGGATATTGCAGCGCTGGCTCGTGAAAAAAAACGGCTTTCGCCTAATCAGATGGAGCATATTATTCTTGAATTATGCAAAGAAAAACCGCTCATGCTTAAAGAGTTTGCTTATTTACTAGAAAGAACGCCGGATGGAGTACGTAATAATTATTTAACAAAGCTATTACGAAAAGGACAATTACAGTTGAAATATCCAAATCAGCCAAACCATCCAAAGCAGGCATATTTATTCCATAAGAAAGATACAGGGAAGTAAATCAAGCAACCGCTAGAACAAATAAAGATTAGGCTGAAAAAATTGATAAGGGAGAGTTTGCTGAAAGCTACAGATCTAAGGGAGAAATTCACCATAAAGTTGCCAAGCTGCCAGACTCTCTTTATATGAGTTCTGGCTCGTATAAAGGAGGAAATAGAGTGTGAAAAGCAAGTGCGTTCTTATTTTTCTGGTGGTTGTATGGCTGTTTAATATGGGGAAAGGAATAGGATGTGGATCAAAGGTGAATGCAGAGATGAATATACCGCTGTCGACGTGGGTGTGGGATACAAAGAAATGGATGTTGAACCAAGAAGCTATCCGTGAAAAACTTCAAGAAAAAAAGGTGACAAAGGTTTATTTACAAATTGATGCTCATCTTTCACCTTCTGTATATAGGCATTTTATCCAACAAGCGCAAGTCCAGGGTATAGATGTCTACGCACTTGACGGCGCTCCTTCTTGGATAGGGCCTTCTGGTATAGAAGAGCAAGACGCATTTTTTAATTGGATAACAGCTTACCAAGCAGAAGCGGAAGAACAACAGCAATTTTCAGGGGTTCATTTAGATATAGAGCCGTATTTGTATAAAAGCTGGAAAAATAATCGAGCGAAAAGTATTCTGCAGTATCAATATGTTATTTCTCAAGCCGCTGTACAGTCTCATGAGTTACACTTGCCGCTTGCTGTAGATATACCGTTTTGGTTTGACGAAGTTCCATTCAAAAATAGCAACGGTTCCGGTTCGCTGGGGCATTGGATTATTCAGTACGCTGATGAAGTCACAATTATGTCGTACCGAAACCATGCAGATAAAGAAGACGGTATTGCTGACATAACGCAAAATGAACGCAGGTGGGGACGTGTACTATCTACTCCGATTGAAATAGGGGTAGAAACGATGGCCTCAGATGAAGGGGAATACATTTCTTTTTCTGCTAAAGGAGAAGAAAAGATGATGCAAGAGCTGGGTATGTTGCTTACGAAGTGTCAAGCTAAAAACCCTCCAAGCAGTATAGCTGTTCATCATTTTGATAGCTGGCTACAGATGAAACCATGACAACGAAAAGACCGCTGCATCACTGCAGCGGTCTTTTTGGGTTTAGGGAGTATAGATACAATATAGCCATTTTATTAAAGGACTATACATAAAAAAAGTAACCATTTAAAAAATGGCTACTCACACAAAGGGGGGGGAACTTAATCTTATCATTCCCACTTTTTCTAAAAGATATGCCTCTTTTAACCCGTTTTTTTAAAATAATTTAGTCGTCCAAGATTCGCAGTTCCACACGTCTGTGACTACATCTTGATAAAATTCAGGTTCGTGACAAATAATTAAGATACTTCCTTTGTATTCTTTTAAAGCTCGTTTTAATTCATCTTTCGCATCTACATCCAAGTGGTTTGTAGGCTCATCCAGTACAAGAATGTTGGTTTCATTGTTAATCAGCTTACATAGACGGACTTTTGCTTTTTCTCCACCGCTTAGAACTTCTACTTTACTTTCAATATGTTTGGTTGTTAAGCCGCATTTAGCTAACGCTGCACGAATTTCATATTGGGTAAAGTGAGGAAACTCGTTCCATGCTTCTTCAATACACGTATTGTAGTTAGCTGATTTAACTTCTTGTTCGAAATAGCCAATATGCTGGTAATCGCCTTTTTCTACAGAGCCTGAAATCGGTTTGATTTCTCCTAGAATACTTTTTAAAAGAGTTGTTTTCCCGATTCCATTTGCTCCTACAAGGGCAATCTTTTGACCTCGCTCCATTTTTAGATTCAGTGGCTTAGAAAGCGGCTCTTCGTATCCAATGACTAAATCAGATGTTTCAAAAATTAATTTGCTTGAAGTACGAGCACTCTTAAAGTTAAACTCTGGTTTTGGACGCTCTTGAGCTAGTTCAATTACTTCCATTTTATCCAGCTTTTTTTGACGGGACATGGCCATATTTCGTGTCGACACGCGGGCTTTGTTTCTCGCTACGAAATCTTTTAAATCTGCCATTTCTTGCTGTTGTTTTTTATAAGCTGCTTCAAGCTGCTGTTTTTTCATCTCATATACTTTCATAAAATCGTCGTAGTCTCCTACATAGCGATTTAACTCTTGGTTTTCCATATGATAAATTAAATTGATCACGCTATTTAAAAATGGAAGATCGTGAGAAATTAAAATAAAGGCATTTTCATATTCTTGCAAGTAGCGTCGTAGCCACTCGATATGCTGTTCATCCAAGTAGTTTGTAGGCTCATCAAGTAAAAGAATTTCTGGTTTTTCAAGCAGCAGTTTGGCTAGCAATACTTTTGTACGCTGTCCGCCACTTAAATCCTGTACGTCACGATCTAAGCCGATATCTTCTAATCCTAATCCGCGTGCAATTTCTTCGACTTTTGCATCGATAACGTAAAAGTCATTGTTTGTTAAGAGGTCTTGAAGTGTACCGACTTCTTCTAAAAGTTTTTCAAGTTCTTCTGGTGATACATCGGCCATTTTCTCATAGAGTCCATTCATTTGAGCTTCTAAATCAAATAGGTATTGAAAAGCACTTTTTAGTACATCACGAATAGAAAGACCGCGCTCTAATGCTGTGTGCTGATCTAAATAGCCGACGCGCACTTTTTTAGACCATTCTACTTTTCCCGCATCCGGTTCTAGTTTGCCTGTAATGATGTTCATAAATGTTGATTTACCTTCGCCGTTTGCTCCAATTAAGCCGACGTGTTCACCTTTTAACAATCGAAATGATACATCGTTAAAAATCGCACGGTCACCAAAACCGTGGCTTAGATTTTTTACGTTTAATACACTCATGCTGACACACCTTTTCTTTTAAAATATCTATCGTACGTTTCGTTATAAACAAATTGATTCATAACGATTATAGCGAACTTATATACATAAATCCATATGAGTTTTCCAGCCTGGAAAGTCATATAAAATTCACTCGCGTCTTCCTTTCACTTCATTCATACTATATATATCAATATAGAAAATCCTTCATGACGAAGGGCCGGTCATATCGGATCATTCAAATAGAGTATATAGAAGAACAAAAAGCCAGGGGGAAAAGAAATGAAGATTCATACGATACTAGTGGCAGGAAGAATGCATAAAGAGCTGCAGGAGATAATCAATCAAAAGAAGCTCACACAGACGTTTCGGTTTATGGAAGAGCAAGACGTTACAATGGAAGATTTAAACTGGGCTGATGCGCTTTTATCCTTCGGTCCAACGAATTGCTTTGAAGATCATAGCTTTAAATGGATTCATTCTCTCGGCGCAGGAGTCGATCGGTTCTTAGAAAGTGGGAATTGGAAAAAGAGCGTGATGTTAACACGTACGGTTTGTTCATTCGGTCAGCGAATCAGTGAATATTGTCTTAGCTATATGCTAGCTGAACTTCAGCACCACGCACAGTTTCAGCATCAGCAAAAACAAAAGCAGTGGAAAGTGATAGAGCCTCAGCAGCTTTCTACTCAAACGGTCATAATTTATGGAACAGGTGAAATCGGCGGACGTCTTGCCGCTGTTTTAAAATCTTTTGGTGTACGAGTGATAGGCGTATCTAAAAATGGAAATGAAAAGCCCTCATTTGATCAAGTCTTCTCCATTTCAAAAGAAAAAGAATTGTTAAAAGAAGCGGATTGGATTATTAGCGCCATGCCATTAACGAGTGAAACAAAAAGCTACTTTGATCAAAAATGGATGAATTTAGTTGAAAATGCATACTTTATAAACGTTGGACGAGGAGCAACTGTAGATGAAAATGCGTTAGTAGAGGCTATTGAGCAAAAACATATTCGAAAAGCATACATAGACGTGTTTGAACAGGAGCCGTTAACGAAAGAATCCTTTTGGTGGAATCATTCACATATCATCATAACACCTCATATTTCAGCGGTGACTACGCCTGAAGAAGCCGTCGAATGCTTTGTTGAAACGCTGCAAAAAGTTGAGCAGGGCGAATTGACTTCTAACTTGGTTAATATTGAAAGAGGCTATTAAAGCATTATGATGCGCGTTTCCGCTATGAGAATGGTATACTGAAACTTGCTTTTCTTGAACGAAAAGAATGAAATCTGTTCTTCTAGGGGGGAACAAACGTTGAAGCAAGAAGAATTATTTGAACAAGCACGTGTATTTATAGAGACGTGTTACGCTGAACTTGAAAAAAGCGAAGCGGATAAAAATAAGCGGTTAAAAGAAATTCATCAGCAAATTATGTCACTCGGACATTATGATCATACATTTGAAGAGCTAGAGCACGGAGCTCGTATGGCTTGGAGAAACAGCAATAAATGTATCGGACGACTATTTTGGCAATCGCTTAATGTATTTGATAAGCGAGAGGCGATCACAGTTGAAGAGGTAAGAGACGCCCTTTTTCATCATATTGAATATGCAACAAATGACGGGAAAATCCGTCCTACTATTACGGTGTTTAAACCAAAAATGAAGGCAAAAGAACCGGTTAGGATATGGAATCATCAGCTAATCCGCTATGCTGGGTATGAGACGGAATATGGTATGATAGGAGACCCTGATTCTGTTGCGTTCACGGAAGTTTGTCAAAAATTAGGATGGGAAGGTGAGAGAACTCACTTTGATGTTCTTCCTCTTGTCCTGCAAGTGAATGAAGAGTCGCCTCGATATTTTGAGATTCCAAAACATTTAGTGAAGGAAGTAGCTATTACGCATCCAGAACTTCCTGAATTTGAAGACTTACAGTTAAAATGGTACGCTGTCCCAATGATTTCAGATATGAAGCTAGAAATTGGAGGGATTGAGTACGTCGCAGCACCGTTTAATGGATGGTACATGGGGACTGAAATTGGTGCCCGAAATTTAGCGGACACGCATCGCTATAATCAACTTCCAAAAGTAGCTTCTATAATGGGATTGAACATGAATTATAATGCTACGCTTTGGAAGGACAAAGCTCTTGTGGAATTAAACGTTGCAGTGCTTTCTTCTTTTAAACGAGAAGGCGTTAGCATTGTAGACCATCACACGGCTGCTCAGCAATTTCACTTGTTTGAAGAAAGAGAACAAAAAAATGGCCGGGAAGTGACTGGGAACTGGACATGGTTAATCCCACCGGTTTCACCAGCTACCACACATATTTTTCATAAGCCTTATAAAAATAAAGTATTATCACCAAATTATTTTTATCAAGACGCTGCTTATTAAATGAACAAAAAAGAGAGTACAAATTTGTACTCTCTTATTACACGTTAATTAATTTTTGTGTTTATCAAGCAAGTTAGCAAGTACATATGTTTTGTACTTTTCCACTTTGCGGCCTTCATGGTTGCGAACTCCTCGTTTTTTAAGTTCCTCAACATACCAACCTTTGCTTCCTACGTGCATACTCAAACACCCTTTCGTCATTTTTTAGGATGAACAGAATGAGGTTCATTGTCTGCTCGAATGGAGACATCTTGTCTTTCCAATACGTGCCTCATTGTAACATCTTTTATTTTATGATGAAAGGGAAAAAGGTCAAAAAAACGAGAATGATTTCAGGTGAATTTTAGTTTGTTCATTCCTCGTTTTTTTGAGATAGGAGGAGGAGGTTTAATTCGTCTTTATTTTGGATTAGATCTTCTAATGTATACTGATCTAACACTTTAATGAAGGCTTGCATGGCTTCATGCAAAACACTTTTTAACTTGCAGACGGGGCTAATAATGCAGAAGTTTCCTTCACGGTCAAAACATTCAACAATATGAAAATCTTCTTCAGTTTGACGTACCACTTTGCCAATATTAATGTCTTTTGGAAGCTGAGCTAAACGAATACCGCCGTTTCGTCCTCGGATCGTTTCAATTAAGCCAAGTTTTCCAAGTTCGTGAATGATTTTCATAAGATGGTTTTTTGAAATATTATACGCTTCAGCAATTTCTTTTATATTGCTTAGTTTATTATTATCGCGAACGCCTAAATATAATAAAACTCGCAGTGAGTAATCTGTATATTGTGTGAGCCTCATCTTTTTACCTCTTCTCTTATCAGCAGCTGATATATCTATAATAGCATGTCTATATCTAAGAAATACAGAAAGAATGCTCACATTTTTGACAGGGTGAATTTGTGAACATTTCTTTAAATGTGTATATAAAATATATCTTTTTAAGTAGGATATGAGTATTATAAAGATGTATTAAAAATATATCTTTTAAAAATGAATCTTTCGGAGGCGAAAGTTATGAAACAAACAACTATTTCTATTGTAAAAAGTACAGTTCCTGTTTTAGAAAAGCATGGTCAAGCAATCACAACTCGTTTTTATGAAATGCTTTTTGAACAGTATCCTTCTTTAAAAAATGTATTCAACCAAACAAATCAAAAAACAGGACGTCAGCAAATGGCGTTAGCTAATACAGTTTATGCCGCTGCGCAGTACATCGATCGGCTTGAAACGCTGCTTCCAGTTGTGAAGCAAATCGCCCATAAACATCGCAGTATCGGCGTGAAAGCAGAGCACTATCCAATTGTCGGCGAGTTCTTATTAAAGGCAATTAAAGATGTTTTAAAAGAAGCTGCGACCGATGAGATTATGGAAGCTTGGAAAGAAGCTTACGGTGCCATTGCAGACGTATTCATAAGTGTGGAGCAAGAGTTATATAAAGAAGCTGAAGAAAAAGGATGGAAAGATTATAAAAAACTAATGGTTCATAAAAAAGTAAAAGAAGCAGAAGGCGTGTACTCGTTTTATTTAGTATCACCTGATCAAAAAGCACTGCCTGCTTTTCTGCCAGGTCAGTACGTGAGTGTACGAATTCTTGGTCAAGAATATTTATCCATTCGCCAGTACAGCTTATCTGGCTATCCAAACCAACCATACTATAAAATTACGGTGAAAAAAGAAAAACAAATGGAAGACGGGGTCGTGTCAACGTATTTACATGATCAATTGAAAGAAGGAGACTTGCTTGAAGTCAGCGTTCCAGCAGGAGATTTTGTCTTAAAAGAAAATAATAAATCAGTATTTATCAGCGGAGGTGTAGGAATTACTCCAATGATGTCAATGCTTCATCAAGCATTGGAAAACAATCAAGAAGTAACATTTATTCACAGTGCTAAAAATGAGCAGTTTCATGCAATGAAACGAGAGCTTCAATCGTTGTCAGAGACATATACGTTTGAACAGCACGTTTTCTATAGTCAAGCGCAAACAGATCAGCATGATGAAAACATAACGTATGGTCGCTTAACTAAAAAAGAGCTAGCTAAATATGCCGGCGATAAACATGCATATTATTATGTTTGTGGATCTTCTTCATTTACACAAATGGTGTTAGAAGGCCTAGATGAAATGGGCATTTCCCAAGAAAATATCATGTATGAATCGTTTGGCCCGAAAATGAGTATGACTCCTTCCGCATAAATGTATGGAAAAAGGGTAAAAAGCTAACAGTAGACAATACTGTTAGCTTTTTTATGAAAGGGAGTTTAAAGATGACAAATAAGCAGTATGACATGGTGGGAATAGGAATAGGCCCTTTTAATTTAGGCTTAGCGGCCCTTGCTGAGCCTCTTGATGAAATTGATGCAGTCTTCTTTGATAAAGAAGAGAAATTTGAATGGCATCCGGGCATGTTAATTGACGGTACGGACTTGCAGATTCCGTTTCTAGCAGACTTAGTTACATTTGCAGATCCAACAAGCCCCTATTCTTTTCTAAATTATATTCACAAGCAAAAGCGCTTGTATCCGTTCTTTTTCTTTAATCGTTTTGACATTCCGCGTCAAGAATACAACGAGTACGCAAAATGGGTAGCGGAGCAGCTATCTTCCTGCCACTTTTCTTCAAAAGTTGTGGACGTGATACCAAAAAATGAAGAAGAGTATTATGAAGTAAAGGTAGAAACACCTGAGGGAATTCAAACGGTAAATGCTAAACACGTTGTAATGGGAACAGGAAGCATTCCACTTGTGCCTCCGGCTTTTGAAGAAAAGCTAAATGAGCATATTTTACACAGCAGCGGCTATTTACATAAAAAAGAAGAGATTCAAAAAGGAAAGCATGTAACGATCGTTGGTTCAGGGCAAAGTGCTGCCGAGATTTTTCTGGATTTACTAGAAGAACAGACTGAACATCATTACCACCTTACATGGTTTACAAGATCCTCTAATTTTTTTCAGCTTGATCAATCCAAGCTTGCTCAAGAGTTATTTTCGCCAGACTATGTAGATTACTTTCATTCGCTGGCTTTTGAGGAACGTACAAGCACGGTAGAAGATTTAAACCCCCTACGTCACGGAATTGAATCTTCTACCTTAACGAAAATCTATGATTTACTCTATCATCGTTCACTTAAAGGAAGAGTACCCGTTACGATTCAAGCTTCGACTGAAGTAAGTGACATTCATAAAAAAGCAAATGGATATGAGCTGGAGTGTAAACAATTAAAGGCTGATCGCTCTTTTCAATACGAAGCGGATCGTTTGATATTATCCACGGGCTATAAGCCAAAGATTTCGCCGTTCATCGAACGAATAAAAGATGATATCGAATGGGAAGATGACAAGCGTTTCAACGTCACAAAAGATTACAGGCTTGTCTTTAAACAACCCCGTAACCACCACTTTTTTACGTTAACTAACATTGAACATTCACACGGATCTGGCGCAACAAATCTTGGTTTATCCGTTCAGCGTAATCAGCGTATTCTGAACGTAATTGCAGGTAGAGATGTGTATCCAGTTCCAGAAGAGACGACGTTTCAGACATTTAATTTGTTTTGAATGTCTGATTTATAAAAACCTGCACTGTGTTTTTAGATTATTGTAGAAAAGTTTTTTACTCATAAACCATGTTTAAAAGAATAGTGTACGGGTATTTTATTTATAGAACATTAGTACACAAATCAATTAAGGAGTTGCTTAGAATGAGTAAGAAAATTGCAGTATTAGTAACAGATTTATTTGAAGATGTGGAATATACAGATCCAGCCAAAGCCTTTGAAGAAGAAGGCCATACGCTAACAAAAATCGATGTGAAAACAGGCGAAGTAACAGGTAAACAAGGCGAAACAACATTAACAATTGATAAAGCAATTGCCGATGTAAAACCAGAAGATTTTG
The DNA here is from genome assembly GCF_020790095.1 of Priestia sp. J2. Classification (NCBI taxonomy): domain Bacteria; kingdom Bacillati; phylum Bacillota; class Bacilli; order Caryophanales; family Bacillaceae; genus Priestia; species Priestia sp. J2. The sequence goes on from NZ_CP086208.1 coordinate 352,632, forward strand.
ACGCATTGTTTTTACCCGGAGGCTTCTCACCAGATATCTTGCGTGCGGACGATCAAGTCGTAGCTTTTACAAAATCATTTATGGATGAAGGCAAACCGGTTATGGCTATTTGTCACGGGCCACAGCTGCTAATCAATGCTGAAACATTAAAAGGACGTGACGTAACTGGTTTCAAATCAATTGCTATTGATTTGAAAAATGCAGGCGCAAACTTCCATGATAAAGAAGTTGTGGTATGCGGTAATCAACTAGTTACAAGCCGTACACCAGATGATATGGAAGCATTCGTACGTGAATCAGTAAACGTCTTAAAATAAGTAAATAATATTAGTAAAACTTTCTGTAAAAGGCGATAACAGGGTGGTTTACCACTCTGTTGTCGCCTTTTTTGTATGTAACGTTTTTGACGAGGAATTTACAGTTATATTACCGCATTGGATGAAGCTGTTTTTCAAAGTATATGAAAACCTTTTACTATCAATAGCTGGAAGTCGCGTAATATAATCGAAATATTTTTTACATAAGTGTGAGTATAATTTTGGTAGCTTAAAAGACGTTGCGAGTTTCATAGTTTTCGTGCAACAATGAGGATGCATCACGAGGTTGGCTTGCTACAAGCTTAGATGCGTTGCGGTTTTACAAAAAACTTTATTATCACATAGGAGGATTTCAAACATGAAGAAAAGGTTTCGTATTGCCACTGTCGCAGGTGCCGTATCATTAGGATTACTAACAGCAGGACAAGCAAATGCAGCAGCTCCTGATTGCAACACTCCAAAACAAATTACCATTAAAGATGCTCAAGCAGCACAAAATATAAATGTAGACGAGCTATTAAAGAAATTTAACGCTCAAGGACAATCTGCTCAAGCAGCAGCTCCACAGCAAGAAACACAAGCACCAGATCAAGCTGAAGCAGCTCCACAGGAACAAGCAAAAGCACCAGAGCAAAGTGAAGAGGCAAAAGCTCCTGAGCAAACACAGCAAAACACAAAAGCTCAACAATCAGAAAATACTGATAAAGCAGAACAAACAAAAGATGCTAGTCAATTTGAACAAAAAGTAGTAGATTTAGTAAACCAAGAACGTCAAAAACAAGGTTTAAAGCCTTTAACACTTAACAAAAAATTAAGTGACGTTGCGCGCACTAAATCAAAAGATATGATGGACAAAGGGTACTTTGACCACAATTCACCAACATATGGTTCACCATTTGATATGATGAAACAATTCGGCATTGAATATACAACTGCAGGTGAAAACATTGCAAAAGGTCAGCAATCTCCTGAAGATGTAATGAATGCTTGGATGAATAGTGACGGTCACCGCAAAAATATTCTAAACCCTGATTTCACTGAAATTGGTGTTGGATACGTAAAAGGTGATACTACGTACTGGACTCAACAATTTATCGGTAAGTAATACAAAAAGAGCAGGATATACCTGCTCTTTTTTGCGTTTTTAGCTGTCCAATTTGGGTATAGTAAAGTAAGAACACGTAAAGGAGTGCCTTAAATTGGGACGTATAGTAAAAAAAATTCTAGTCGCTGTTTTTCCTATCCTGTTAAAAGAAGGATATCGTCATTATAAAAATCGTAAAACTCGAACTACCCCCTCTAAAGGGTATAAATAAAAAGGACTCGAAAGAGTCCTTTTTATTTTATGCTTGAACAGGGATATGCTTAAATTCTTTTACGTTAAATAATCCTTTGTCGGTTAATTTTAGACATGGAATAACAGGTAAGCTCAAGAAAGATAAAGTCAGCAACGGATTGAATTTCTGTGAGATATCGAGATCATGAAGAGCCCCGTGAAGCTGCTTAAGTAAGCTATTTACTTCATTGTAAGGGTGAGGTGACATTAACCCTCCGATGGAAAGAGGGAGGGAACCAATCACTTCATTATCTTTTACAATAACAATACCTCCGCCGATTTCTTCAATTGCCGCAATTGCTTTTGCTAAATCCTCATCATTTGTTCCTACGGCTACGATATTATGTGAATCGTGAGCAATCGTAGTAGCGATCGCTCCATCTTTTAACTGAAATCCTTTTACGATCCCAAGACCAATATTTCCTGTTAGATGATGGCGCTCAACAACAGCCATTTTCAGCTGATCGTTTTCTACAGAAGGCTGAAATTCGTTTTGCTTTACTTGAACTTCTTCTACAATATGATTTGTAAGCAGGCTGTTTGGATTAATTTCAATAATATTAGCCCGATTGTGCTGAAGTGGTATCGTAAGTTTGTTAATAGAAAACTCTTTCAAATGAACAGAATTCATTAGTTCTGTCGGAAGATCAATTTGTTCTTCTTGCACAGACAGCATCTCTCCATTTTCAGCAATAAGCTCTCCGTTTTGATAAACATGTGCTGCAGATATATCAGTTAAGTCGTCCAACAGAATAAAATCAGCTTTGTAACCAGGAGCAACCGCCCCTCTATCTTTTAACCCGTAGCATTCAGCGGCATTTAATGAAGCCATTTGAATCGCAATTAACGGATCCAGCCCGAGTTCAATAGCAAAACGAACATTGTAATCAATAGAGCCTTCCGTTAATAAATCATCTAGATGTTTGTCATCGGTACAGAATAAAAATCTGCGCGCGTTGCGTTCATTTACAGCAGGTAACAATTGTTTCAAATCTTTAGCAACAGAACCTTGGCGGATTAGAACATACATCCCGCGCTGAATACGTTCAATTGCTTCTTCTGCTGTTACGCATTCATGATCTGTTGAAATATTAGCGGTACGATAAATGTTAACGCCCGTGGCATCTAGCCCTGAGCCGTGCCCATCAATTACGCCGTTTGCATCGTTAGCTGCTTGTAATTTATCGAGCATATCGTCATCTCCATCTCGAACAGCAGGGAAATCCATCACTTCTGCTAATCCAAGCACGCGAGAGTGAGAGAAAAATGGCGCTAAGTCAGCTGCTTTTAAGACGGCTCCAGAGCTTTCAAAAGGAGTTGCTGGCACGCTTGAAGGTAAGTTCACAAATACGTCTAAAGGAATGGAATCCGAGTTTTGAAGCATAAACTCAATGCCAGATTTCCCTGAAACATTCGCAACTTCATGAGGATCCGTTACGACAGTTGTAACACCTCTAGGTACAAGAAGTTTTGAGAACTCTTTAGGTGTAACCATTGATGATTCAATGTGAACGTGTCCATCAATGAACGTAGGCGAAATGTATTTTCCTTTTGCATCAACGACGTTATTCCCGTCGTATTGACCTATTCCAACAATCACTCCATCAGCAATCGCAATATCGGCTTCAATGATGGAAAGCGTAAAGACATCGATAATTTTCCCGTTTTTCACTACAAGATCTGCAGGTGTTTTTTTATTGGCAACAGCAAGCTGTTTTTTTAAGGTTGTTTTTGTATTTGACATGAATGTGACTCCTCTCATTGTATAACTGAATAACAATGAAGGACTATGTAAGGGAGAACATAAAGAAGAATAAACATGTAGTATGAATGATGTTCAACCCTCGTAGTCCAACTATTTACGGTAGTTCGGTAGAAACTCTTGGACCCTATTTCCAAGACTATACGAGCTTTAGGTATTTCGATACATTCTATAGACAAATAATAAAAACGTCAATTCCTAATAAAAAAGAAAGATTTTTGGGAATATTTCATCTATGTGTATGTAAACGATTTAACTCTTATTTGCTCGCTAAAAGGTGCAGCATTCATGTATAGAAAAAAATGTAGAAAAAACCGTCAATGGCTATTAGTCATTGACGGAGGTGTCATTAAGCTTGTTTACGCAGTGTACCTAATTCTTCCGCGATCGCTTGCATTTCACTTGGGCTAAAAGAATCTTTTCTCATTACCATATCGTATAAGTACTTTAAGTCTTCATACATTTCTTCGTCAAAAGCTTCAGCTTTAATTGCTCCGATATTTAGCATGCGCAATTTTTCACTAATGCTATCGACCATATGTTTAATATTCTCTGGAGATTTTACTGATAAATCCACTTTGTTCATCCTTCCAGTTGCGTTTTTTTTATTGTAACATGTTTTTATCGTGTGAACACTTTTATGTCAGGTTCTTATCCACAGAAGAGTGGAAACGATATAAATAAAAGAAAACTATTTTTTAGTTTAAAAATGATTGTATATAATGTTTGTAATAAGGGAAAGGAGTCGAGACTATGATTAACGTATTATTCGTTTGTTTGGGAAATATTTGTCGTTCACCGATGGCAGAAGCGGTTTTTAAAGATATGGTGAAGAAAAAAGGGCTAGAAGGACAAATTCACGTAGATTCTGCAGGCACAGGAGGCTGGCACAAAGGCAATCCTCCTCATGAAGGGACGCAGTCTATTTTAACGAAAAACAACATTGATTTTAAAGGGCAAACAGCAAGACAAGTGATTCAAGAGGATGTAGCTAAATTCCATTATATTATTGGAATGGATGTCGAAAATGTAGGAAATCTGAGAAGGATGGCTGGACATACTAAAACAGGTTATATTGCAAGGCTTTTGGATTTTGTGCCTGGTTTACATATTGAAGATGTGCCTGACCCTTATTTCACGGGGAATTTTGACGAAGTATATGACTTAGTTCAAGAAGGATGCAAGGCTCTGTTAGACGAAATTATAGAGAAGCATTTCTCGGAATAAGTGATACTTAAAAAATAAAAAACGGAGGAGAAACGACAAATGGGTAAACGAAATAAGCTAGTAGAAGGTATGGTCATTGGAGCAATTATAGGAGGAGCTGTTTCTTTATTTGATAAAGAAACCAGAAGTTCCGTTATTCAAGGAAGTAAAAAACTGAAAGACAAAACAAAAACTCTTATTCAGCATCCTGAACTTGTGACGGATACTGTGAAAGAGAAATATGAAACGATCCGTACGACCATTGAGCAAGTTTCTGAAGATGTATCATTTGTAGCGGGAAAAGTAGAAAAGTTAAAAGAAACAACCCCTCAGGTGATGGAAATTGTAAACGATACAAAAGAAGCATTTGTAGAGAAGTATGGTGATGAACAAAAATAAATAAGGAGGCACATATGGCTGGAATATACATAAATAACATCGTAAAGTTTGGCAAAGAACTCATGGGCCGCATTCATCGAGATGAGCTGCCCAGCTTATCAGCTGAATTGGCTTATTATTTGCTGCTCTCGCTATTTCCTTTTTTAATTTTCTTAATTACGCTGATTGGATTTTTGCCATTGGAATCAACAGATCTGCTTGACTTGGTCGAAAATGTAGCGCCACAGCAAACGCTGCACATGATTGAAAGCAACGTTTCTCATATCATTGGTTCTCATAATGAAAAACTATTGTCCTTTGGTATCATTGCCACGATGTGGTCTGCTTCAAATGGAATTAATGCGATCGTAAGGGCATTTAACCGAGCGTATCACGTACAAGAAAATCGGCCGTTTTTAGTGGCGAGAGGCATGGCAGTTCTCCTTACTTTTGCGATGATATTTGTTATTATTGTAGCGCTTTTACTTCCTGTTTTTGGTCATATGATTGGTCTTTATTTATCGTCTACGTTTGGATTTTCAGAAACTTTTCTCGCTTTATGGTCTGCTTCCCGCTGGATTATCAGCGGTCTCATTTTGTTTACTGTTTTTACGGGGTTGTATTACTTTGCTCCTAATAAAAAGCTGCTGATTCGAAATGTTGTAAAAGGAGCGGCTTTTGCTACGGTCGGATGGACAGTGGTATCGATGCTATTTGCGTACTATGTAAATCATTTCAATAACTATACGGCTACATATGGAAGCTTGGGCGGAATTATTATCTTGCTTATTTGGCTGTACCTATCGGGTATGATTATCGTTATTGGAGGAGAAATTAACGCTATTTTCTACGACCGCCGAGTCAAATCTTCATAGTCACAAATTGGGATGAAATCATTCGCAAGATATGAGCATACTAACAAAGTGAAAGGGAGGTTTTACATCATGACAAAGCATACAAAAAAAGATGGAAGCAATACAAAACAAAATAAAAAGAGCCAGCCAAAGCATAAAACAAGCAACAGCCAAAATGGACAAAACGGTTACCATTAAGGCATTGATTTCCATAATAAAAAGCCTAACAAATACGTTAGGCTTTTTTTCGTTAAGATTTTAGCAAGCGAAGGCCGTTTAAGATAACTAAAATGGTGCTGCCTTCGTGACCAATAACACCAAATGGCATATCAAGCACTTGGAAAAAATTCGAACAAATTAATAAAAAGATGACGGCAATAGAAAAAATAACATTTTGCTTCACAATTGAGTTCATTCGTCTGGAAAGAGCTACTGCATCCGAAATTTTTGATAAATCATTTTTCATTAAAACAATATCTGCCGTTTCCAGTGCCACATCGGTTCCTTCTCCCATGGCTACTCCAACGTTAGCAGTAGCGAGAGCAGGTGCATCGTTAATGCCATCTCCCACCATTGAAACGGTAGGGAATTTTTCTTTTAACGCTTTAATTTTATCTACTTTCGCTTCAGGCAAACATTCTGCAATGTATTCATCGACGGCACATTCTTTTGAAATGGCCTCGGCTGTTTTTTCGCTGTCTCCTGTAATCATGACGGTATGAATACCCTGCTCTTTCAGAGATTTAACAGCTTCTACAGCTTCTGTTCGTACAACGTCTTTTAGCGCAAGCAATCCCACAATACCATGCTGGTCTTTTGCGTACACAATCGTTTTTCCTTCACTGGCAAGCGTAGATGAAATCCCATTTTCAAATTCAGCTGCTTCTTCTTTACCTACAAAATCTGCTTTTCCTATCTTCCACGTATCTTCTTGAAGAGACCCAATCACACCGTATCCGGGAACGTCTTCAAGTGAATCTGGCTGAACGAGCGTCAATTCCTGCTTGTTTTTCACAAAGTCAACAATGGATTGAGCAAGCGGATGATTAGACTGACGTTCAATGGATGCTATTTTAATAAGAAATTCCTGTTCGTTTATATCAGAACGTACAATAACATTTGTCACTTCTGGCTTTCCTTTTGTTAACGTGCCTGTTTTGTCAAAAGCAATTGCGCTTAAATGGCTTAACCTTTCCAAATGCACGCCGCCTTTGAACAAAATTCCTTTTTTTGCTCCGTTTGAAATAGCAGACAGCGAAGCAGGGGTGATAGATGCAACTAGGGCGCAAGGAGACGCTACAACTAAGAGAATCATTGCTCGGTAAAATGTCTCGGTCCAGCTCCATCCAAGCACATAGTGGGGGAGAAACAGCATAACTGCCACAACCGATAGAACAATTTTTACGTATGTGCCTTCAAATCGTTCGATAAACAATTGAGAAGGAGACTTTTCACTTTGAGCCGTTTGAACAAGTTGAATGATCTTTTGAAACAGCGTCTCAGCACTTGGCTTTGTCATTTTAATGGTAATGGCGCCTTTCACATTCACCGTGCCCGCGAATACTTCATCGTCGAGCTGTTTTAGTACAGGGACAGATTCACCCGTAATAGCCGCCTGATCAATCGTTGTTTGACCTGAGACAACAATACCATCGGATGGCACTCGTTCACCCGGCTTAACTAACAGCAAGTCTCCGATTTGTAAATCTGAAATGGAGACAATTTCTTCTTGGTCTCCAATCAGCCGCGTTGCTTCTTGCGGCTGCAAATTCATTAAGGCGCTAATTTCTCGGTTGCTTTTATTCATGGTGTACGTTTCTAATGCACCGCTTAGTGCAAAAATGAAAATAAGCATAGCACCTTCTGTCCAGTAGCCAATTACAGCCGCTCCAATGGCCGCAATAATCATTAGCATTTCGACGTTTAATTCTTTATTTTCAATCGTTTCTTCAATGCCTTCTTTTGCTTTAGCAAATCCACCTATCACATAAGCTAATACAAAGAGCGTAATAGATACAGCTGTATCCTGCTGTTTTGAAATCAGCCAGCCGGCTAAAATAAGCACTCCGCTCAACAGTGCAGCAATGAGTTCACCATGTGTTTTTAATACGTTGACAGCAGAAGATGTTTGCGGCGTTTGTTCTTGTTTTTTAGGTAACGCATTTTCCATACAAATCCTCCTTGAACGATAATTGAGAAAAATAATCACAATCATTACCCCTAAAAAAGCACGAAAGCTGCCATCTCAGCGATAGCAGCACACTTTTTCCATTTATTATCTTTTGAATTGGGATATTTAGTATAGTATAGCACGGAACAAGCAAGGAGGTAACAACTAATGCTTAAAAAATAAAAACAGAATGCAGCTGGACGTCTGCATTCTGTAAAAAACGTACTACATATCTAAATGCTCTTCATAATATTTATAAGCGGAAGTGTAAATGTGCTCGATATCGGCATCCGTCATGTACATTAAGGTTTCACGGTCGATCCCCTTCATTGTTTCAATAAATGTAATCATGTTTTTACGTTCTTGTCTGCTCATTTATTATTCTCCTCTCCATCTGTTTTAATACAGTTTATTATATTTAATTGTATTATATAACAGAAAAAGTATTTTGTGTGGATTTTTTTTTAAAATAGGCAAAAAAATTTTGAAAGACGTAAATAATTGACTATAGAGAAAAAGGTATTTTATAATTTATATATGAACATATGCTCATATACTTGCATATAATGAACGGAGAGATGTTATGAAAAAAGATGAACATTCGTTTTTATCACCTCAAACAGTAGAAGAAGCATCAAGAATACTAAAAGCTATTTCAGATCCTACGAGAATGAAGATTCTCTATTTGCTATTTCAAGAAGAGTGTTCAGTCGGTCATATGGTTGAAGTGCTTGGTGTTTCACAATCAGCTATTTCACATCAGTTAACTCACTTGCGTCATTTACGTTTAGTAAAATATCGCCGTGAAGGGAATACGTATTTCTATACGTACGATGATGAACACGTGGTTGGAATATTGCATCAAGTGATTCAGCACGTAGAATGCGCACATAACAATTAGAAGGAGGGGCTTTGCATGAGTCATGATCATCACCACCATCATCATGGTCATCATCACCATTTTGATACACAGCGTGAAGGCAACAAAAAAGGTCTGTTAATTGCACTAATTATCACCGCGGGTATTATGGTTCTTGAGTTTGTTGGAGGGCTTTTTACAAATAGTTTAGCGCTATTATCCGATAGCGGACACATGCTGTCTGATACAAGCTCACTTGCTCTTAGCCTCGTAGCCATATGGTTTGCTAACCGAGATGCGTCGGCTAAAAAAACGTACGGTTATTATCGTTTTGAAATATTAGCGGCTCTTTTTAACGGAGTGGCACTGTTTGTAATAGCAGGGTTTATCATTTATGAAGCCTATCAGCGCGTACTGGAGCCGCAGTCTGTAGCAAGCGGCAGCATGATGCTGATTGCTGCTGTTGGTTTACTCGCTAATTTAATCAGCGCATGGTCACTTATGAGACAAGGCGATGTAAAAGGAAATGTAAATTTGCGCAGCGCTTACTTACACGTATTGGGAGATGCTTTAGGGTCTATTGGAGCTATTGTAGCGGGACTTCTTATGATGCTGTTTGGATGGTATATTGCTGATCCGATTATTTCTGTAGTTGTGTCTGTATTAATTTTAAAAAGCGCTTGGGGCGTGCTTGCTCATAGCGTTCATATTTTGATGGAAGGCTCTCCTGAAGGAGTGGATCACAGTGAAATAAAAAACCTTCTTGAAAACATTGAAGGAGTCAAAGATGTGCATGATTTACACATCTGGACGATTACTTCAGGACTGGACTCATTGAGCTGTCATATGCGCGTAGAAGATGAAAAAGATTGTCAGCAGATTTTGCAAAAAGCCATTGATTTAGTACACGATCACTGTGGTATTGAGCATACGACGATACAAATTGAAAAATCAGCTCTTCAGCACCGGACGCTAAAAGTTTAAAAACAAGCGAGAACTTATAAGTTCTCGCTTGTTTTTTGCTGCATAGGCATTTTTTGTCCGAATACAAAAAGAAGGATAAAAATAAAGCCAAGCATCCCGCTAATAATATTAAAAAAGCTGACATGATGAAAGAACTGAATAAAAGTACCGCCTATGTAAGGACCGGCAAGGCTTCCGATACTAAAAGCAATGCCGCATAGTAAATTACCTGTAGGAAGCAGACGAGTAGGAATCAAATCCGTCATATAGCTGATTCCTAAACTAAACGTAGAACCTACAACCATGCCTGCTATAAATAAACACGCTACTAATGGAATAGCGGTGTCTTCCAAGAGACTTGCTGTAAAAAAAGTCACGGCTCCAATTGATAAAATCCATCCTAATACCAATTTCCGTCCGAATTTATCGCTCAGTATGCCAAGAGGAAGCTGAAACACAATAGCTCCAACTGCAAAGGAAGTCAGCAGCAGTGAAATAAACTCTACTTGCAATCCAATTCGTAAACCGTATACAGGAAAGCTGCCGTTCAGTGATGACTCTAAAAAACCATATCCAAAAGGCGGTAAAAAAGCAATCCAAGCATATTTAGCCGCTTTAGAAAATCGCTTAGCCGTTTCTTTTAATGAATTAACCTCAACTCCCTGAAGGGGAAATTCATTTTTTATCAAAAATAAAAATACCCACGTTAGAAGACATAGAGCAGAAGAAATCATAAAAGGCAGCGCTTGATTAATTTCAATTAACGGCGTCATTAAAGGACCAACAGCAAAACCAATACCAAAAAAGAGCCCATACAGTGAAATGTTTCTACCTCTTTTATCAGCAGGGGAAGACGATGTAATCCACGTTTGAGTTCCAAAGTGCAGCGCGTGATCTCCTATTCCAATAAATAAACGGAGCACAAACCAAAATACAACAGATTTCCACAGGGGAAACAAAGCTAAAGATACAATAACTAAAAGTCCTCCTGCTGCGATAATTGGCTTGTATCCGTATCTGCGAAGCGGCGCTTCCATGAAAGGAGAAATAAATAAGATGCCCAGGTACAATCCAGTTGCGTTTAATCCGTTTATAGTAGAGGAAAGACCATCTTTCTCAAAAATAATAGCAATTAAAGGCAGCAGCATGCCTTGGCTGAATCCAGAAATGGCGACAAGGCTAACTAAAATCCAGAAACGTTGTTGATGAGTAGCACCCATAGCATTTAACCTCTTTTTATCTATATTTTGTCAATCCAACTGTTTAATCGTACAAGGAAAACGCTTTATTGACAAGGATATAAACAGGCCGTGCTGTCCATTTGACATCTTTATGTAAGGGGAGTAGAATAAAACGTGTAAATATTTACATGTTTTTATTTACAATTAAGAGGTGATTGCTATGATAGAACCAGGGTTGAAGAAAATAGCAACATTCACAATTAATGTTGGTACACCCGTCGTTATTGGTCATACAGGATTAGGAAAAAAACAGTTTATTCCCATTAAGTCAGGTACTGCAGACGGGGAAATAAAAGGCTTAATTCTTCCAAGTGGAGCGGATTCTCAAATTATTCGTTGGGATGGCCGCGTCGATTTATCTGCACGATATGTCATTCAAACAGAAGATGATGAACTTATTTATATTGAAAACAATGGAATACGTCAGGTTAGTGAAGAGTTTAGAGAACAGGCTGCTGAAGGTGAAATTATACCTCCAGAGCACGTTTACTTTCGTACGATTCCTGTCTTTGAAACTGGAAGTGCAAAGTATAAGTGGTTACAGGACCGCATGTTTATAGGCGCTGCTGTAAGAAACCCAGAAAGCGTTGTGCTAGACATATACGAAGTTTTATAAATCAAATCAAAGGAGAGGTATAGACATGGAAAAATTTATTGGAAATCATATGATTTACACATACGAAAATGGATGGGAATATGAAATTTATATTAAAAACGAAAATACAATTGATTACCGTATTCATAGCGGAATGGTGGCAGGAAGATGGGTTCGCGACCAAAAAGTAGATATTGTGAAATTAACAGAAGGTGTATATAAAGTATCGTGGACTGAACCAACGGGAACAGATGTGTCTTTGAACTTTATGCCTGATGAAAAACGCATGCACGGCATTATCTTCTTCCCAAAATGGGTACATGAACATCCTGAAATCACAGTATGCTATCAAAATGATCATCTCGATTTAATGCATGAGTCTCGTGAGAAATATGAGACATATCCAAAATACGTGGTTCCGGAATTTGCTGACATTACATTTATCAAAAATGTCGGAGTGAATAATGGGGAAGTTATCGCTCAAGCGCCTTACGAAGGAATGACGGATGATATTCGCGCTGGAAAATTAGTTTAATACGGAGTCATAAAAAAGGCTAGTACAAAAGTATGTTAGTTGAAGGAAGATCCGAACGAATTTGATTCTTGATCAAGAATCAAATTCGTTCGGATTTTTTTATTGTGATGGTTCCCGGAAATAAACCGCGGTGTAACAAGTGATCTATAGTGAGAGTAGTTGGTTATATAAAAAACGGTTTATAATGAAGGAAAGGAGTGAAGAAAATGGAATTTAACATGAAAAAAGAAGCGGGATTTACGACAGATCTTCCTTATGGAGAGCTACATATCGCAGGAGATGAAGAGTATGGCTTTCGTCCTTATCAGCTAATGACATCGTCCATTGCCGTTTGCAGCGGAGGCGTGTTAAGAAAAATTCTAGAGAAAAAAAGAATCGCTTTTTCTGATTTACGCATCCAAGCTGATGTAACGCGCAATGATGAAAAAGCGGGGCGAATCGAAAAAATTCATTTGCACTATATCATCACGGGAAAAGACCTGCCATTAGACAAAATTGAAAAATCGATTGAGCTAGCCCGAAAAAATTGTTCAATGCTACAGTCGGTTATTGACAGTATAGAAGTGACAGAAACCTTCGAAATAAAATAAAAGTGGACATTGTCCACTTTTATATTTCTTTTGGTTTGCTTCCGGCTTTATCAAAATAGCGCATGCGTTCAGGAGTCAGCTGAAGAAGCAAAAAATTTGGGTCATCTGGACTTTTAATCCACTCTTTTAACTTTTCATTCCAAAATTTCTTTTTTAACTCTTCGTTTGTTTCTACATTTACTTTGGCTTCTACCTCTACATACGGATCACTCCAACCTTGCCCATCATAGCCTAATAAAATATGAACGTAAGGGTTTTTTTCTAGTTCTTCGACTTTGTGGGTATCTTTATTGGTGGCGGTGTAAAGCACAAGATCTTCATGAAAAAACATCATAAAGCGTGAATAAGGTTTTCCATCTTGAATCGTAGCTAACGTTCCGATTGTATAGTCATCCAGTACCGATAAAATTTGATTTTTTACATCATTACTCATTTTTTCACTCCTCATTCTATCTCATTATCCTTGGTAGTTTGGCTGATTTTTAAATATCTTAATCAAAAATCAATTAGAGGTTTATCATTTATAAAAATAGGTTAAAAATACTAACATTGACGGTGAGTCTATACAAATTCCATTAATTTGATATGATTGATTTTGTTGTCAAAAAATGAATAAGGTAGGTGTACATATCGATGATCAATCGGATTTTTCTGATAGCGGTTATTCTTGGGGTGCCGTTATCTGTTATTGGGCACATGATGCACTGGTCAGATGTTCTTATGTTTATTATTTACTGTTTAACAATCATTGCCCTCGCAGCTTTTATGGGAAGAGCTACAGAGAGCTTAGCTGTTGTAGCTGGTCCTCGAATAGGCGGTCTATTGAATGCTACCTTTGGTAACGCTGTAGAATTAATTATTTCGATTTTTGCTTTAAAAGAAGGCCTTACAGCCGTGGTGCTTGCATCGTTAACCGGTTCTGTATTAGGAAATCTCCTTCTTGTAGGCGGTCTTTCATTCTTTATCGGGGGACTTAAATTTAAGCGTCAAGAATTTAATGTCTATGATGCAAGACATAATTCTGGATTATTGATCTTTGCTGTTATCGTTGCGTTTGTTATTCCTGAAGTGTTTGCTAGCGAAATGGACGAAGCGAAGACCATGTCTCTAAGTGTCGGAATTTCCATTATTCTCATCATCTTATACTTAGCGGCGTTATTCTTTAAGCTGGTCACGCATCGAGGCGTGTATCAGCATAAAAGTGAAGAAGTGGAAGAACATGAGGAGCCAGAGTGGTCAATGTGGAAAGCGATTGCGGTTCTCTTTTTGTCTACGTTAGCGGTGGCTTACGTATCCGAAAGCTTGGTAAGCACAATCGAAATTGTCTCGGAAAGCTTTGGCTGGAGTGAGCTGTTTATCGGGGTCATCATTGTAGCGATTGTTGGGAACGCGGCAGAGCATGCTTCCGCTATTATTATGGCCGTTAAAAATCGCATGGGTGTAGCTGTTGAAATTGCTGTTGGATCAACTTTACAAGTAGCGATGTTTGTAGCACCAATATTAGTACTTGTTTCGCTAATGTTCGAAAGCCAAATGTCTCTTGTTTTTACTTGGCCTGAGTTGATTGCGATGGTAACAGCCGTATTTTTAACGATTGCGATTTCTAATGACGGAGATACAAACTGGTTTGAAGGCGCAACTCTTTTAGGTGCTTATATTATTATGGGAATTGGTTTTTATCTTATTTAAAAAAGAAACGTTCACTTTATGTGGACGTTTCTTTTTTGTAAGTAAATAGAAGAATTTCCCTTTTGGTATTCAGGATAAAACAGGGGATGTTTGAAAAAACTATGGTTGCATTCATTAACGATGTTGAAAGGAGTTTCTAGATGTTACGTAAATTGCTTTTATTTGTGTTTACCATCATTATTTCATTTTCATGTTCAACGAAGATCGCCATTGCAAAAACAGCTCAGCCTACCATCAACGTGCCTTCTTCAGCTTTAAATATTTCAAAAGAAAATACGTATCCAAATGCTAGTCAAGACACGCCTTATTTGCAGCCGAGTGAGTTCACAAAAGAGCTCATTGAAACGTCAAATGTAAAAATTGAAAACCCTGATTTAATTCGTATATTAAATGAATCAAACATTTCTAAAACTCCATGGGCAATTGGATTCAGAGCAACCATTTTTTTAGGACAGTGGCCGTTAAATTATGAATCAACAGAAACAAACGTTAACTGGCAGCACCAGCGAATCAATACGAATCATTATGATAACAGAGCGGGAAAAACTCAGTACAAAATGATGTACAGTCAGGAAAATCAAAGCCATGTAAAAGGCGGATTAACGGCAAAAGTGCCTCAGCCTGATCATGTTAAACAAATGATGCTAATTGAAGCAGCTAAAAAAACAAAGCTCACTTTATCATTTCAAACGTTTGTAGGTGCCGGAACGAAAAAAGACCAGGTGTATAACGTAGCTCCTAAAAAAGTAGGTTATCTCTATGCGTACACGCCTGCTGTAAGTGAAAAGGGAAAAGTAACGTATGGGGAAGTATATGTAACGGTAAAAGGCAGCAAGCGTTCAATTGTGGTGAGAAATGTAACGTCTCAAGGAATTGGAGCATGGATTCCAGTACAAGATTATGTCTCCTTAAGTTTCGGGGCTTACGATCAGCCGAGATAACAAAAAAAGAGATTCCAGTGGTGGAATCTCTTTTTGTTATTTTGTAATCTTCGCTTGGAGTTTGCTAAAATCAGTATCTTGATAATAGCTGTTTTTTACCAAAATATTAGGTCCCAAACAAGAGACCGCTGAACAATGGCAGCTAAGTTCTTTAGAAATTGTGCTTTGCTGCCACGTATCAAAAGCGTCTGTAAGCTTTGTATCTTGAATGTTGCCAAGAGGAGGCGTATCACCAAAATCAGTTACGATAATATCTCCGTCGAAAATATTTACATTTAGGCGAGAACGTCCGTCTGGATCGTTTCGAACGGTTACATTTTTACTGCTATACAAGCGCTGTAAAAGCGTTAAGTCTTCCTCGTTATTACTGCATGCATAAAACGGCAGCGTGCCGAATAGCATCCACACATTTTCATCTCGAATATCAAGAAGGTGATGAATCGCTTGACGCATTTCAGGAAGAGATAATGTCTCTAAGGTGCTGGCAAAGTCACTTGGATACATAGGGTGTACTTCGTGACGCTGACAAAGCATTTCATCCACAATTTGACGATGAATTTTTTCCATATGAGGAAGCGTACGTTTATTTAACATCGTTTCAGCTGATACCGTTACACCTGCTTTTACAAGCGCGCGGCTGTTTTCAATCATACGGTCGAAATATTTGGCGCGCTGCTCATAAGTAGGCTTTCGCTCCATCATTGCAAAGCCAGCTTCAACAAAGTCGTCCATCGTTCCCCAATTGTGAGAAATATGTAAAACATCTAAATAAGGAATGATTTGTTCGTAACGAGCAAGATCTAATGTTAAATTTGAATTAATCTGTGTACGGACACCTCGTTCGTGTGCATACTTTAATAAAGGCACCACATAATTTTTCACAGAAGATAGAGACATCATAGGCTCTCCGCCCGTGATGCTTAACGCTCGAAGTGTTGGAATTTCATCGAGACGTTTTAAAATTAAATCAAGAGGCAGTGCGTTTGGGTCTTTTGGCTGCAGCGTATATCCAACTGCGCAGTGCTCACATCGCATATTACAAAGCGTCGTTGTTGTAAATTCAACGTTTGTGAGCGTCGGTTTGCCATATTGTTTCATATCTAAATACGCTTCCCACGGATCGAATTCCGGGGTAATTCGTTGTAAAGTGGCCATAAAAAAACTCCTTTTATTTTTCCGTAAAGTGAAATGATGATGAAAACATCTCACGGTCCGTCCTGCTAGACTAAATTATACGTCCCATTCAAAACGGACACCAGTGACTATTATGGATTTTATTGCTTTTAGTTGTCAAATATGAAAGTATTCGTTAGGATATAAGGAAATACGAATGAAAAGCTACATCAGGAGGGTTTAAAATGGGAAACGCCGTTCGAGATAAAGATTCACAAGTACGTTATTTAAAAGATCGTTTAAATATGTTTGTACATGTATTAGACTCTATGGAGCCTGAAAACACAGATCTAGAAGATATTGACCGTTTGATTACAATGATTGATGACTTAGAAGCAAAATGTGAGCAGTTTAAAAAAGATAAAGAATGAAGAAGAAAAAAGCGCTAGAAAAACTAGCGCTTTTTTGCTTGAAGTAGAAATCCTCCTATAAAGGTCTTTCGAAACAATTTTTGAAGGAGTATAATAAATTTTGAAAGTTGTACGACAGATAGATAAATACATACATTAGCGGGATATGGGAGGAATTAAGTGATGATTGAAGCTTTAAAACAAAGCATGTACGATTTAATTGTTGAAACATCTACAAAATTGCCAAAAGACGTTCGACGTGCTATCGCAAAGGCAAAAGCGCGTGAAAATGCAGGAACGCGTGCAGCAATGTCTTTAGCGACCATTACCAATAATATTAAGATGGCGGATGATAATTTATCGCCAATTTGTCAAGATACAGGTATGCCAACATTTAAAATTAAAACCCCTGTAGGAGTGAATCAGCTTCAAATTAAAGAAGCGATTTATTGGGCAATTGAAGAAGCAACAAAGCACGGAAAGCTTCGCCCTAATTCTGTAGATTCGTTAACGGGAGAAAACAGCGGTAATAATTTAGGCGGAGGCACGCCGGTTATTAAGTTTGAACAGTGGGAAAATGACTATATTGATGCGCGTCTTATTTTAAAAGGCGGCGGCTGTGAAAATAAAAACATTCAGTATAGCCTGCCTTGTGAAGTAGAAGGGTTAGGCCGAGCTGGTCGTGATTTAGACGGTATTCGTAAATGTGTGATGCACTCAGTATACCAAGCGCAAGGCCAAGGCTGTAGCGCCGGCGTCATTGGTGTTGGAATCGGTGGCGACCGTACAACAGGCTATGAATTAGCAAAAGAGCAGCTGTTCCGAAACTTAGATGACGAAAATCCAAACGCTCAGCTGAAAGAATTAGAAGAGTATGTAATGGAAAATGCTAATAAGTTAGGAATCGGTACAATGGGCTTTGGCGGAGAAACGACATTACTTGGCTGTAAAGTCGGCGTAATCAATCGTATTCCTGCTAGCTTCTATGTGTCAGTTGCGTATAACTGCTGGGCTTACCGTCGCTTAGGTATTAAAATCAACGCTGATACAGGAAGCGTTCAAGAGTGGCTGTATCAAGAAGGCGAAGAAGTAGATTTTAATAAAAATGCAGGTGCAGAAGAGAAACAAAATGCGGATGAAACAAAAGAAGTTGTATTACAAGCACCTATTACAGAAGAGCAAATTCGTGAATTAAAAGTTGGTGACGTAGTGCGCATCAACGGTATGATCTACACAGGACGCGACGCTATTCATAAACATTTAACAGACCACGATGCGCCAATTGATTTAAATGGACAAATCATTTATCACTGTGGCCCGGTTATGTTAAAAGATGAAGATGAAAAATGGCACGTAACCGCTGCAGGACCAACAACAAGTATCCGTGAAGAACCTTACCAAGGAGATATTATGAAGAAATTTGGTATCCGCGCGGTTATCGGTAAAGGCGGTATGGGTCCTAAAACGCTTGCTGCTCTTCAAGAGCACGGCGGTGTGTACTTAAATGCTATCGGAGGAGCTGCGCAGTACTATGCTGATTGTATCAAGAGCGTAGAAGGCGTTGATTTGATGCAGTTCGGTATTCCTGAAGCAATGTGGCATTTAAAAGTAGAAGGTTTTACAGCTGTAGTGACGATGGATTCACACGGAAACAGCTTGCATGCAGATGTAGACAAGTCTTCATTTGAAAAGCTTGAGCAATTTAAAGAACCGGTATTTAAATAAACATACGTCCGGAGCGTATGGTAAAAAGTAACGTTCATGAACGAGAAAATTGAGTGGATACTAAGCGTAAAATGACTTCCGAAAGGAGCTTCTTATGCGCCGGTTCACCTTTTTTCTCGTTTTTTTATTCGTGATGTCAACAGGCCTAGCATCTGTTGAAGCACAAATGTATCCAAACACTCCGATCAGCTGGGGATTTCAAAAAAGTAAAAATCATAAGCCCGCATCCGCAGGTACAGCTTATGAACACATTCTTGCTAAGTATGATGCGTTTTACCTCGGCGATACAACTAAAAAAAATATTTATTTAACGTTTGATAACGGTTATGAAAATGGTTATACCCCGCAGGTATTAGACGTGCTCAAAAAAAGAAAGGTTCCTGCGACGTTTTTTGTAACAGGACACTATTTAAAAGAAGAGCCTAAGCTAATTAAGCGAATGGTAAAAGAAGGGCATATTGTCGGCAATCATTCATGGCATCACCCTGACTTAACTCAAGTGGATGATGCACGTTTTAAAGAAGAGCTGCAAAAAGTAAAAGATGAATACAAGAATATTACCGGTCGTGATGAAATGAAGTATCTCCGCTCACCTAGAGGTGTATTTAGCGAACGAACGCTAGCTCTTTCAAAGCAAGAAGGCTATACGAATGTATTTTGGTCACTAGCATTTGTTGACTGGAAAGTGAATGAACAAAAAGGCTGGCGCTACTCATACGACAATATGATGACTCAAATACATCCAGGTGCGATCATGCTTCTGCATACCGTTTCAAAGGATAACGCAGATGCGTTAGATCAAGCGATTGTGGATTTAAAAAAGCAGGGCTATACGTTTAAAAGTATTGATGATTTAATGAACGAACGTAAACAATTGAAAAAAAGTCCTTCTAAAACGAAATAAAGATAAAAACCGACGGGAATGTTTCTCCTGTCGGTTTTTTGCTGTTGAAGTGTTATAATATGCGTTGATGTCTTTTTTAAAGCGATACGGTCCAATAGGTTTTAAGCAGTTAAAGACCGTTAATAACTATATAAAGAATTTAAACTAATCGGAGTTGGTCTCATGAATAAACCAAAAACTGAAATGAAAGTTCAAAAAGGACAAACGTTTCCGTTGACGATAAAAAGACTCGGTATTAATGGAGAAGGCGTAGGCTATTTTAAGCGCCAAGTCGTCTTTGTACCGGGAGCATTACCGAATGAAGAAGTGGTTGTAGAAGCAACAAATGTTCAGCATAAGTTTGCCGAAGGGAAAATCAAGCGAATTCGCAAAAAATCTCCTCATCGCGTAGAAGCACCCTGTCCGATTTACGACCAGTGCGGAGGCTGCCAGCTTCAGCACTTATCTTATGAAGGTCAGCTAGAATCCAAGCGGGATATTGTTCTGCAAGCGTTCGAACGTCACAGTTCATTAAAAAAAGTAGAGGAAAAAACTCGCCAAACGATTGGTATGGAAGATCCGTGGCGCTACCGTAATAAATCTCAGTTTCAAGTCGGCGTGGACAAACAAAAAGTCATTGCTGGTTTGTATGGACTGAATTCTCACCGCTTGATTGATATTGAAAACTGTCCCATTCAGCATAAAGCTACAAATCACGTGACAAAAGAAATAAAACGAATTTTACAAGACCTTCAAATCCCTATCTACAACGAGCGCAAACGCCGTGGAATTGTGCGTACTATCGTATCTCGAGTAGGATTTGAAACGGGTGAAGTGCAAATTGTTTTAATCACGGCTAAAAAAGAAATTCCGAAAAAAGAGCTGCTGATGAAAGAAATTCAGCGCCGCCTGCCGGAAGTGAAATCGCTCGTACAAAACGTAAACGGCCAAAAAACATCGCTTATCTTTGGAGACGAAACGTTTACGCTCGCTGGAAAATCGGTGATTCAAGAAACGTTAGGTGATATCTCATTCGAACTTTCAGCGCGTGCATTTTTCCAGCTGAATCCTCTTCAAACGGTGAAGCTATACGACGAAGTAAAAAAAGCAGCTGCGCTAACAGGCAGTGAAAAAATCGTAGATGCTTACTGCGGAGTAGGGACAATTGGCTTATGGCTTGCTAAAGATGCCAAAGAAATTCGCGGAATGGACACGATTGAAGAATCCATTGTAGACGCGCGAAAAAATGCCAAAGATCATGGATTTGAACATGCCACGTATGTGACGGGTCCAGCTGAAAAGTGGATGCCGCAGTGGGTGAAAGAAGGATGGAAGCCAGACGTAGTCGTCGTTGACCCGCCGCGAACAGGCTGTGATGACAAGCTTCTAAAAACGATTTTACAAGTAAAGCCAAAGAAAGTGGTTTACGTATCTTGTAATCCATCCACATTAGCGAAAGATGTGCAGCAGCTGTCGAAGGCTTATCATGTGGATTACATTCAGCCTGTGGATATGTTCCCTCATACGGCGCATGTGGAGAATGTAGTGAGTTTGACGTTAAAGAAGTAAATAGATGAAGAGTAAAGGGCAGATTTGGTTCTGCTCTTTTTTTATTTGAATTGGACTCTTGTTGGAAGAAAAAATATTCTAATATATCTAATTTGAATTATTGGAAAGTTATGTTTTAGAAAGCATCGGAGCACCGAAAAGAAGTTTTATTAGTACTTATATTTCAGTAAATGAACTGAAATTTCATTTTTTATAGAGATGATAAACGCCAATCTAGTCTTGAAAACCCACACCCTCAACCACCCCAAGAATACTATAGTAATAAAACTACTAAAAAGTATATACAGAGGGGCAGAGGTCAAATGGACTCAATGTTTTTGAAAGGGCTTACGGGTGAAGTGGTAACGCCGAAAGACCCCATTTATGAGGAAACTCGTCAGGAGTGGAATCGTGCTATTGATAAATTTCCGCTTGTGATTGTGTACTGTGAAAAAAAGCAGGATGTTGTAAATGCAATTCAATGGGCGCGCAAGCATCGTGTAGACATTCGCATTCGATCTGGCGGTCATCATTATGAAGGGTATTCTACGGGTGACTGTGTATTGGTCATTGATATCAGTCGGTTAAACGGGTTGAAATTGGATAGGAAACGGAACATCTTAAAGATGGAGGGAGGAGCAAAGAATACGGAAGTGTATGATTTTATCGGTTCGAATGGATATGTGTTTCCAGGAGGAACGTGTCCGACTGTTGGGGTGTCTGGCTTTACGCTCGGAGGAGGCTGGGGGCTTTCGAGCAGACTTTACGGATTAGGCTGTGACAGCTTGATAGAGCTAGAGTTGGTCAATTATGAAGGAAAGATTATTAAAGCAAACAAATCGTGTAACGCGGATCTTTTTTGGGCATGCCGAGGTGCTGGTGGCGGTAATTTTGGCGTTGTGGCAAGCATGACGTTTCAGCTTCCAAAACCGACGAACAGCTCTGTGACGCTTGTTCGCTTCTTTTATGTAGGTACTACAAGAGAAAAACAGGTACAAGTGATGAATATATGGCAAAGCTGGCTGCCTGAATTGGACAAACGTATGACGCTAGTTGCCAGTTTTTATAATGCAGAAGGAGAAGGATTGGGCATATTTGCGAACGGCTTCTTTTACGGATCTCCAGAAAGAGCTCGAAAGATCTTGCAGCCTTTTGCAGAGGTGGAGGGGTTCCGAGTCGAGCTACAGTCATTATCTTTTCTTGAAGCGGTACAAAAGATAGAAGCAACCTATCCTCCTTCTGAAAAATTTAAGTCAACGGGAAGATTTGTGCAAAGAAGTTATTCAGTTGGCCAGCTTGAAAATCTTGCAGATCTCATACAGCGTCCAGCAGAAGGGTCCGTTTACGCCGCGATTTCTTTTTATGCACTAGGAGGAGAAATTCGCAGTGTTGGTAACAGAGAAACGGCCTTCTTTTACAGAAACGCTAGATATATTCTGGGCTTTCAATCTGTATGGACAGACGATGCGTTTGCACGAGCAAACAGAGAGTGGCTGTATAAGCGATTTCAATATATTAAACGTATTACGAAAGGCTCCTATGTGAATTTCCCTATCAGCAACCTTAGAAACTACGAGTATGAGTATTTTGGAGACAACGCAGAGCGGTTAGAAAGAGTAAATAAAAAGTACGATCCATTTAACGTATTTAGGTTTCCGCAGGGACTCAGGTAGCATGTAGAAAAGGATACTAAGTTGACGATTGAACCTGTTTCATTACCTTCTTTCGAAGAAGGTAAATAAATGAAAGTCATCTTTCTTGTTGACAAAGCATCCAACTGGTATTAGAATAAACAACTATTCGACAGTCATTATCTTGATCGAAAAATTTAATACGTAGAAAGCTATGATTGCTATGGATCACACTATAGCAGGAGCAGCTTCTGGAGAGATCGCGATAGTTTCGCGACGCCGAAGGGTTCACAATCTCAGGCAAAAGGACAGAAGAGTACCGGATATTTATTTGGCATGTTACTAATTGGTAGCATGTACCATAATATTTGTTATTCTTATGACCATGAGATTGGAGCGCATCCAATCTCTTTTTTTATTGGACTTTATTTTGTAGTCCGCACGATCGCATCAAAGGTTTTATTGTTAGGAGGAGTTAGAGTTGGAACAACGAGAATTAAAGAGGGATTTATCCAATCGTCATGTTCAGCTAATCGCGATTGGAGGAACCATTGGGACGGGATTATTTTTAGGTTCTGGTAAAGCCATACAGCTTGCAGGTCCCTCTATCATCTTTGCTTATTTAATTGTGGGTATTGCGCTTTTCTTTGTGATGAGAGCGCTAGGAGAACTACTGCTGTCTAAAGCAGGTTATCAATCGTTAACAGATATTGCTGAAGAGTATCTTGGACCATGGGCTTCATTTGTCACAGGGTGGACGTACTGGTTTTGCTGGATCATGACAGCTATGGCTGATGTGATTGCCGTTGGCGTATATGTGAAATATTGGTTCAATATTCCTCAGTGGATTCCTGCACTTATTTGTGTAATCATTTTATTAGGACTTAACTTATTAACCGTAAAATTATTTGGAGAATTAGAGTTTTGGTTTGCTTTAATAAAGGTTATTACGATTCTTGCGTTAATTGTTATTGGCGTTATTTTACTGGTAATCGGATTTAAAACAGATGCAGGATCCGTTACGGTTCAAAATCTTTGGAATCATGGAGGACTGTTTCCAAACGGTGTTTCAGGTTTCTTACTTTCATTCCAAATGGTTATTTTCGCATACGTCGGGGTTGAATTGGTAGGGGTATCGGCAGCGGAAACATCAAATCCCCAAAAAAATATTCCATCGGCCATTAATAAAATTCCGCTGCGAATCTTATTTTTCTATGTTGGAGCGCTTATCGTCCTTTTATTTATTAACCCGTGGATGGAATTGAATGCAGCAGAAAGCCCATTTGTTAAAACCTTTAGTTTAGTCGGAATTCCGCTTGCTGCTGGAATTATTAATTTTGTTGTATTAACTTCAGCCGCTTCTGCTTGTAATAGCGGAATGTTTTCAACAAGCCGTATCTTATATAACTTAAGTAAAAATGACCAAGGGCCATCTACGTTTGCAAAACTGAACAAAAACCACGTACCAAGCAACGGATTGTTTGTATCTACGCTGGTTATCTCGGCGGGAGCTTTGTTAAGCAAACTGATACCAGATCAAGCTTTTGGCATCGTAACAACCATCAGCGCTATTTGTTTCATTTGGGTGTGGAGTATCATTTTGATTTGCCATCTAAGATATAAAAAAACGCGTCCGCAGCTGCATGCAGCATCAACATTCAAAGCACCGTTAACACCATTTATAAACTATGTTGTGCTAGCGTTGTTTGCAGTGATTCTTATTATTATGCTGTTTTCTGATGCGACGCGCCCAGCCTTATTGTTGACACCCGTTTGGTTTATTCTCTTATTTGGTTTTTACGGGGCTAGAAGGAAGAAGAAATAGTAAATGGGTGACCTCATCATTTCGTGATGGGGTCTTTTTATTGGAAGATAAATAATTGATTTCTACTGTATGAAGAAAATGCAGTAAGCAAAGTTTATATAAGAACCCTAAAAAAGTTTTAGCAGAAAATACAGTGAAAAAGCTCATAGTTTTCTGATAGTAATGTAGAACCAAATGCTTTTCTTCTATGTCTAAAGGTGGAATTCTATCATTTACATGGAAAAGTTTTCATTTTGCAGTACAATGGAGGTAGACTTCATTGAATTAAGGTGAACAAACATGAAATGGTTTAAATCTCATACGTTTTGGAAAATCTTCACGATTAATGTGCTTCTTATTTGTACCGTACTGACGCTAATGTTTATAGTTTCAAGAGTGATGCTGCCTAATATTTCTCAAGATCAATATCGACAGGTAACTGATAAAACCGTCAAGAGAATGAAAGAGCAAATTAACATCGTTATTAAAGATATTTGGAGCTTGGGCGACGAGGTACAGCAAGATCCTATTTTTTTATCAGATGATGAACAAGAGATAGACAAAGAACTGCAGAAAATAGTTAATATTTCACCGTATATCGATAGCGGAACCATTTTTAATACAAAAGGGTATGTGGAGCATTATTACCCAGATGATTTAAAGAGTATGAAGCACGTGAACTTAAGTAAAAGAAAATATTTTCAAGAAGCGCTGCGAACTAAAAAAATATATTTAAGCGATGTCGTTTCAGCAGACACAAAGCATTACATTGTGGTGATGGCAATTCCTATTTTGGATGAGCAGCAAAATGTAAAAAAAGTTATAAATTTAGCGCTGCGCATTGAAGAAAATAAAAGCTTTCAATCCATTTTTCAAACGTTCGATATAGGAGAGAACGGCTATACGTTTATTGTAGACCGCAATGGTAGAATTATTTCACACCCTGAGAAACAGAGAATCGGTGAAAATGCCAGGGAAAATGAAATCGTTCAGGAAACGATGAATCATAAATCAGGATATCAGCGCGTTGTGAACACCGAAGGTAAGTACTTCTTTGCGTCATTTGAATATATTCCTGTTTTGGATTGGGGAATTGTCGCTGAATTACCCGTTGAAGAAATTTACAGGCCTTATGAAACGTTTGAAAAAACGCTTTGGACCGTTTCAGGTATTACAATTTTACTGCTTTCTTTTTTTACTGCGTTATATGCAAGGCAAATTGTGAATCCTATTCGTAAACTATATGAATTGGCGGGACAAGTAGCGCGCGGGAATTTTAATCAAAAAATTCCGGAACGAGAAATTGAGCGGGGGGAAATCGGTACTTTATCTAAACAGTTTAATGAAATGATTAGCTATATACGCCATTCTAAAGCAAATTTACAGCAAAAAGAAAATCAGCTGCAGGAACAAAAAACGTTTTTAAGACAAGTCATTGACATTAATCCAAGCTATATTTATGCCATTAATCAAAAAAGGGAGTTCATTCTTGTTAATGAATCTTTTGCGATGCTGCTAGGTGAAAAATCTGATGACTTGATTGGACAACCAATTGATAAATATCAATTCAACCTTCAATCAGATCTTTTATATAAAGGGACGTTTTCAAACTGTACGCAAAAAGGGATGGTATTAGAAGAACAGTTTAAAGATTCGAAAGGAAACCGGCGCTGGGTCGAAACAGCAAAACTTCCTATTATGAATGAAAAACAGGAAGTGATTCAAATGCTGTGCGTATCGACAGATATTACGGAGCGTAAAAAAGCAGAAGAGAAGCTTAGAACTTCTGAGAAGCTTGCCGTTGTAGGAGAACTTGCAGCTGGAGTTGCTCACGAGATCAAAAATCCTTTGACTTCTTTAAAAGGTTTTGTTCACTTATTAAAAGAACAAAATCCCAAAGATGCTTTGTATATAGATATCATGGAAACTGAATTAGAACGAATGAATGGAATCGTAGAAGAATTTTTGATGTTAGGAAAACCTCAGGTTATGAATGTTGAACCCTTGAATATGCAAGCGCTTGTTCAAGAAGTGTGCTCGCTTCTTGAACCTGAAGCAGTAGAAAAAAAGGTAGCTTTCATATTTGAAAGGGATGAGCAATTACCGCAGGTATATGGAGATAAAAATCAGTTAAAACAAGTATTTATTAATATTATTAAAAACTCTATCGAAGCAATGCCTGAAGGAGGGGGTATTCATATTACGATTAAAGCAAAAGAAAACCACCTTTGGCTGCAGCTTGCTGATGAAGGGCAAGGTATTCCTCCTGAACGGTTAGCGAAGATAGGTGAGCCTTTTTATAGTACAAAAGAAAAAGGTACAGGTTTAGGGCTGATGGTCAGCTATCGGATTATTAAAGCTCATCATGCGCAGATGACATTTTCTAGTCAGTTAAATCAAGGAACAAGTGTGGATATATTGTTTCCAATCATAAAAAAGTAGGGGAAGTTCCCCTACTTTTTATTATTATACTTATAATATATCAAAAGCTTTCATGTTACTAAAACAAACGAAAGTGCTAAAGAAGATATCCACAGGTTAACAAGGAGTTAACTGCTGAATTGTATAGGATATTCACAACTTTATCCACATTATTCACATTTTTTCAGAAAATTTACATAAAAATTACCCACTGTCATTTCAAGTTATGAAAGCGGTAATATACATATCTGATAAAGTTATGCACATTATCCACATAATTGTGGGTAAACTTTGTGGATATAGTAAAGTATTAAAAAATCGTAAATCATACGTATGAAATCTTCGCGTTATTATCTTTACATAATATAAAACGTCCTTCCGATACACAGTGTACAGAAAGGACGTTGGGATGATCAAGCGTTGGATAGAGATATTTTGCCTCACTTATTTTTTCGTGTAGCCGCCTGCACGGTCTGCTTTTTTAAACTCGCGGCCGTAATAGATTTCTTGAGCGCTACTTAACGTATTTTTTGCGTTTTCTTTTCGTTTTTTTTCAGACATAAAAAAACCTCCAATTAACGTTTTTCGATCATGCTACTTATTTTTTCCAGAATCTCTCGTTTTTAATCATAAAAAAAGCTCTCCGTGTAACGGAGAGACTCTTACGCTTCTTTAAGCTGGTGATCTTCTTGAACGTCTTGTTCGTGACGCAGGTAGTATAATGTATACAAGTCTTTTGGAATTTCGTATAAATCATATACGTCTTCATGTTGATTAATTTCATCGTATAAAGCTTTGTGTGTTTCATTCGCAAGTACTGCATAAGGCAGTTTTTCGGCAGCCTTAATAGACCTGATGTTGATTTTGCGGATTCGCATAAAAATTCGCTCTATATTTAACTCAAAGAACAGTTCATTAAAGAACGCTTCTTTTGCAATTTGATTATATCCTTTTCCATGAAACGGTTTGCCAAGCCAAGTGCCTAAAAAACCAGCTTGATCCTGTACATCAAATAAATTAATGGTGCCGATAGGGTTACCCCATTCATCTAAAATCGTGCGAGAAATAATTTCTCCATGATCTTCTGCTTCCATCGTTTGTTTAGTCACAAATAAAAATTCTTCATAGGAATGGGCTTTATGACGAACAAAAGGGAAGACATCAGGATGTACCATGAGTTCGTATAGAGATTGACAGTCATTTAGGTCACGTTTTTTTAACATAACTTTTCCCTCCTGATCGAGGGTATATACAGACTCCAATCAAGTCCCCACCCTCGAAATTTTTTAATAATTAAAAAAATTTCGGGGTGGGAATCGAACCCACTAGAACCAGTTACCTGGTGGCGC
This sequence comes from Priestia sp. J2, assembly GCF_020790095.1. NCBI lineage: Bacteria > Bacillati > Bacillota > Bacilli > Caryophanales > Bacillaceae > Priestia > Priestia sp. J2. The sequence goes on from NZ_CP086208.1 coordinate 380,952, forward strand.
ACCATTTGCCTTCCCATTACAAGTCAACAAACATAAAAAGTCAACGTGTGATGTTTATGCTTTTGTGAAATTCACATGCTTCTAAACGTATCATACTAAAAAAAATAAAAAAAGAAAATAGGTAAAATGTTAATTTTTTTTAAATAATATTTTACCATCTATCATGGTGAAAATAGGCTTTGCTAAGTAGTGAAAGGGATGATGGCTCCATAGCACTAAATCAGCGTCTTTTCCTGCTTCGATACTGCCGATTCGATGATCAATACGGAGATTCCGAGCAGCAGTAATCGTGATGCCTTCTAATGCTTTTTGCTCTTCGAGTCCTTCACGTACGGCAATGGATGCGCAAATATTTAAATACTGAATAGGCGTATAAGGATGGTCCGTTGTAATGGAAACTTCTACTCCTTCATTGCAAAGAGCTTGATAGGTTTTCCACGTTTTATTCTTAAGTTCAACCTTTGAGCGGCGTGTTAAAGTTGGACCTACGCTTACTTTTAAATTTCTTCCACCCAGCTCTTTAGCAATTAAATGGCCTTCTGTACAGTGCTCAATACGGACGTCTAAATGAAATTCATCTGCTAAGCGAAGAGCTGATAGAATATCATCGGCTCTATGAGCATGAATCCGAACTGGAATTTCTCTATTCAGTGCTTGAGTGAGAGGTTTGATGCGCAAATCATCTTTGTTGTCACTGCTTGCTGCGTGATAAAATGCTTCTCGCAGCATCCCCATAATACCCATTCGCGTAATCGATTCTTTATTGCCGTGGCTGTGAATTCGTTTTGGATTTTCTCCTAGCGCAATCTTAAGTCCAGCTGTCTCTTGAATTAACATTTGAGAAATGCTTGTTCCAGCTGTTTTAATAACGGAAGTTGTGCCTCCAATCACATTTGCACTTCCTGGCATAATGTGTACAGACGTAATACCCGCTTCAATGGCATCTTTAAACCCAGGATCTAAAGGATGTACACTGTCAAAAGCTCGGATATGTGGAGTCATAGGTTCAATGGTTTCGTTAGCATCATTCCCGGCCCAGCCGGTTCCTTCATCATATAATCCTAGATGTGTATGAACATCAATAAATCCAGGGAATAAATAACGCTGTTTGCAGTCAATGACTTCTACTCGAAGAGGTGGCTGCAATTTTGGCCCAATTAAAACAATTTTTCCATCTTGAATGAGCACATCACTATTATAAATAGGTTTTGACGTAATAGGATAGAGCGTTGCATTTTTTAAGAGAATGGTTTTCATAAAGTTACTCCTATCTATCGGCAGCTTAGTCACCTGTTTTAGGGAAATAACAGAAAATAACTAGAGTAAATCTCGCAATGCATCTTCTAATACAGTATATGTAAAAATGTAATTCTGTTGAATCAATTTTTCAGGTAAAACGCGCTGTCCCTTTAAAATAATCATACTCATTTCTCCCATCAGCAGCTGAAGGCCAAAGCTAGGTACGGGCATCCAATGAGGACGATTCAACACTTTTCCAATCGTCTTTCCAAACTCTTTCATTTGAACGGGATTTGGGGCAGTGACGTTAACAGCTCCCTCTATTTGTTCGGTATGAATACAATAATCAATGATCTTCACGACGTCTTGAAGATGCACCCAAGACATCCACTGTTCTCCGGAACCGACTGTTCCTCCTGCAAATAATTTATAAGGAAGGGCCGTAGAAGGAAGTGCTCCGCCATCTTTTCCTAATATAACGCCGAATCTTGTTAAGACAGTACGAATATTGAGTTCCATGGCTTTTAGCGCTTCATTTTCCCACTTTTTTACCGTTTCAGCCAAAAAGTCTGTCCCGATCGATGGAGAAGCTTCTGTGAACGTTTCTTTCGTTGATGTCCCGTAATAACCAACGGCGCTTGCATTTACATAAAGTGACGGTTTTTCGGGTAAAGAAGCCATAATGCGAAGAATTTCTTGAGTAGAAGAAAGGCGACTTTCCACGATGGCTTTTTTGCGTTCGTCCGTCCAGCGGCCGCTGTTAAGTGAAACGCCAGCTAAATTGATAAAAACGTCTGCTCCTTCTACATGCTCTTCAGGTTGGCTGTTTTCTTGCATCCACTCTACATATTTAAGTTTCGGATCTCTTGCAGCTTTATCTGCATTGCGTGTTAAAATATATACATAATGTTTTTGTGTTAAAAAATGTTTTGTTAAAGCTTTACCTACGAATCCAGTTCCTCCAGCAATAACAATTTTCATACGAACTTCCTCCTTTATTGAGATAAATAAAAACGTGTATGATACGTTTGGCGGTTCTTCAGCCATCAATTTAAATAAGAAATATGAGGTGAAGGTTAATGCCTGTTGTCACAAAGATCACGACGCAAAAGAATAGCGGTGAACGTTATAATGTGTATTTAGATTACGGTAAAGGTGAAGAGTTTGGCTTTGGTGTTGACGAAAATGTCCTCATCAAATATGACTTAAAAAAAGGTCGTGAGCTTGATGAATTTGAATTAACGGAAATTCAGTACGCAGATGATGAGAAAAAAGCTTATAATTTAGCGATCACTTACTTATCTTATCGAATGCGCTCTGAAAAAGAGGTACATGATTATTTAAAGAAAAAAGAAATTAACTCTACTATTATTCAACAAGTTATTCAGAAACTAGTCAGCCATCGTTATTTAAATGATGAAGAGTTTGCAAAAGCATTTGTGTTAACTCAGATGAACACAACACCAAAAGGACCAAATGTGATTCAAAGAGAATTAAAAGAAAAGGGGATTTCTGATTCCATTATTACCCTTAGTTTATGTGAATACCCTGAAGAACAGCAAATTCAAACTGCTGTAAAATTAATTGAAAAGTTAAAAGGGAAATATAAAAAATTATCTCAAGTAATGATGAAACAAAAAATGGAACAAGCATTGGCAGTGAAGGGCTATTCGTTTTCTGTTATTCAAGAAGCATTTCAGCGAACGGATACAGAAAAAGAAAGCGATGAGGTTTGGGAAGCTCTGCAATATCAAGGAATGAAAGCTCATCGTCGTTTTTCAAAGTATGAAGGCTGGGAATATCAGCAAAAAATGAAGCAGGCTCTTTATAGAAAAGGATTCTCCATTGAACAAATTCAATCATTTCTAGATTCTATTGAAGAGGAATAGAGCGGGGAAAAAAGTATGTTAGTTGAAGGAAGATCCGAACGATGAATCGAGATTCTTGATAGAGAATCCAACTCGTTCGGATTTTTTTATTGTGATGCTTCAATCTTTTTAAAACAAAATATCTTCTGAGTCATTCTGCTGTTTATAAATAATCTCAGCGATTTCTGAAGCTGAGCGCAAGCGGCTTTTATCTTTAATGTGGTTGTTGTGATCCCAAAAAGGAGTATTCATGCCTCCCATATAAGCTGCCGTCACATGAAGGTTGGTATCTTGGTACTCCACTTTTAAACTTTCTGTAAATCCCCTTACGCCAAATTTACTTGCCACATAGACGCTTTCATTGGCTTTCCCTCGAAGTCCTGCAGTTGAAATGATATTCATAACTTTAGGTTCAGGTCTCGTCAAGAGATGAGGCATAAGCGCTTGCGTTAAAAAAATAGTTCCTTTTACATTTGTATCGATGACTTCATCGATTGCTTGTTTTGTATAATCTGTCAAAGGACCAAAATGTCCAATGCCTGCGTTGTTGATAAGGATATCTACTGAATGCTGCATCAGCAGTTTTTCTACAGATTTTCCTACTTCTTCATACTGTGTAATATCTACAGACATCGTATATACGTTTTCTCCTAGCTCATGCTGCGCCTCAGTTAATTTCTGTTGATTGCGTCCAGCTAGAATGACGTTGCAGTCTTTTGCGTAAAGTTTTGCGAGTTCTTTTCCAAGACCCGTCGCACCGCCTGTGATTAGCACTGTTTTCATTCCCAAAACTCCCTTTTCATAGTCTCCCTTTAGTTATACCTTTTGTTATAATAAAATGAAAGCAAACAAGGGGGAAAACAGCATGTCTGAAAAACGTTACAGTGATATGACGACGTATGAACTTCAACAAGAAATTGGGTCTCTTCAAGAAAAAGCACGAAAAGCTGAACAGCTTGGCATGGTCAATGAGTATGCAGTATTAGAAAGAAAAGTAACAATGGCTAGATCGTACTTATTGGATCCTGAAACGTTTCAAGCAGGGGAAGTATATGAAATTCAAGGAGATCCGGGTTCATATTTTAAAATTGATTATATGAACGGAGTTTTTGCATGGGGGTTTAGACTTGGCTCACCGCAAAACGAAGAGGCATTGCCTATTTCCATGTTGAAAAAATAAAGGGACGAACAAGCAGCACGAAGTGTGCTGCTTGTTTGATATCTATATTCGCTTTACTTTTAAACAAATAAGCAAAGCAAGCGGTTATTCTTCGCGCTCATTAGAAGCATGCATACGTTCTTGCGGATGCGTATTGATCGTTCCATTTGCACGTTTTGAAGCGTATTCTGCTTTTGCTCGAGGTTCGCCTTCAAACTTAGTATGATGTTGGTTTGTAAAATCTTTTGCTTTATTGCGCATCGATACCTCTCCTTTTACAACAGAAAGCGTTGCGGTTATGATATAGTACATGAGGGAGTGAATAACTCCGCATTTATAGTGTAAGTTAAAAGTGCAAACATACTCATAAAGAATTTTGGTAATCGAGGTGTTCTTATGAACGATATATTCGAAAGATTAACGAATCAGCTATTAAGCAAAAATAGTTCGCTTTCATACGCTCAAGCCCGTACATGGGTCGAACTTTTCTGGGAAGATTTTGAGTCATCTTACGCAAAAGCAGGATATGATTATAAAGGGAAAGAAGCGACGGAAAAGGTTGTTACGATGTACATCAACAGCTACGGTGACAAACTTCATGAAATCGCGGTTAAAAACCCTAAATATCAGCATTTATTAAATAACGATGACTATTTAAAACATTAAATAAAAACGAACCGTCTTCTCAAGACGGTTCGTTTTTGGGTTTCATATTTGTTCTTGTTATGATTAGTGCGGGAGGTAATCAAGCTTTTTACGCAATTTTTTCTCACTGAAAATCCAACCAGTGTACGAACAAATAATATTTAAATCGTAATCAAGCTGGACCACGGCTACAAATGGATAGTAGTCTTTGCTGCGGTAGCGTAAATCAATAAAGCGCACTTCAATGTGGTCGTTATATTCGTCCAGTTCCCATCTATAAATAGGTGAAAAGGAAAGAAAAGCAGATAAATTTTCATCTTTTTTCGCTACTTCAATTACGGCCGATTCAGGAATTGGAACTTTATCAAACGTATCATAAATAAAAATTTCTTCTCCGATTGCTCTTCCTACATGAAAGTACTTTTCGGTCGTCACGGCTAAGTGCCAGTGAGTGAAACGCAGCGTAGGAGAGATATTGAGCTTGATAACATCAGGAAACTGTTTTCGAAGCTTCTTGGCGATTTGGTGGCGCATATAAAAGCGCAGTCCATAGTAAAACGCCAATAACACATATAGCGTAATGAATGTTGGTCCTGGCTCTGCTCCAATAAACCAGATTAAAATTGCGAGCACGTGGGCTGAGAAAATCACGTAATCAAACGTGTTGATTACGCCAAGAGCAATCCATTTATTTGTGAAAGGCCGTAAAGCCTGCGTGCCATAAGCGTTAAAGATATCAACAAAAACGTGAATAATGACGCCTGCAAAGGTCCACATCCATAGGTGCAGCAAGTTAGCTCCTGGCAGCAGAAGCGAAAGAATGAACACGATAAGCAAAGGCCATAAAATAACAGCCGGGATAGAATGTGTAATTCCACGGTGATTGCGGATATACTGTGCATTATTTCGCAGCTTTAAAACAGTGTCTAAATCAGGTGCTAATGACCCGGCCATTACGCCAATCATCACAGCATCCATTGTGGCTGTATTCGCAGATACAGTGGGGTCTAATGTTGCAAGGCCGCCCAGAGCGATTCCCATTGCAATGTGTGTACCAGTATCCAGAGCGAACTCCTCCTTTGTAAGATGATGACGATCTTAGATTATTCTAATTCAGCATGAAAGCTTGATTTAACGCAAAAAATCTCATTTTATTATTAACGCAGCAAATCGGCTGTTTTTATTCATTATTTGAACAATTCATTTTACTATTCATATTTGTAGTTGTTATAAGGTTATCATAAAGTTACTAAGATTCAAAAAGCAACACATTGTATATGTATAGTTAATACCTCGGAGGCTATGACGTGAAACAAAGTAAAGATATTGTACAAAATTTTGATATTCAAGCATTTCAAAATGACTTAATCTCTTGGTTTGAGCAGGAACAGCGCATTTTACCTTGGCGTCAAGATCAGGACCCTTATAAGGTGTGGGTATCTGAAATTATGCTTCAACAAACGAGAGTAGATACGGTCATTCCTTATTTTAATAATTTTATTAGCAAATTTCCCACTATCAAAGACTTAGCTTATGCGAATGAAGATGATGTGTTAAAAGCGTGGGAAGGATTAGGCTATTATTCTCGTGCCCGTAATTTGCAAACTGCGGTTCGAGAAGTTCACGAACAATACGGGGGAGAAGTTCCAAATACGCCAGCAGAAATCTCCAAACTAAAAGGAGTGGGTCCTTATACAACAGGGGCCATTTTAAGTATTGCATACGGAGTGCCGCAGCCTGCTGTAGATGGAAATGTCATGCGTGTGCTATCGCGCATTTTATCCGTTTGGGATGATATTGCAAAACCGAAAACAAGAAAGTTGTTTGAAGAAATCGTGCATGAAATTATTTCAACAGATAATCCTTCCTATTTCAATCAAGGTATGATGGAACTTGGTGCCATTGTCTGTACACCAACTTCTCCTTCCTGTTTGTTATGTCCAGTTCGCGAACACTGCCGCGCTTTTGAAGAAGGAGTGCAGAATGAGCTTCCCGTTAAATCAAAGAAAAAAGCGCCGCGTGCTCTTCAGCTTGCTGCAGCGGTGATTAAAGACGGTGAAGGAAATTATCTAATTCATAAGCGTCCAAGCAAAGGACTTTTAGCTAATCTATGGGAATTTCCAAATATAGAAGTAGATCTTAGTATAGCGCCAGATCATCAGCAGCTTCAGGCATTTATTCAAAACGAGTACGGAGCTGATATTAAAATTCATGCGCCGTTTACCACAATTCAGCACGTGTTTTCTCATATCGTCTGGAACATCACAGTATATGAAGCAGAGCTTGCAAGTGATATCAGTGCATTAAAAAATTTGAAAGTAGTTTCTGAAAAAGACTTAGAACAATATGCATTTCCGGTTTCCCATCAAAAAATCTTAAAAGAATATTTGCTTGTTAAATAAAAGAAGCGTGGATAAACTCCGCGCTTCTTTTTATTTAATCATATGATACGTGCGTGCCGTGTGTATAATCTGCTTCGTGGCGCTGTAACCCGCCTCGTGCTTCAATTTCTTTAATAATTTGCTGATGAATACTTTGTCCTTCAGCATTTAAATACGGCGTCATTTGCTGTAAAGAGTGATGGAAAAACGCAAGCTCGCTGTCTTTCCACTCGCTTTTAGAAATCATTGAAAGAGCCGTCATGTCTCGACCTACATACATTCTATTCACCTCGTTCATTTTATCAAGTTTTATCTATTTTCCCTATATTACTTGTTTCTTATGCGATAAAATCAGTACAATGTAAAGATAATATGATACATAAGGGAGATGACATCATGTCACAAAAGGTAGCACTAGTTACGGGAAGCAGCAGAGGTATTGGTAAAGAGATTGCCTTACGTCTTGCTAAAGAAGGATACGATATTGTATTAAACTATGCACGAAGCAAAAGTGCAGCGCAGGGAGTAGCCGAAGAAATCAAAGCATTAGGCAGAGAAGCATTAGTTGTTAAAGCAAACGTAGGAAAAGTAGAGAAAATTAAAGAAATGTTTGAGCAAATTGATGACGCATTCGGTCGCTTAGACGTATTTGTAAGTAATGCAGCTTCAGGAGTTTTACGTCCTATTATGGAATTAGAAGAAACTCACTGGAATTGGACAATGGACATCAATAGCAAAGGATATTTATTCTGTGCACAAGAAGCGGCTAAACGTATGGAAAAAGTAGGCGGAGGAAAGATTGTTACCATCAGTTCGCTCGGTTCTATTCGCTATTTGGAAAATTATACAACAGTAGGCGTGTCAAAAGCTGCTGTAGAAGCATTGACCCGCTATTTAGCAGTGGAGCTTGCTCCAAAAAATATTGTGGTAAATGCTGTATCTGGAGGTGCTGTGGATACAGAAGCATTAAAGCACTTCCCAAATCGTGATGAACTGTTAGATGATGCGCGCAAACATACTCCAGCTGGTCGTATGGTGGAGCCAAAAGACATGGTAGATGCAGTGATGTTCTTAGTCTCCGATCAAGCAAATATGATTTGCGGTCAAACGCTTATTATTGACGGAGGGCGTTCACTTTTAATGTAAGGTAAATGTATTTTGTGCTTGCGCTTTAAAATACTGAAAAAAGTTTGCATACCCTATTTACCTCCCGGGCATATTAATTTTCGTGGAGGTGATTACAATGGCAAAACAAACTAACAAAACAGCATCTGGTACAAGCACACAACACGTGAAAAACCAAAATGCTCAAGCATCTAAAAACAACTTCGGTACTGAATTTGGTAGCGAAACAAATGTACAAGAAGTGAAGCAACAAAATGCACAAGCAGCGGCAAACAAAAGCCAAAATGCTCAAGCATCTAAAAACAACTTCGGTACTGAATTTGCTAGCGAAACAAGTGCTCAAGAAGTGAGACAACAAAACGCACAAGCTGAAGCAAAGAAAAACCAAAACGCTGGTAAATACCAAGGTTAATATCAAAAGCGAACTTAACGTCTTTCAAACGGCGATGTTAAGTTCGCTTTTTCTTATATAAAAAGCAACAAAGTATGACAAAACTTCTTGAAACTTTACACAACTCGTCAAAGGAATCTGTCTCACCTAAACAGAATGTTAACAGAAGTGCCGCGTGTATGGTTAAAGCAAATAGGGAGGAGCTATCGTATGAAAAAATTTGATCAGCTAGTGACTCAACAATTGGAGACCATGGATCAACTTCTGTTTTTGCAGTCTGAGATTGAGCGCTGTCAGGAAATCGAAGGTGAACTAGTAAAACTTCATGAAGAAGCAAAACTTCATTCTGTGCAAGATGAAATTAGTGAAATGAAGCTAAAATTAAAAGAGATTCAATTGACGTTTGAAGCACAAACCGAAGACATTATTCGTACATATAAAAGTGAAGGGGCTTGCTCTACACTTGCTTAATGAACATTGATGTGTCACTTCCTCTCTTTTTTAAGGCTGCTAAGCAAAGGAAAAGTAGGGGGAGTGACTTTTTTGAACTCAAGAAGGTTAGCACATTTGTGTTAAAATGAGAGAGAAACCGTTATAATAAACATAAGACAAATGGAGACGTTATATGAATTTTTTTAAGTGCTAAAATGAAAGTAGGTATTGGAGATGGGAATTCCGGTGGAAGGAGAAACAATTCAAATACACAGCTACAAGCATAATGGACATATTCATCGCGTGTGGGATCGGACAACCGTATTAAAAGCAACCAATAACTTAGTGATTGGAGGAAATGATCGTACAGTCGTTACAGAATCAGATGGACGAACATGGGTCACAAGAGAGCCGGCAATTTGTTATTTTCATGCTCAGCAGTGGTTTAACGTCATTGGGATGATCCGTGAAGATGGAATTTATTATTACTGCAATATCAGTTCGCCGTTCATTTATGATGACAATGAAGCGCTCAAATATATTGATTATGATTTAGATATTAAAGTCTATCCAGATATGACATACACCCTTCTTGATGAAGATGAATATGAGAAGCATCGAAAAGAAATGAATTATCCAGAAGTGATTGACCGTATTTTACATAATCACGTCGAGGAGTTAAAAGGTTGGATTCGACAGCGAAAAGGCCCGTTTGCTCCAGATTTCATTGACATTTGGTATGAACGTTTTTTAACATATCGGCATTCTTGATGAATGAGCTAGAGAACATTATGTTAGGCCGTCTAAAGCTGACTGTTTGATATAATGTTCTTTTTGGCGTTATGGTCGCCATCTTTTAGAAGAGATAAAAGCACTAAAAAATCGACGCGTGTACATATACTAAGAAAGCTTGCCCTCATAGATAGAAAGGGGAGATTTTATGGGAAGTATAAGACGCTACATGAAGTTTGTACAGCCATACAAATGGCAAATTGTCGGCACTGTCTTAATTGGTATTATTAAATTTGCTATTCCTTTATTAATTCCGCTGCTTTTGAAATATGTTTTGGACGATATCGTAAATGGACATGGCATGTCTTCCTCTGAAAAAGTTCATAAAATGGTGACGATTATGGGGATTTCGTTTGTTATATTTTTAGTGTTAAGACCTCCCATTGAATATTACAGGCAGTATTATGCTCAGTGGGTATCGAGCAAAGTATTATATGATATTCGGGATCAGCTGTTTAGCCATATTCAAAAGCTTAGCTTGCGTTACTATGCAAACACGCGAGCGGGTGAAGTGATTTCACGAGTCATTAATGATGTAGAGCAAACAAAAAACTTTGTTATCACAGGCTTAATGAACGTATGGCTTGATATGATGACGATTGTAATAGCCATTGTGATTATGTTTACGATGAATGTACCTTTAACACTGGTATCGATTATTTTGCTGCCGGTTTATGCGTTCTCTGTAAAATATTTTTACAGTCGTCTGCGCCATTTAACGCGAGTCCGTTCGCAGGCTTTAGCGGAAGTACAGGGTCACTTGCATGAAAGGGTTCAAGGAATCTCTGTTATTCGCAGCTTTGCTATTGAGCCTCATGAGCAGAAACAATTTGATAAGCAAAATTCAAATTTTCTACAAAAAGCAATCAATCATACGAATTGGAATGCCAAAACATTTGCAGTAGTGAACACCATTACCGATTTGGCACCTTTAATCGTGATTACATTTGCTGGATATCAAGTCATCACAGAAAGTCTTAGCGTAGGAACGATGGTAGCATTTGTGGCCTATATTGACCGCTTGTATAATCCGCTTCGCCGCTTGGTCAATTCATCGACTACGCTCACGCAGTCTGTTGCATCTATGGACCGGGTGTTTGAGTTCATTGATGAAGAATACGATATTACAGACAAGAAAGATGCAAAAGAATGTACTGAGCTTCATGGAAAGGTGCAGTTTGAGCACGTTTCATTTGCTTATGAAGAAGAAGAAAAACCTGTGATTCATGATATTAATTTAGATGTAGAAAAAGGAAAATCCGTTGCGTTTGTTGGAATGAGCGGAGGAGGGAAATCCACGCTTATCAGCTTAATTCCGCGCTTTTATGATGTGACAGAGGGGAAAATTCTCATTGATGACATTGATATCAAAACCTATAAAGTACGCAGCCTGCGAGATAAGATTGGAATCGTCCTGCAGGATACGGTGTTGTTTAGTGACACGGTTAAAAACAATATACTGCTTGGAAAGCCAGGAGCGACAGATGAAGAAGTAATTGCTGCGGCAAAAGCCGCAAATGCCCACGATTTTATTATGAATTTGCCCGAAGGATATGATACAAAAGTGGGAGAGCGGGGAATGAAGCTATCAGGGGGACAAAAGCAGCGTATTTCCATTTCGCGCGTATTTTTAAAAAATCCAGCTATTCTTATTTTTGATGAAGCCACTTCAGCTCTAGATTTGGAAAGTGAGCACTATATTCAAGAAGCATTAGCTGAACTAGCAAAAGACCGTACGACTTTCATTGTAGCCCACCGTTTATCTACAATTACTCATGTTGATGAAATTGTACTTTTAGAAAATGGAAGAGTAGTCGAACGAGGTTCTCATGAGGAGTTAATTAAGAAAAAAGGTCATTACTATCAGCTCTTTAACGTTCAGCAGCTTGATACAATTTAAAAACACCACCTATTGTCTAACAATAGGTGGTGTTTTTAATCTTCTTGTCGCTGATGATTAATATCAAATGAGTTATCATCTTTGTGATAGTTTTGGAACGTATCAATCAGCTTATCAAGATGCTCTAACTCTTCACTATACTCAATGATGACGGAAATTAAAGGGAAGATATGATAAATAATCTTATTCTCTTCATCATTATCGTATATTTTGTACTGCATAAATTTATCGATTAAAGCTCGTTTTCCAACGCAGGCTTCGTTTGGTACAGTAGTGGTTGGCTGTACGCGTAATTTCCCAATGAATTTTAATAATACTTGCTCATGATACATTAACAGGCACTCAACTTCAGATTTGATTAAATCTTGAAATTGCTGCGGCATGACTTGAAGGTCATTTTCCACTCGATGAAGTAGTTTCAGGGTTGTAAGAGCGCGTGTTGTAACGGTAATCATTTGACGAAATAAAACGAGCTTGCGTGACTTAACAAAACGTTTTTTGGTTGAATAAGTGCGTTCTTCTTTGTAAAAATCGAAAAGTTGATTCATTTTAGCCACATTGTCTTTCATTTTTTCAATGTCTTCTTTTAACAATGTGTGCTCAGATGCGTGATAAAGATTCATGCGAATCCATTTAATAATTTCTTCCGTTGTGCTTACAATTTTATAATACAGCTTTGTTTCATACTTTGGCGGAATAAAAATAAGATTGACAATAAATGCTGAGAATACCCCAAGTAACACTGTACCAAAGCGTATAAGCGCATATTCAACGAAATTATCTCCTGGATTTTCCATGATTGCAATTACTGTCACAAGCGCAAGCCCAATTGTATTATTAATACGTAATTTTAAGTTGACTGCGATGACAACAACAGCGGTAAAACCAATAATGATGGGGTGGGTACCAAAAATAAGTCCAAAACAAACTGCAGAAGCAGCTCCAATCACATTCGCCTGTATTTGCTCCAATATTGTTAAATAAGATCTGTAAATAGACGGTTGAATTGCAAAAACTGCCGCAATTGCCGCAAATATTGGAGATGGTAAACTTAGAAATTCACCTAATAACAATGAAAGTGTAATGGCAATTCCCGTTTTTAAGATGCGGGCACCAAGTTTCATGTGCGTTCGTAGTTCCTTTCTGTAAAAAAGTTTTTTCGTTATGAAGAATGTTCCCCAAAACAAATGATAAATTGCAAAAATCAATCCTTCTTTATTACATAACCTGTTGGAAATAATATAAACAATAACATACTATACAAGGTTTAAGAATGGATATCAAGAGAAAACAAGCAGAAAAATAAGGGTATTTCTCGGGATTTTTCGACAGGATGACAAAAAGGAGATGACGCGTAAGAAATGGTTATGAAAGGTGGGAATGTTCTATAAGGAAACCCAAAGGCAAGATAAAAAAGCACTCATTTTCAAACGAGTGCTTTAGAGTAAAAATTAGCGTTCTTCACTTAACTGTTTAAATGCTTTTTCTACAGCTTCTAAAGTGTCGGTAATATCTTTTTCTGTATGAGCTGTAGTAAGGAACCATGCTTCATATTTCGAAGGAGCTAAGTTGACGCCTTGGTGGAGCATTAGTTTAAAGAAGCGTGCGAATAATTCGCCGTCTGTATTTTCTGCTTGTTCATAGTTTTTAACCGTTTCTGTTGTAAAGTAGAGAGTAAGAGCGCCTTTTAATCGATTGATCGTAATAGGCATGTTATATGTACGAGCATGTTTTAAAATACCTTCTTCGAGCATCGCCCCTAGCTTATCTAGCTGTTCATAAACACCTTCTTGCTTTAGTACTTCCAGGCAAGCAATCCCAGAAAGAATAGACGCTGGGTTTCCTGCCATTGTACCTGCTTGATAAGCCGGTCCAAGCGGCGCCACTTTTTCCATGATTTCTTTTTTACCGCCGTAGGCTCCGATTGGAAGACCTCCGCCGATGATTTTTCCAAATGCAGTCAGATCAGGTTTTACACCAAGTAAATCTTGAGCTCCGCCGTACATAAAGCGAAATGCTGTAATCACTTCATCATAAATAACAAGTGCTCCAGCTTCGTGAGTTAATTCGTTAACTTGTTCTAAAAAGCCAGGTTCTGGCTCAACAATTCCGAAGTTTCCAACGATTGGTTCTACTAAAACAGCTGCAATTTGATCGCCCCATTTTTCTAATGCTTCCTTGTAAGGCTCAATATCGTTAAAAGGAACTGTGATGACTTCATTAGCGATACTTTTTGGTACACCTGCAGAGTCAGGAGTTCCGAGCGTAGAAGGGCCAGATCCAGCTGCTACCAATACAAGGTCGGAATGGCCGTGATAGCAACCTGCAAATTTAATGATTTTATCGCGTCCAGTATAAGCGCGTGCTACACGGATTGTTGTCATAACTGCTTCTGTTCCAGAGTTGACGAAGCGCACTTTATCTAATGCGGGCATCGCTTCTTTGAGCATTTTAGCAAATGTGACTTCATGAGCAGTTGGCGTACCGTAAAGAACACCAGTTTCAGCTGCTTTTGTAATAGCTTTCGTGATATGAGGATGAGCGTGTCCTGTAATAATAGGGCCGTAAGCTGCTAAATAGTCAATATATTTATTTCCATCGACGTCCCAGAAATAAGCTCCGCTTGCCTTTTCCATTGCAACAGGCGCTCCGCCTCCTACGGCTTTATATGAACGTGAAGGGCTGTTAACGCCGCCTACAATATGTTCGAGCGCTTCAGCGTGTAATTGTTCTGATTTTGTAAATTGCATGTTATGCCTCCTAATGAAAAGTTCAACTTCTTTATTCTATCAAACTTATTTGTTTCTTGAAAAACATTCGAGAACGTGTATGATAGAAATTTGTGAGCTAACTGCTAGAAAATAGTTCCTCATCTCGCAGAGGAGTTGCTAGCAAGGGCGCCGGAAACAATAAAAGAAACCACTAATACGTCGACGTAACGGAGGGAATACAATGAAAAATGCTATTGAGGTGAATCAACTTCGGAAAGAATTTAAAGCCTATTCTAGCCGCTCTGGCCTTAAAGGGGCATTCCGGGACTTATTTACCCGTAATTATAGAGTTATGAAAGCTGTGAACGATATTTCGTTTACCGTAAAACAAGGGGAAATGGTAGGTTATATAGGAGAAAACGGAGCGGGGAAATCGACCACAATCAAAATGCTGACAGGAATCTTAACTCCTACTTCAGGGGAGATTACCGTAAATGGAATGAATCCTCATAAAGAAAGGGAGAAGTTTGCCCAAACGATTGGAGTTGTTTTTGGTCAACGCTCTCAGCTGTGGTGGGATATTGCCGTACAAGAATCTTTTCGCTTGTTAAAAAAAGTATACAAAGTGTCAGATGAAGATTATAACGCTCATATGGAACATGTTATTCAAACGTTAGATATTGGACCGCTGCTAGATAAGCCGGTGCGAAAGCTTTCTCTAGGTCAAAGAATGCGCTGTGAGCTGGCTGCTGCTCTTATTCATAATCCGCCGCTTCTATTTTTAGATGAACCGACGATCGGTTTAGATGTGCTGGTTAAATTAAAAATCCGCCAATTTTTAAAAGAAATTAATGAAAAATATAATACGACGATTTTGCTTACGACACATGATTTAGCAGATATTGAAGCTTTATGTGAACGCGTTGTAATGCTCGATGAAGGCAGTATTATTTATGACGGATCACTGCAAAAGCTGCGTTCGAATTGGGGAGACCTTAAACAAGTCACGTTTGAATTTGGAACCGCGCCAAATAAAGAGCAGTTGAAGCTATTGACGCAAGGGATGCCTGTTAACTGGATTGAAGGTGATCAAAAATATTTGTGGACAGCGCAGCTTCAAAATAAAGGAGACTTACTGTCACAGCTGATTGCTAAAGTGGTGGCAAAGCACGAAATCAGTGATATTAACATTGAAGAAATTTCAACGGAAGAAATCATCCGCAACATTTATGAAGAAGGTGTTGTGAATGGATAAATATATAGAGATGATACGCATTCGCTTTTTAATGATGCTGGCGTATCGGACGAATTATTACAGCGGAATATTGATTTATGCGATTAATATTGGTGCTTACTACTTTTTATGGTCCGCTATTTATGGAGGAAAAGAGAATATTCAAGGGTTATCCATTACCCAAATGACAACGTATGTAGCCGTTTCATGGATGGCAAGAGCCTTTTATTTTAATAACATTGACCGTGAAATGGCAATGGAAATTAAAGATGGCAAGGTGGCAGTAGAGTTAATTAAGCCTTATAGCTACCTTGGTATGAAAACAATGCAAGGACTGGGAGAAGGGATTTTTCGGCTGCTGTTTTTCTCAGTGCCCGGTATGATTATTGTCGCGTTTTTATTTCCAGTACAGTTCTCAGCCAATGCCGCAACATGGCTTTATTTTGGACTGTCTTTAATTTTTAGTTTCATTATTAATACACAAATTAATTTATTAACGGGTATTACTACTTTCTTTCTCTTTAACAATGACGGACTCATTCGAGCGAAGCGCGTTGTTATTGATTTGTTTTCAGGACTTCTTCTGCCCATCAGTTTCTATCCTTTATGGGCGCAACATATTATGAGCTATTTCCCTTTTCAGGCCATTAGTTATATTCCGAGCATGATTTTCACAAATGGATTTAAAGGGCAGGAAGTAATAAATGCTCTTATTACACAAGCAGTTTGGTCAGGGCTTCTATTTATTCCTATTGCGTGTTTGTGGAACATAGCGAAGAAAAAAATGGTTATTCAAGGAGGGTAGTCTATGAAAATGTTTTATTTTTCGATTTTCTTTCAGTACATTAGTCAATATATGAAAACAAGGCTTCAGTATCGCACCGATATGGTAGTTGAAATCATTTCAGACTTATTGTTTCAAACAGTTAATTTGATTTTTATTTTAGTTGTATTTGGACATACTCAGTCGCTGCACGGATGGTCACGAGAGGAAATTATCTTTATTTATGGTTTCTTTTTGGTCCCTTTTGCTATTTTTTCGTCTTTCTTTAACATTTGGGATTTCAACGAGCGCTACATTGTTAAAGGTGAAATGGACCGAATTTTAACGCGGCCGATTCACAGTTTGTTTCAAGTTATTTTAGAGCGGATGGAACTGGAATCATTGTTTGGTGGTATCACAGGGATTGCCGTAATGGCTTATGCTGCGTCTTCTTTACATCTTCATTTCCAGTGGTATGATGTTTTTATTTTTCTATTGTTTATTTTAGGAGGAGCGCTTGTATACGCAGGAATTTTCATCGCCTTAGCAAGCATAGGCTTCTGGTCGGATGCCAGGACCTCTATTATGCCTACTATTTATAATATTGGAAACTACGGAAGGTATCCTGTAGATATTTATAACAATGTCATCCGATATGTTTTAACGTGGATTCTTCCTTTTGCATTTGTAGGCGTATATCCAGCTGCTTATTTCTTAGGAAGGTCAGAATGGTACGGATATGCATTTTTAACCCCGGTGATGGGAATCGTCTTTTTTGTAATCTCTATTTTCTTATGGAATACAGGTGTCAAAAAATACAGAGGAGCAGGCAATTAAATGCCTGCTCTTTTTCGTGGCTTCTGAGTAGTAATGAATGGACAAGGATGCGCGTATAGTGGTAGTAGAGTATAAATTAAAGGAGTAGAATGATGGTTATTTTTCTAATCCTCGTTATCATTGTTTTTGTAATTGGTAGTATGAAGTTTCTTTTTGAAAAAGAACTTGGAGAATTTCATTTTTTCTCAATTGGTCATTTCTTTGTCTTGTTTTATTCATATATCACAGTTTTATTGGGGTTTAGCCTTATTTATACAGTGTGTGAGATGGGAAGTATTCCAGTGTTAAGCGGAGGGTTTGAACATGAAGGTCATTACTTTTATACGCTGTTTAACAGCATGTATTTCAGCGCAGCGACGTTATTTTCAGTAGGATACGGAGATATGTATCCGGTTGGAATTGGGAAATTATTTGCAACTTTTGAAGCGTTTATCGGCTACATTATGCCTGCAATCTTTGTGATGCGAACTGTTACCCGCACTTAAACTTGTCATCTTATCTAATATTGGGTACGCTATTCAAAGAAAATGAAAAGCGTAAAGGAGCAGATAAATATGACAGCTGTAGTTGGAGAAAAAGCACCCGATTTTGTATTAATGTCTACAAATGGAGAGCAAGTATCACTCGCTTCGATGAAAGGAAAAAACGTTGTGCTGTATTTTTATCCGAAAGATATGACGCCAGGCTGTACAACGGAAGCTTGTGATTTCAGAGATCAGCATGAAAATTTTGAAGAGCTAGATGCGGTGATTTTAGGAGTGAGCCCGGATCCAATCGACAAACACCATAAGTTTATTGATAAGCACGGTCTCCCATTCTTGCTTTTAGCTGACGAAGATCACAGCGTAGCTGAAGAATATGGAGTATGGAAACTGAAAAAAAACTTTGGAAAAGAATATATGGGCATTGAACGCTCCACTTTTATCATTGATAAAGAAGGAACGCTCGTAAAAGAGTATCGCAAGGTTCGAGTAAAAGGGCATGTGGAAGAAGCTTTATCATTTATTAAAGAAAAAATGGCATAAAAACAGGCAGATAACTAGAGCAGTTTTAGTCTTTGAACATACAATATCAGTGTAGGGCATACCTCCTCAGATGTTAATATATTTAAAAGTGTGGATTGATTTCCACACTTCTTTTTTTGCATAACATATATGAATAATTTCTACTTATTACATAAAATAGGAATAGGCATCAAGTTGACAAAACGTGGGTAAAACATGTAGACTAATTATAAGAATTATAAAGTAATAATACTTATAGAAGAGGGGTGCATGACGTGTCAAATCATTTACAAGAAGCCCTTGAAACGTTAAAAGGTACTGGCGTTCGTATTACACCACAACGTCATGCTATTTTAGAGTATTTAATCAATTCTATGACACACCCAACAGCAGATGATATTTATAAAGCGCTGGAAGGTAAGTTTCCAAATATGAGTGTAGCAACCGTTTACAATAATTTAAGAGTATTTCGCGAAGTAGGTATTGTAAAGGAACTAACATACGGTGATGCATCAAGCCGGTTTGATTATGTTACAACAGAGCATTACCATGTGATTTGCGAAAGCTGCGGAAAAATTGTGGATTTTCATTATCCTGGTTTAGACGAAGTAGAAAAGCTGGCTGCTCATATTACTGACTTTGATATTAGTCACCACCGAATGGAAATTTACGGAACGTGTCCTGATTGTACGGCTAAAAAAGCGCATTAATAAGCTGATAGTAGTGATACTATCAGCTTTCTTTTTGTTTTTTTCTATTATACTTTTCATCGAATTGTTTTCCTTCAAGAGACCGGTCAAGCGTAAGCGGCTCGTTGCAATACATACACATATCTACGCGCCCTAGCATTTTGGTTTGCTTTTGACATGTAGGGCAGGTTACTTGAACTGCTTTTGTAGAAAGCATGCCAATCCAGAAATAAACGCCGGTACTAGCTACGATGCACAGTAAACCTAAAAGCATAAAAATAGTCATTAGCCAGACTGAAGACCGAAAGAAAATTCCCCCATACATAACAATGAAACCAACAAAGATCAGGCTGAGTGCAAACGTGCGAATCTTGTTAATTTTATTTGAATACTTTATCCCCATCAGTATCCCCCCTGTTACCAATATATCATAGAGTGAGACAGTGAATGGTAATAAAAATTGAATCTTCGGAAAATTATCCGTAGTTTTTGAGCTTTCTGAATGATTTCCATAATTCTGAGTGGGATATCCGTTATACATCGTATATAATAAAAAAAGAAATCTTAGTCCATAGCCTTTAAAATTTTGAAAAATATTTGTCTATTACAGTTAGGAGAGCTCAAAATGGAAGATGTTTTACGGCCAATATATCAAGAAAGAGCTAGCAATAAAGACACACTCGGTATTTTACTGATTGAAAAAAAGAAATCAGAATCTCCAGTGACGGATAATTTGGATGCTATCTTATTTATTGTGACCAAAACCACAGAAACTTCTCTTTTTATTAAACAATACGAATATGAAAATGAGCGTGCTGCACTTTATATGGCTTCTGAACAGCAAATGAGTGAATGGATTATGAATGGGACGAACCGCCGTATTATTGATTGGATCTTAAATGGTAAAGTGCTATTTGATCGAAACGAATATATGGAAAACTTAAAGAAACGCTTAATTGATTTCCCTAGAGAAGATCGGACAAAGAGAATAGGTGTCGAGTTTGCTAAGTTGATTCGCCGATTTAAAGAAGGAAAAGACTTTTATGCGTCTAATCATTATTTAGATGCATTCAATCATGTCATTCATGCTCTTCATCATTTAGCACGACTGTCTGTGTTGGAAAATGGATTTCACCCAGAAGTGACAGTGTGGAACCAAGTGAAAAAAATAGAACCTGAAATTCATCGTCTTTACGAAGAGCTAATTATTAGCCAAGAAGAGGTTAGCAAGCGTTTGGAGCTGCTTTTCTTAGCAAGTGAATTTCTAGTCAATAAAAAAACTGAATTGGGTGCGAAGCATCTTGTTCATATTATGAAAAGTGAAAAGCAGGAATGGACGTTTAATGAACTTGTTCACCATCCCGAAATACGCCCTTATGCTATTGACTTAGGAATACTCCTTGAGTTTTTAATTGAAAAAGATATCATTATGGTAAAAAAAGTAGAAACCAAAGGAAAGAGTTTGTACCATAGACACTATGTGGCGAAATGATAGAGAGAGAAAGGGTATCTGATACGGTATGGTTATGACGTATAGATGCCCTGACACATGATTTTATAGTCTGGATAAAAGGTTTTTCTAAAAAAACACGATTTATTTTAAAAAATCTATTGACGCTTTAAAATATCCGTGGTAAATTTATATACGTCGCTGATGAGCGATACTAAATTTATCAAAAACTTGAAAAAACTTCTTAAAAAAGTTGTTGACAAGAAAGAGATAAACTGGTAAGATTAAAAAGTCGCTTAAGAGCGGCGCTTGAACTTTGAAAACTGAACAAAGCGACAAACGTCAACGTTAATTTTTATTTTTTAAAATGAGCAAGTCAAACATTTCTTCGGAGAGTTTGATCCTGGCTCAGGATGAACGCTGGCGGCGTGCCTAATACATGCAAGTCGAGCGAACTGATTAGAAGCTTGCTTCTATGACGTTAGCGGCGGACGGGTGAGTAACACGTGGGCAACCTGCCTGTAAGACTGGGATAACTTCGGGAAACCGAAGCTAATACCGGATAGGATCTTCTCCTTCATGGGAGATGATTGAAAGATGGTTTCGGCTATCACTTACAGATGGGCCCGCGGTGCATTAGCTAGTTGGTGAGGTAACGGCTCACCAAGGCAACGATGCATAGCCGACCTGAGAGGGTGATCGGCCACACTGGGACTGAGACACGGCCCAGACTCCTACGGGAGGCAGCAGTAGGGAATCTTCCGCAATGGACGAAAGTCTGACGGAGCAACGCCGCGTGAGTGATGAAGGCTTTCGGGTCGTAAAACTCTGTTGTTAGGGAAGAACAAGTACGAGAGTAACTGCTCGTACCTTGACGGTACCTAACCAGAAAGCCACGGCTAACTACGTGCCAGCAGCCGCGGTAATAC
>NZ_CP086208.1:405000-450000 GCF_020790095.1 Priestia sp. J2
TAAGGACTGGTGGAGCGCTTAGAAGTGAGAATGCCGGTATGAGTAGCGAAAGACAAGTGAGAATCTTGTCCACCGAATGCCTAAGGTTTCCTGAGGAAGGCTCGTCCGCTCAGGGTTAGTCGGGACCTAAGCCGAGGCTGAAAAGCGTAGGCGATGGCCAACAGGTTGATATTCCTGTACCACCTCCCCGCCGTTTGAGTAATGGGGGGACGCAGTAGGATAGGGTAAGCGCGCTGCTGGATATGCGCGTTCAAGCAGTTAGGCTGATGAGTAGGCAAATCCGCTCATCATAAAGGCTGAGCTGTGATGACGAGGGAATTATAGTACCGAAGTTCCTGATTCCACACTGCCAAGAAAAGCCTCTAGCGAGGCGGGAGGTGCCCGTACCGCAAACCGACACAGGTAGGCGAGGAGAGAATCCTAAGGTGATCGAGAGAACTCTCGTTAAGGAACTCGGCAAAATGACCCCGTAACTTCGGGAGAAGGGGTGCTCTGGTAGGGTGTATAGCCCGAGAGAGCCGCAGTGAATAGGCCCAGGCGACTGTTTAGCAAAAACACAGGTCTCTGCGAAGCCGCAAGGCGAAGTATAGGGGCTGACGCCTGCCCGGTGCTGGAAGGTTAAGAGGAGGGGTTATCCTTTGGGAGAAGCTCTGAATCGAAGCCCCAGTAAACGGCGGCCGTAACTATAACGGTCCTAAGGTAGCGAAATTCCTTGTCGGGTAAGTTCCGACCCGCACGAAAGGCGTAACGATCTGGGCACTGTCTCAACGAGAGACTCGGTGAAATTATAGTACCTGTGAAGATGCAGGTTACCCGCGACAGGACGGAAAGACCCCGTGGAGCTTTACTGTAGCCTGATATTGAATTTTGGTACAGCTTGTACAGGATAGGTAGGAGCCTGAGAAGCCGGAGCGCTAGCTTCGGTGGAGGCGTCGGTGGGATACTACCCTGGCTGTATTGAAATTCTAACCCGCGGCCCTGATCGGGCCGGGAGACAGTGTCAGGTGGGCAGTTTGACTGGGGCGGTCGCCTCCTAAAATGTAACGGAGGCGCCCAAAGGTTCCCTCAGAATGGTTGGAAATCATTCGTAGAGTGTAAAGGCACAAGGGAGCTTGACTGCGAGACCTACAAGTCGAGCAGGGACGAAAGTCGGGCTTAGTGATCCGGTGGTTCCGCATGGAAGGGCCATCGCTCAACGGATAAAAGCTACCCCGGGGATAACAGGCTTATCTCCCCCAAGAGTCCACATCGACGGGGAGGTTTGGCACCTCGATGTCGGCTCATCGCATCCTGGGGCTGTAGTCGGTCCCAAGGGTTGGGCTGTTCGCCCATTAAAGCGGTACGCGAGCTGGGTTCAGAACGTCGTGAGACAGTTCGGTCCCTATCCGTCGTGGGCGTAGGAAATTTGAGAGGAGCTGTCCTTAGTACGAGAGGACCGGGATGGACACACCGCTGGTGTACCAGTTGTCTTGCCAAAGGCATCGCTGGGTAGCTATGTGTGGACGGGATAAGTGCTGAAAGCATCTAAGCATGAAGCCCCCCTCAAGATGAGATTTCCCATAGCGCAAGCTAGTAAGATCCCTGAAAGATGATCAGGTTGATAGGTCAGAGGTGGAAGCGTGGCGACATGTGTAGCTGACTGATACTAATCGATCGAGGACTTAACCAAACTTTAAAAGCGTAAGCTTTACTCAGCAACCTGTTATCTAGTTTTGAAAGAACAAAACTTTTTCAAAAAAAGTCTTGCTTTCTTTTTTAAATCATGTATAATATAATATGTCTGGTGGCGATAGCGAAGAGGTCACACCCGTTCCCATACCGAACACGGAAGTTAAGCTCTTTAGCGCCAATGGTAGTTGGGACTTTGTCCCTGTGAGAGTAGGACGTTGCCAGGCTGTTATTATTCCACAGTAGCTCAGTGGTAGAGCTATCGGCTGTTAACCGATCGGTCGTAGGTTCGAGTCCTACCTGTGGAGCCATTTGGAGAGCTGTCCGAGTGGCCGAAGGAGCACGATTGGAAATCGTGTAGGCGGTTAACGCTGTCTCAAGGGTTCAAATCCCTTGCTCTCCGCCATTTTTATTTAATTAGCACAGTGGCCCGTTGGTCAAGCGGTTAAGACACCGCCCTTTCACGGCGGTAACACGGGTTCGAATCCCGTACGGGTCACCATTTATTTTTATCTACATAATAGTGGAGGATTAGCTCAGCTGGGAGAGCACCTGCCTTACAAGCAGGGGGTCGGCGGTTCGATCCCGTCATCCTCCACCATATATTATCATCGCGGGGTGGAGCAGTTCGGTAGCTCGTCGGGCTCATAACCCGAAGGTCGCAGGTTCAAATCCTGTCCCCGCAACCAAGTGGTCCCGTGGTGTAGCGGTTAACATGCCTGCCTGTCACGCAGGAGATCGCGGGTTCGATTCCCGTCGGGACCGCCATTTTAAATTTAATAAGGCTCGGTAGCTCAGTTGGTAGAGCAAAGGACTGAAAATCCTTGTGTCGGCGGTTCGATTCCGTCCCGAGCCACCATTTTAAAAACATTTGTTTTTAAAATGCCGGTGTAGCTCAACTGGTAGAGCAACTGACTTGTAATCAGTAGGTTGGGGGTTCAAGTCCTCTTGCCGGCACCACAGTTATTGTGGAGGGGTAGCGAAGTGGCTAAACGCGGCGGACTGTAAATCCGCTCCTTCGGGTTCGGCAGTTCGAATCTGCCCCCCTCCACCATTTACAGGGGCATAGTTTAAAGGTAGAACTACGGTCTCCAAAACCGTCAGTGTGGGTTCGATTCCTACTGCCCCTGCCAATTATAAAATTAACATTGCATATATACGTGGCGATTGTGGCGAAGTGGTTAACGCACCGGATTGTGGTTCCGGCATTCGTGGGTTCGATTCCCATCAGTCGCCCCATTTATAAACGATATGCATATTCCAATATTGGGCTATCGCCAAGCGGTAAGGCAACGGATTTTGATTCCGTCATGCGTTGGTTCGAATCCAGCTAGCCCAGCCATATTTGCGGAAGTAGTTCAGTGGTAGAACACCACCTTGCCAAGGTGGGGGTCGCGAGTTCGAACCTCGTCTTCCGCTCCAATTTAATTTTAATAAATTTATTTAGTCTTGAGTAAATGGCGGCATAGCCAAGTGGTAAGGCAGAGGTCTGCAAAACCTTTATCACCGGTTCAAATCCGGTTGCCGCCTCCATTTATTTACAAGCTGCCGGGGTGGTGGAATTGGCAGACACACAGGACTTAAAATCCTGCGGTAGGTGACTACCGTGCCGGTTCAAGTCCGGCCCTCGGCACCATTTATAATTTTAACTTGCCTTTTTTATTTT
Organism: Priestia sp. J2; assembly: GCF_020790095.1. Classification (NCBI taxonomy): domain Bacteria; kingdom Bacillati; phylum Bacillota; class Bacilli; order Caryophanales; family Bacillaceae; genus Priestia; species Priestia sp. J2. The sequence continues at coordinate 408,335 of NZ_CP086208.1, forward strand.
GCCGATGTGGCGGAATTGGCAGACGCGCACGACTCAAAATCGTGTTCCTTCGGGAGTGTCGGTTCGACCCCGACCATCGGTACTTTAGCTTTACTTGACAGGATGATTCCTGTTTTTATTTTTACTTATTGGTCGACAAATTTTGATAATATTTGCGGGTGTAGTTTAGTGGTAAAACCTCAGCCTTCCAAGCTGATGTCGTGAGTTCGATTCTCATCACCCGCTCCATACATATTGTTATCACAACGCAGTGTCTCGCTTTCAAAGCTGAGATGTTGCGTTTTTTATTTTTAGCGTAAATATAGCGTCTATCTTGAAAAGATAGACGCTATATTTACGTACATCAGTTAATGACTTGATAGGTTGCTTCGCCGCCGTGAATTTGAATGAACATGTCACTTAAGGATTTAGTTAGTTTATAAGCCTGTTCTTCTGAAAGTGAAGGTTTTAAATAGATGAACTGTACAGCTTGTGTTGTCTTTTCAGTTACGTACGCTCGGTTAGAATCCACATAAGGGCTTCCGAAAGCTCCTAGGGCATCTTTTGAAATGATTTTATTTTCTAAAGAAATGTTACGTTCATTTAGAGCTTCGTAAGACTCTTCTTTTTTACCGATAGTAAATTCAACGTGGCCCTCTAAATTAGAAGAATCATAAATTCCAATTGGTACTTCATATTGCAATGAAAAAAAGTTATTAATGTCCACAGCAGAATTGATAGAAGGAAGATACGTTTGTTTTCCTATCCGTCGAATTAAAGCTTCTATAGAAGGACGGTATTTACTTGGATCCGTTCCAAATGTTTTGAAAAGCTTTCTCCACTCGCTAACACCTTCAAATTCTGTTACTTTTTTTGACTCAAGGTCAAAATAAATGGATTCTTGAAAAAGGCGCAGACGTCCTTTTAGCATTTGAGGAGAATCGCCAACTTCAATATTTTTATACTGAATGATTCCCATTTTAAAAGAAGGGCAAAGCTGTTTAATAGCGGGTGATAATGTAAAGTTCATTTTTTTGATCCTTTCTATTATAATTAGTATTTGTTCGTTTATAGATACCATCCTATCATTTCATTGAGTGAGAAAACAGTTCAATGCATGAATATATAGAATTTCTTAGAAAGGAGGCTATTACTCACTATGAATGCGTATCAGTTGAAGGAAGAAATTATTTCATACAGCAAAGAGATTGGAATCGATAAGATTGGATTTGCGAGTGCTTCTATGTTTGATGAGTTAAAGAATCGATTGTTAGCACAGCAAGAGTTAGGTTATGCTTCAGGCTTTGAGGAACCTGATATTGAAAAAAGAGTAGATCCCACATTAGTTGTTCCAAAAGCTAGATCCATTATTTCAATTGCACTTGCGTATCCTTCTAAATTAAAGGATGCACCAAAGAGCACAAAGGAAGATCGCCGAGGGATCTTTTGCCGTGCTTCTTGGGGACAAGATTATCATACGGTTTTACGTGATAGGCTTCAAAAGCTTGAAGCTTTCATAAAAGAAAAAGTACCTGCAGCTATCCTTCAATCGATGGTAGATACAGGCGAGCTGTCGGACCGAGCTGTAGCAGAAAGAGCTGGTATTGGCTGGAGCGGTAAGAACTGTGCCATTATCACACCTGAATTCGGTTCCTACGTGTATTTAGGGGAAATGATTACAGATATCCCGTTTCCTCCTGATAAACCGATAGAAGACGGCTGTGGTACTTGTAATAAGTGCGTGGATGTGTGCCCTACCGGTGCGCTTGTAACAGGCGGTCAGCTGAATTCGCAGCGATGTATTGCCTTTTTAACCCAAACAAAAGGATTTTTAGCTGAAGAATTTCGAAGTAAATTAGGCAATCGTTTATATGGCTGTGATACATGTCAAACTGTGTGTCCTGAAAATAAAGGCAAAGACTTTCATTTTCACCCTGAGATGGAGCCTGACCCAGAACTTGCGAAGCCTAAATTAAAACCGCTTTTAACGATGAGTAATCGTGAGTTCAAAGAGAAATTTGGACATGTTTCAGGGTCATGGAGAGGGAAAAAGCCAATTCAGCGTAATGCCATTATTGCACTTGCCCATTTTAAAGACCAAACCGCTGTTCCAGATTTAATTGAGTTAATTAAAAATGACGTTCGCCCTGTCATTAGAGGAACGGCGGCATGGGCGTTAGGCAAAATTGGTGATAAAGAAGCATTAGATACACTTATGAACTTAAGAGAAAAAGAAAAGGATCAAGAAGTAATTGAAGAAATGTCAAAAGGTATAGAGATGCTTCAAGAGATCTAAACCGTATTTTTATTGATAAAGTTAGCTAATGAGTCATAGCGTATAATAAACGCTTAGAAAAGTGGTGACATTATGCTAACAAAAAGGAATGTATTATATACTTTAATTAAAGCGCGTGCGGACAGCTATGTAAAAGGTGAGCTTCATGAAGACTTTAAGCCTTTCATTGAACAGCAGTGTGAGCTAAAGCGGTCTCTTGTAAAAAAAAGAGAAGTTGATGTTTTAAAATGTAATATGAAAGGTTCTATTCAATCTGCTCATACGGATCAGGAAGAAACAAGAGTATTATATAAGGTGCACATTCAGGCATTTTTAAAACAAAACGATTTTTTCTATATAGAAGAAGAAATTGAAGATCGTTTAGCTCTTTTTTATAAAGATACACTTATTCAAGATGAGCTGCTGGTAAAGGATTTTTCTGAAGATGAGGTTGAAATGGATGTAGAAGAAGTAGAGGAAGACGAAGAAAGAGCCTCTTATTATGATCGTCTTGCAGCTGTTCAGTATGCAGAAAAACATTGGGATAAACCTAATGAAAGTTATAAGCAGTTTGAGGTAAACTGCACCAACTATATCTCACAGTGTTTGCATGCAGGAAAGGCGCCGATGCGGGGGTATCCTAAAAAAGCAAACGGATGGTGGATGAGAGGGAACGCCTGGAGCTATAGCTGGGCCGTTGCTCATTCCATGCACAGCTATTTAAGTAACTCCAAATCAGGACTTCGGGCTGTGAGGAAATCTTCAGCAAGCGAACTTGTCCCGGGAGACGTTATCTGCTACGATTTTGAAGGAGATGGAAGATGGAATCATACGACGATTGTTGTAGCAAAAGACGGTCACGGTATGCCTCTTGTGAATGCGAACACGTATAATAGTCGAATGAGATATTGGGCTTATGAAGATTCAACGGCTTACACGCCAAAGATTAAGTATGATTTTTTCCATATCGTTGATCGGTAAGTCTTTCGTTTTAGCAAGTTAGTGGTATAATGATGAATAGATTTGTTAGCAGAGGTGAAAATTTGTGGGAGTACACGTAGTGTTATTTCAACCAGAAATTCCAGCAAATACAGGAAATATTGCGCGAACATGTGCAGCAACAAATACGACGCTGCATTTAGTTCGGCCGTTAGGCTTTTCAACAGATGATAAAATGTTAAAGCGAGCTGGATTGGATTACTGGGAATTTGTAAATGTGGTGTATCATGATTCATTAGAAGAAGTATTTGAAAAGTATCCTGAAGCAGGCTTTTACTTCATCACAAAATTTGGTCAACAGCCACATACAACATTTGATTATAGTGACTTAGAGCAGGATCATTTCTTCGTATTTGGGAGAGAAACAAAGGGTCTGCCAAAGCACATTATTGAAGAGAACATGGAAAGATGTCTTCGTTTACCGATGACAGAAAATGTTCGTTCTTTAAATTTATCTAATACAGCAGCTATTTTAATCTATGAAGCGCTGCGTCAACAAAATTACGCTGGTTTATCTTAAATAAAAAGCGAGGTTCAATAAAATTTGAACCTCGCTTTTTTATTTATGTCGACGATGATATGTAGTGGTTATTTTTTAACGCCCGGTTTATCATTGTATCCCGCTCTGAAGATGGATGCTAAAAAAGCAATTGTTACTCCTAATACTAAAAGTAAGCGCATTGATTTTCCTCCTCAATCTAATTAAAAGGATTATACAGCTACTGCAGTTAAAACCGACTTCCCATATCTCATGATGATAATAATGACAAAATAACTCTTCTAGAGACGTAAGTTCTCTAATAAAATTTAACCGTTCCTTCTTACTCTTTTATTATAGCTAATAAATACTTCACTGTGAATGCCTAGCAAGGACAAATTTCTGAATTTTACAATTTAAAAAGCATGTTCAAACATTTTGCTGCATAGATTGTATTAATCTTGTTCACTAGCACCATAACTAGTAGGGGAGGTCCTTTAATGGATATATTAAAGAAAGTTGAAAGATACCGCGAAGAAGAGAATCGTCTTAAGTGGGAAGGGACATTTGAAGAGTACCTAAAGCTGATTAAAGATGAGCCTTTAATTGCTCAGCCTGCACACTCTAGAGTATACAACATGATAAAGGATGCAGGAATTGAAGAGGTAAATGGTAAAAGACATTATAAATTTTTCAGTGGACAAATGTTTGGACTTGAAGATTCGCTAGAACGCTTGGTGGAAGAATATTTTCACCCAGCTGCAAAGCGTTTAGATGTTCGTAAACGTATTTTACTTTTAATGGGTCCAGTAAGTGGTGGTAAATCGACGCTAGTGACCATGTTAAAAAGAGGGCTTGAAGCTTATTCGCTTACTGATCGAGGAGCTGTTTACGCTATTAAAGGATGCCCAATGCATGAAGATCCGCTGCATTTAATTCCACATCATTTACGTAAAGACTTCTTTGAAGAGTATGGTATCCGAATTGAAGGAAACTTATCTCCTTTAAATACAATGCGATTAGAGGAAGAGTATGGAGGCAGAATTGAAGACGTCATCATCGAACGCATTTTCTTCTCAGAGGACAAACGAACTGGAATTGGAACGTTCAGTCCTTCTGATCCGAAATCTCAAGACATTGCTGACCTAACAGGAAGCATTGACTTTTCAACAATTGCAGAGTATGGATCTGAGTCAGATCCGCGCGCTTACCGCTTTGACGGAGAGCTTAATAAAGCAAACCGGGGAATGATGGAGTTCCAGGAGATGTTAAAATGTGACGAGAAATTTTTATGGCATTTACTCTCTTTAACCCAAGAAGGAAACTTTAAAGCAGGAAGATTTGCTTTAATTAGTGCAGATGAATTAATCGTAGCGCATACAAATGAAACAGAGTATCGCTCGTTTATTTCCAATAAGAAAAATGAAGCTTTGCATTCACGAATTATTGTAATGCCTGTTCCATATAACTTAAAAGTGAGTGATGAGGAAAAAATTTATGACAAAATGATTCGTGAAAGTGACGTATCAGATGTTCATATTGCCCCTCATACACTACGTATTGCGTCTATTTTTACTACGTTAACAAGATTAAAAGAGCCTAAAAAAGGCGATATCGATTTGTTAAAGAAAATGCGCTTATACGACGGTCAATCTGTAGAAGGCTATAATGATGCAGACGTAGAAGAGTTACAAAAAGAATATACGGATGAAGGAATGAGCGGTATTGATCCTCGTTATGTCATTAACCGCATTTCATCTACCATCATTCGAAAAGATATTAAATCAATCAATGCATTAGATGTACTGCGTTCATTGAAGGAAGGATTAGCACAGCATGCGTCTATTTCTGCTGAGGACCGAGAGCGTTACCTGAATTATATTTCTCTGGCGCGTAAAGAATATGATGAAATTGCTAAAAAAGAAGTGCAAAAAGCGTTCGTTTATTCTTACGAAGAGTCTGCTAAAACATTAATGGATAATTATTTAGATAATGTCGAAGCATACTGCAACAAAAATAAGCTTCGTGATCCGCTAACAGGAGAAGAGCTAAATCCAGATGATAAATTAATGCGTTCAATTGAAGAACAAATTGGTATTTCAGAAAATGCGAAAAAAGCATTCCGCGAAGAAATCTTAATTCGTATTTCCGCTTATGCACGTAAAGGAAAACGATTTGACTATAATTCTCATGAACGCTTACGTGAAGCGATTCAGAAAAAACTGTTTGCAGATTTAAAAGACGTAGTGAAAATTACAACGTCCACTAAAACACCAGATGAGCAGCAGCTGAAGAAAGTAAATGAAGTAGTGGCTCGATTGATTGATGAGCATGGGTACAATTCAGTATCTGCTAATGAACTGCTGCGCTATGTAGGAAGTTTGTTAAATCGATAACTCAGTACTAACAAGAAAACATGGCACTTCCGATCTGTGCCATGTTTTTCTTATCTCTTAAAATAAACTCTGCATAATTAGGCTAGTGTGTAGTACGCATTGCACTTAACCATCATATGATAAGTCATAAACATATACATGACACTAGACACTATAAAATGAATAGTTAATAGTAAAAGAATTAGTTAGCAAGTATACCATTCTTGCGCATAGGATAAGAGTAACCAACCTTTGAACTAAAGGTATTTGTCAGAAACTTTCGGTATAGCTTATGCATGCCGAGTAAAAACGTGCAGGTGTTTTTTAAATAAGGAGGGGAATAGCGTGGGAAAAGAAGTAGATAAAAGTTTTGCTGTCTCAAAAGAAGACTGGTCCCTCCATCGTAAAGGCCACGATGATCAAAAAAGACATCAAGAAAAAATTAAAGAAGCCATTAAAAATAATTTACCGGACTTAATTACAGAAGAAAATATCGTGATGTCCAATGGAAGAGAAGTTGTTAAAATCCCGATCAAATCATTGGATGAATATCGAATTCGGTACAATTATGATAAAAACAAACATGTGGGTCAAGGTGATGGAGACAGTAAAGTTGGGGATGTAGTAGCACGTGACGGATCTGCTGGAGATGGTCAAAAAGGAGCAGGAAAAGGTCAAGGAGCAGGTGATCAGGCTGGAGAAGACTACTTTGAAGCGGAAGTGTCCCTCATGGAGCTTCAAGAGGCTTTATTTGCTCAATTAGAACTGCCTAATCTTCAGCGAAAAGAATCTGATCAAATTGTTGTGGAACACATTGAATTTAATGATATACGACGTACAGGTTTGATGGGGAATATTGATAAAAAACGAACGATGATGAGCGCTTATAAGCGAAACGCAATGACAGGAAAGCCTGCTTTTCATCCTATTTATCCGGAGGATTTAAAATTTAAAACGTGGAATGAAGTTATAAAGCCAGAATCGAAAGCAGTCGTTTTAGCTATGATGGATACGAGCGGTTCGATGGGCATATGGGAAAAATATATGGCACGAAGCTTTTTCTTTTGGATGACACGCTTTTTACGTACGAAATACGAAACGGTGGAAATTGAATTTATTGCGCATCATACAGAGGCAAAAGTAGTGTCAGAAGAAGACTTCTTCTCCAAAGGAGAAAGTGGAGGAACCATCTGCTCATCTGCTTACCGAAAAGCGCTTGAATTAATTAACCAAAAGTATGATCCGAGCCGTTACAATATTTACCCGTTTCATTTTTCAGATGGTGATAACTTAACTTCAGATAACGCAAGGTGTGTAAAGTTAGTAAATGAATTAATGAAAGTGTCAAATATGTTTGGGTATGGGGAAGTAAATCAGTACAATCGACATTCCACTTTAATGTCTGCGTACAAAAACATTCAAGACGAAAGCTTTAGACACTTTATTTTAAAACAAAAATCAGACGTTTTTCATGCGATGAAAAGCTTTTTTAGAAAAGAGACCGAAGACCAAAAATATGCATAACCTAAAAGGCCTAGACTTGTTATCTAGGTCTTTTTTATGCGGTTTATTCAGCGCTTCTTTGGAGATAGTAAAAGTACGACTTTATCCAAAAGGAGAATAAGTGAATGAACGAAAATATAAAGAGTGAAATGCAAAAACATCAACAAAATCAGCGGTTGAATGCAGCCGAGTTAGGTTACTTATGGGCGCAATATTTAGGCGATACGCTGTATGTATGCGTTCTTGGATATTTTCTATCTGTTGTAAAAGATCCAGAGATTAAGGAACTTTTAAAAAAAGCACATCAGTTTTCACAAACTCATGTAGACGAATTGACGGAATTATTCAGTTCAGAAAAAATTCCAATTCCAGTAGGGTTTGGGGAACAAGATGTGAACAAAGGAGTTCCTGCTTTATTCGATGATATTTTTATGGCTATTTATGTAAACGAAATGGCCATTGGAGGTATGAAGAAATATGCCAGAGCGCTAAGCGCAGTGAGAAGGCAAGATATTTATGACCACCTATCTCGATGTGTAAAAGAAAGCGACATTCTTTTAGAGAATTCTAACCACGTTATTTTAAGAAAAAGCATGCTGATGAGACCTCCGGTTATTCCTTATCCTGTAAAAGTGAATTTTGTGGACGAAAAAACATTTATATCACCATTTTTCTCTCAAATGCATCCTTTAACTTCTTTAGAGGTTACCGCTATTCAAGAAATTGTTAATACAAATGTATTAGGTAAAACGCTGATGCTGGCCTTTAGTCAAGTAGCTACCACACAAAAATTACGCTCTTATTTTTTTGATGGAGTCAAGCTTGCAAGTAAGCAAATCAAGCACTTCACCGAATTACTGTCTGAAGCTGATTTACCAAGTCCGAGGTTGCTTGATGCATATGTAACCAACTCAACGATTTCACCGTTTTCAGATAAGCTGATGATGTATCATACTTCTACAGCGGTGACGATCGCTATTGATAACTGCGGTGCTGGTTTGTCTATGGCCTTCCGTTCGGATGTAGCAGTAGAATTTTCTCAGCTAATTGGGCGTATAGGGAAGTACGGAAAAGATGGAATTCGAATTATGATTGAGCAAGGGTGGATGGAAGAACCTCCAATGGCAACTGATCGTAAGAAGTTGGCAGAGAAATAAGAAAGATATGTTGTGGATTATCAGTAATTTTGCGGTGCTGAAACATATATAGCTAAATGAAAATAGGTTGCTCTAGACCCACTTGAATGAACAGTGATAAGATAAAAAAGCTGATTTTTCAAGAAGTAAGTCGAGGTGTGCAAATGAATAATAGTATAAGGGAGTCCATTGCGAAAAAAGTAGCATGGATTAGCGTATGGAGCAATATTGCCCTTACGCTAGGAAAAGTAATAGTAGGATGGATTGGAAATAGTGATGCCGTATTTGCTGATGGTATTCACTCTGCAGCGGACGTATTTGCCTCTATTATTGTCTTGTTGGTTATACGAGTAGCAAATAAGCCAGCAGATGATGATCATCCATACGGGCATGGAAAAGCAGAAGTAATTGTCTCAGGAATTGTAGGAATTATTTTATTGCTTGTATCATTTTATGTGGTATTTGAAGGAGTCGTTGGTTTATTCCATCCGGTTGAATCTCCAAATATTTTAGCCATGTGGATTGCTGTTATTTCATACATAGCAAAGGTATTATTGTACCGTTATTCTTTAAACGTAGCCAAGCAGCACCACAGTAAGGCAATTGAGGCAATTGCATTTGATCATAAAGCAGATATTGTTGCTTCTATTGCAGCGGCAATTGGTGTTTTATTATCCATTATTGGTGATAAAATGGATGTTCAACTGCTGTTATACGGAGATAAAATAGCAAGTATCTTTGTTGCTTATTTAATTTTTAACATTGCCAGACAAATGATGGGAGAGTCTTTTCAAATCTTAATGGAAGGCAATATTGATGAAGAGCTACTGAAAGAACTTGAAGAAAGTATTTATGAATTTGAAGATGTGAAGCGGATTGATCGCGTCCGAGCAAGAGAACATGGCCATTACATATTAGTGGATGTACGTATTTCAATTGACCACTTTAAAACAATTAAGGAAGGTCATGATTTAGGACGAGAAATCAAAGCTACACTTATGAAAAAGCATGATAATATTCAGGAAGTATTAATCCATTTGAATCCTTATTATCCAGATTAAAAAGACGCAGCGAAAATTTTTCGCTGCGTCTTTTTGCATTTTTTTACATACTATTTATTTTTTTAGAAACAATGAATATTAACAAGAGACATCGAGGCAGGTGAGTGGCACTGTTAATTAAACGAAGGCCTAAGCGAAAAAAAAGTCCTATCTCCCTTGAAGAAAAGGAGCCAAAAATAGAAATTGAACTTGGTACAAACATAGAAGAAACTCTAAATGTGCTAGAAGAACGGTTAGACTATACGAGCGATATAGGGAAAAGGTGGCTAAAGTTCAATTATGAGCGTGCGCTTTTAGTTTATTTTGTTCCTCTTATGGATTCAGTGAAATTAAATGAGCATGTGATCAAACCTTTATTAATCGAAAAAGAAGGAAAGATAAGTGAAATTATTCAGGCCGCTTCAATTACTCCTACAAAAGATTTGAATGAAATGATTAGTTTAATGAGCCGAGGTGCGTCTGTTTTATTAATAGAGAATGATCCGTTTGTTTATGCAATTGATTCTACCAAAACGGCTACAAGAGAAGTTAATCAAGCGCTGAATGAAAAAGTGATTAGGGGTTCACAGGAAAGTTTTGTCGAGAGCTTGGACAAAAATCTAAACATGATGAGGCAAAAATTTTTAGATGGAAGCCTTATTGTACGCTATATCGAAGTAGGCAGTATTTCACGCACTCGAGTGGCAGTTTTATATTTGAAAAATATAGCAAACGCAGAAATTTGTAATATGATTATTGATCGTATCAAACAAATTGAAGTGGATGGAGTAGATAGTGGGAGCATCATTGAAGAGGCTTTAGAAGATTCGCCTCTTTCACCCTTTCCTCAGCTGTTGAACACAGAAAGGCCGGACCGGGTAATGGGTAATCTGTTAGAAGGCAGAATGGCCGTTTTAACAAATGGAAATAGTTCTGCGTTAATTGCTCCTGTTAACTTTTTTACTTTTTATCAATCGCCTGAAGATTACAATACACGTGCACTTTATGGCTCATTTTTTCGACTTTTACGCGTGTTCAGTTTTTTTGTTGCCATGAGTTTACCTGCGATTTATATTGCAACGATTTCTTTTCATTACGAGTTAATTCCTTTGGACTTAGTATTTACGGTAAAAGGATCTCTTGAGAACGTTCCGTTTCCTCCGATAGTAGAGGCATTTATTATGGTATTGATATTGGAACTATTAAAAGAAGCATCGCTCAGGCTGCCTTCATCCATTGCTCAAACCATCGGGGTAGTTGGAGGATTAGTTATCGGCACAGCAATTGTTGAAGCGAGTTTAGTTTCAAATATGATGATTATTGTTATTGCTCTAACAGCCGTTTCTTCCTTTGTTGTGCCATCAAACGAAATGAGCACAACGCTGCGAATTTTAAGTTTTCCTATGATGATCGGAGCAGCCGCTTTTGGCTATTTGGGTATTGTTTTTGTACTAGTTCTTATTGTTATGCATTTAGTTATTTTAGAGTCTATTACGATGCCTTACTTAATCCCTTTTGCGCCATTTAAATTTTCTGGCTTAAAGGATGTTTTTATAAGGATGCATCAGCTCTATTTGAATGAAAGGCCTGCTAACGCTAAGCCTCAAAAACGCCAACGTCAAAAAGCGATAAGGAATTGGGATTCAAATGAATAAAAATAGTATTTCAGCCAGCCAGCTGTTCTTTATCATTTTGCAAACTCAAATTGGTATTGGTGTTTTAGGGTTACCTTATAACTTATTTAAGACGGCGCATACGGACGGCTGGATTTCCATGTTAATTAGCGGGTGTATAATTCAAGTCATTACATTGTTCCACTGGGGACTAACGCATCGGTTGCCAGGTCTAACTTTATATCAAATGACCAGCAAGCTGCTTGGTAAGTGGATAGGGAATTTTCTAAATGTAGGATATGTATTTTATTACATCATTGTTTCAAGTGTTATTACTGTTTTGTATGTAAACGTGTTAAAGCGCTGGCTGTACCACTTAACCCCAGCATATGTTTTGGTCCTTTTATTAGTTGTTATTGCCCTATATTTTGCAAAAGAGAATGTTCGAAACATAGGGCGTTTTTTTACAATTGTATCTGTATTTTTAATCATTTTAGTCTTACTGGTGTCAAATGCTTATAAAGAGGCTGATGTCCGGTATCTATTTCCGATTGGGCACAGCGGTATTCAAAATATCTTGCTAGCGTCAAAAGAAGGAAGTATCTCAATGCTAGGCTTTGAAGCCATTTTGATTTTAGCACCGTTTGTAAAGGCAAAATCCACTATGACATTGAAAATGGTCATGCTTAGTAATTGTATCGTTACCGTTTTATATGTTTATATCATCATTGCTTGTTATTTGTTTTTTAGCCCAGATGAAATTTTAATCGTACCAGAACCGGTTTTATACATTTTGAAGGCGACACAAAACTCAGTGATTGAACGAATCGATTTGGTTTTTATTACTTTTTGGATTATTTCTGTTATTACGTCCCTTATTATGTACGTGTATATTTCAAGTGTAGGCATGCAGGAAATATTCAAAAAGAAAACTCACCGTCCGTTTGTTCCAATTGTATTGATATTCGTAACAGGTCTTTCTATTTATTTTTCAAGAACGGATAATCTTGTGGCAGCTTTGTCACAGGCAACTAACTACTTAATTTACGTATTCATTTTCTGTATTCCTATTTGTTTGTTAATTCTATCATGGATAAGAAAAGGAACAGTAAAAAATGAAGTATAAACTTATCAAGGTATTGAGCATATGTTTAATTTTAAGTTTTCTAACAGGATGTTGGGATCAAAAATTGTTAAAAGATACGATGTTTTTGTCTACAGTGGCTTATGAAAAAAAGAAAGATAAGGTGATTTCTACTATTGCGATCCGTTCCTATACGTCTAAAGAAGGGACATTAGTGAATAAAACCTATCATGTAGCAGGGGATTCACCTCGAGACGATCGTACAAAAATTAACCAGCAGGTTTCTGGAATTGTTATGTCTGCTAAAAAAAGAATTGTTTTATTTGAAAATCAATTAGCTAAGGAGGGTGTATTAGAATTATCCGACGTTTTATATCGCACATCAGAAAGTCCTTTGACAGCTAAGTATGTCATTGTAGAAGGAAAGCCGAGTACCATAGTTGAATTACAGCAAGTAGGAGAAGAGCTAATTGGAGAGTATTTAGACGGAGTTGTTCATACGGCTGAAGTCAATTCTTTAGTGCCTGTTGAAACTCTTCAGTCACTTTGTACCGTTTTATTTGATGAAGGAAAAGGACTAGCACTCCCTTATGTGAAATTAAATACTGAAAATAAGACCGTTGATGTAATCGGTACAGCTTTATTTAATGAAGATAAATTTTCAGGCATTACATTAAATCCTGAGGAATCCAAGGTGCTTCTTTTATTAGGAAATCAAAAAGGTAAATATATGATTATGAGTCACAAAATTACCATACATGATCAACAGTATGTAGTATCGTATGATGTGTCAGGCGCTAAAGCAAAAATGCACCTTAAACCGGATGCGATGTACGGAGCGAAAGTAACCATACCGCTACATGTAAAAGTAAGCATTAATGAATTTACCAAAAATGAAATGTCATCTCCTGCATTGACAAAAAAGGTGCAGGAAGAAATTGAAAAGATTCTACAAAAAAAAGCTGAAAAAGTAGTTGGAAAGCTACAAAAAGCTAACTGTGATTTTCTGGAAATAGGAAGAGAAGCAGCTGCTTATCATCCGAGTATATGGAAAAGGCTTAAATGGAGACAGGACTATAAAAACATCTCGATTAATCCGAAAGTACAAGTGGAAATTATCCATCGTGGAATTATTAATTAAAAAAAGTCATGCGAAACGCATGGCTTTTTTTAAGTGGAAAAATGTTAGTTTACAAAATAATAAAAAGGGAATTGTATTTATTTATTGATGTGATAGGATAAAAAAAGCATGTAAATCCATTCACTACGAATGAAAGCAGTGGACATATACATATAGATAATAATAAATGGTTTGGGGAGTCAAAGAAGGTGATGTTGAAGTGAATGTAAGCATCAGGTCAATCGTTAAAAAAGTCATGTTCATTCTATTTATTGCGTACGGGGCAGTGGTCATTTATGCTACTCTCATACGGGAAAACGAACATGTTTACGGAAAAGCAATGAACTTGGATTTATTTAGTACAATCCGTCTGATGTGGGACAGCGGTAATATAATGCTCACTCTGACAAATATACTGGGAAATATCGTGATGTTTGCGCCGCTTGGAATGTTTATTCCGTTGTTTATGAAGTGGTTTGACGGTTTTATTCAAGTCTTTACGACTGGTTTCTTAATCAGTTTTCTGATTGAAATTTTACAGTACAAGCTAACGGAACGAGTATTTGATATTGATGATATCTTTTTGAATACGCTAGGTACATTTATAGGCTGGGTTATTATTAAAATACTATATTGGATCAAGAACATGCTGAAAGCACGTTTCAAAAAAAGATGAAAGGACTTCTTTACGAAGTCCTTTTTGCATCTTGTTGATAGAAACACTTAATGCAGCGTCTTACGGAAGAATGTGAGGATTCAACGATAATGTGCTGACAATTTTGCTGAACAAATAATAACTTTCCTTCAAGCTGCTTAATTTGTTTTTTTAGCTGTTCTACTTCATTATTGATAGATATTTGAACCACTGTTAACAAACTCTTTAGCTTTTTCTTTCATTCCTTCTTTTCTTACTTCGTTTACATCTTTTTCATTTTCTTGAGCCATGTTACGAATATCTTGAGAAATACGCATCGAACAGAATTTAGGTCCACACATTGAACAGAAATGGGCTGTTTTAGCACCTTCAGCGGGAAGTGTTTCATCGTGATATTCTTTTGCGCGCTCTGGATCTAGTGACAGGTTAAATTGATCATTCCATCTAAATTCAAATCTTGCTTTAGACAGAGCATTATCGCGTTTTTGTGCTCCTGGATGGCCTTTTGCTAGGTCAGCAGCATGCGCAGCAATTTTATAGGTGATAACGCCTTCGCGAACGTCTTCTTTATTCGGGAGTCCTAAATGTTCTTTTGGCGTTACGTAGCAAAGCATAGCTGTCCCAAACCAGCCAATCATTGCAGCACCAATACCTGATGTAATATGGTCATAGCCTGGAGCGATGTCGGTTGTAAGCGGTCCAAGAGTATAGAAGGGAGCTTCCTGGCATATTTCCATTTGTTTATCTACGTTTTCTTTGATGAGATGCATTGGAACATGTCCAGGACCTTCAATCATAACTTGAACATCGTGTTTCCAAGCAATTTTAGTTAATTCACCAAGCGTTTCTAATTCACCGAACTGTGCCTCATCATTAGCATCTGCAATGGAACCAGGACGTAGCCCATCGCCAAGCGAAATAGCAATATCGTATGCTTTACAGATTTCACAGATTTCTTCAAAGCGAGTATATAAAAAATTCTCTTCATGATGAGCTAAACACCACTGCGCCAAGATGGATCCTCCGCGTGAAACAATACCTGTCGTACGTTTCGCTGTCAGAGGAATATAACGTAAAAGAACACCTGCGTGAATAGTAAAGTAATCAACACCTTGTTCTGCTTGTTCAATTAATGTATCGCGGTATGCTTCCCACGTTAGATCTTCTGCTACGCCTTTTACTTTTTCAAGCGCTTGGTAAATAGGAACGGTCCCTACAGGAACAGGCGAGTTGCGGATAATCCATTCGCGTGTTGTGTGGATATCCTTTCCTGTTGATAGATCCATAATTGTATCGGCTCCCCAACGCGTTGCCCATGTCATTTTTTCTACTTCATCTTCAATAGCTGAACGAATAGCTGAATTTCCGATATTAGCATTAATTTTCACATGGAATTTGCGGCCGATAATCATCGGTTCGCTCTCAGGGTGATTGATATTATTAGGGATAATCGCACGTCCTCTTGCTACTTCTTCACGCACAATTTCAGGATTCATCTGTTCACGAATAGCGATAAATTCCATTTCGGGCGTGATGACTCCTTTTTTCGCATAGTGCATTTGCGTTACATTTTGATTTTTTTTCGCGCGCAAAGGTAAACGTTTAGTGATAAAGCGCTCGTACTGATCTCTTGGATCACCGTCATAATAACCGTTATCCTGTGGCTGAACCGTACGGCCTTGATATGTTTCTACATCGTTTCGTTCTGCAATCCACTTTTCGCGCAGAGCCGGTAATCCTTTTTGTAAATTAATTTCATAAGAGGGATCTGTATAAACACCGCTCGTGTCGTATACACGTACGGGACTATTTTCTTCTTCACCAAAAGACCCTGTAGTAGGAGACTGATGAATTTCACGCATAGGTACTTTAAGGTCTTGTCTGGATCCTTGGACATATACTTTGTGACTGTTTGGAAAAGGCTTTTTCATAGAAACTGATACATTTTGTTTTGACATTACATATTCCTCCGGTTTCGCATAAAGTGTAGCTATACCGAACCATAAAAAAATCGGGTTCTGTGATAGACAGAACCCGATGGAATAGGCAAAAAAAGAATAAAACTATACTATTCTTTTCAAGACTACTTCCCTCCGCTGGTATAACCCAAATCAGGTTCAAAGGGTTAAAGAGTTTTATTGCACTCTTCTCTCAGTCTGAGCTATCAGACACCCCTAGTAGAAATAACATTCAAATTATTCAATTTACGGCTTAAGTTTACCATCATTCGGTAAAAAATCAACCCTTAAATAAAAAAAGCTAGACAATTAGCGTTGTCTAGCAGCATCGATTGCAATCACAATAGCTGTAATAATATGCATGATAAATCCCAAAAATGGAATCCAAGCAACCAGTGAGGTAACAAGCCCTAGTATGTTTCCATAAGCAGATAACCCTCGTCTATTAGCTAAAATGAGTGTGATAGCATGAAGAATAAATCCAATAAAAAGAGGAGTATAGCTAAAGCCCATAACAATTCCCGCGCCAATTAAAGGAATTCCCAGCAAGGCTTCATACCCAGCAGTGACCCATTTCATTGTACGTACATTTCCATTCATAGTAAAAAGCCTCCTAAAAAAGATACTACTATATACGAGAAAAGAGAGAAAAAAGTTTCAAATTACTTAGGGGATATGTCGTATAAGTCAGCCCTATTGGATTAAAATGATAGATGACAGTAAAGGGGGATGGAAAAAACATAATGATTTAGTCATTTTTTCACACTAAAGAAAAATAGTCTAGATGATTCATTTTTAGCTAAGGGACCAGAATTTATACTGAACATAGTGACTGCTTTTTAAAATAAATAAAAGCTGATATCGTGTTTTTTGGTTGTAGCATGTAAGCTTTTTATTACAAATTATTAAAGATTCTTATCTTTTTGCAAATACACATTGTATTTCATAGTTTTAACAATTATGATAAAAAAGCAAGTGTCAAAATAGGAAAATAGTTGAGCATGTAAAACGAAGCGATAAGCTTATTAATTTGAAAGAAAGGCAAGGTACATAGCTTTATGTGGGAAATTATTGTAGCAATCATTTTAGGGATTGTAGAAGGTTTAACAGAGTTTGCTCCCGTTTCGTCAACTGGGCATATGATTATTGTGGATGACCTGTGGTTAAATTCAAAAGAATTATTTTCATCTCCAGTAGCTAATACATTTAAGATTGTTATTCAGCTAGGGTCGATCTTAGCAGTAGTTGTTATTTTTAAAGATCGTTTTATTAATTTATTAGGATTGGGAAAAAAACCAGCTGCTGCAATTGGACCGACAAATCGCTTAAATTTAATGCAGGTAATTGTTGGTTTGTTACCCGCAGGAGTGTTAGGACTTTTGTTTGATGATTACATTGATGAACATTTGTTTTCTTTAAATACGGTGCTAATTGGCTTAGTGGTCGGAGCTGTATTAATGATTCTAGCAGATTTGTTTGGACCTAAACGTCCGCGTGTAGAGACGGTGGACCAAATGTCTTATGGACAAGCACTAGGTATAGGACTGTTTCAATGTATTGCTCTTTGGCCAGGTTTTTCTCGTTCAGGCTCAACGATTTCAGGAGGGGTTCTTCTTGGAATGAGCCATAAGGCAGCCGCAGATTTTACATTTATTATGGCAGTGCCAATTATGGCAGGAGCAAGTGGACTTTCATTGGTTAAAAACTGGCAGTATTTCACATCAGATGCACTACCGTTTTTTATTGCTGGTTTTATCAGCGCCTTTATTTTTGCGCTTATATCGATTCGCTTTTTCTTAAAATTAATCAACCGCATTAAATTAGTTCCGTTTGCCATTTATCGAATTATTTTAGCGGCTATTCTATATTTTGTATTTTTATAAAATAAATAAGCGTATTTTATAGCCATTTAAACTTCTGATAAAGACTTAAAAAGCAAGAAAAAGCTATTGCAACATTGCAATAGCTTTTTTGCATAAATATATATTATTGTCTTTTGAAAGCGTTTTATAAACATGGGTATTGACAAAACGTGTCGAAAAATAGTAAATTAATATTTGTGCAGTATAAAGTTAAGTAAAAGTAAGACTTCTGTTTAGTTTTATTGACTGTAAAAAACGTATGACAACGTATAGATCGTTTTAATTTTATAAAAATTGAATAATAAGCTTAATCGTATAGAGCGGGGGAATCATTATCGGCAGTAAAGCTGCCTTGGGGTGAATCCTTACAAAAGGTAGGAAACTCTCAATTCCGAATCCGACAGTTAACCTCGTTTGCTTTATTGAGAGAAAGAGCCCAAAATAGCGTAAGTAAAAGGCTGTTCTTTCTTAAGAATAGTCTTTTTTTGTTTTTTCAGAAAAGTATATACAAATGTCATACATCTTTGGGGAGGTACATCTATGAAAAAAATTCGTTTTGGTTTGGCTACGCAGATTTTTACCGGTTTAATCCTCGGTGTTCTTGTAGGAGTAATTTGGTTTAACGATCCGCGTGTAGTAACATACCTGCAGCCGCTGGGAGACTTGTTCTTAAGATTGATTAAGATGATTGTTATTCCAATTGTTATCTCAAGTTTAGTCGTTGGAGTTGCAGGAGCAGGTAGCGGTAAACAGGTCGGAAAGCTTGGCGTTAAAACCATTCTCTATTTTGAAATTATTACAACTTTCGCAATTGTAATCGGTGTATTGATTGCTAATATTTTTCATCCTGGACAAGGTGTAGACATTCATTCAGCACAGAAGAGTGATATTTCACAATACGTTGAAACATCCGAACAGCAAGAAGGAAAGTCAGTGGCTGAAACGTTCTTACACATTGTTCCGACAAACTTTTTCCAGTCAATTGTTGAAGGGGACATGCTAGCAATTATCTTCTTTACAGTATTGTTCGCACTTGGAGTAGCGGCAATTGGAGAAAGAGGAAAGCCTGTTGTTCAATTCTTTGACGGCGTTTCTCACGCAATGTTTCACGTGGTAAACCTAGTAATGAAAGTGGCTCCGATTGGAGTATTTGCTTTAATTGGTGTAACAGTTTCGAAATTCGGTTTAGAGTCACTTCTTTCATTAGGAAAGCTTGTTATCTTAGTTTACTTAGCGTTAATTTTCTTCCTACTTGTTGTATTAGGAGGAATTGCGAAATGGGCAGGAATTAACATTTTCCACTTATTCCGCTATATGAAAGATGAACTGTTGTTAGCATACAGTACATCTAGTTCTGAGACAGTTCTTCCGCGAATTATGGAAAAACTTGAAAAGATGGGCTGTCCAAAAGCTATCGTATCGTTCGTTGTACCAATTGGTTATACATTTAACCTAGATGGTTCTGTTCTCTATCAAGCGATTGCAGCGTTATTCTTAGCGCAGGTGTATGGTATTGATTTAACAATCGTTCAACAGCTGACGCTCATTCTGGTATTGATGGTTACATCTAAAGGAATGGCTGCGGTGCCAGGAACATCATTTGTTGTATTACTGGCTACTCTTGGAACAATCGGCGTTCCGGCAGAAGGATTAGCCTTCATTGCGGGAGTAGACAGAATCATGGATATGGCACGTACGGTTGTTAACTTAGTAGGAAACACACTAGCAGCAATTGTGATGTCTAAATCTGAAGGCAAATTTGACCCTAAAAAAGGTACAGAGGTCATGAGAGCCGGCTAATTTATAAATTAAAAAGCTACTTATTCTATTCAAAAAATTAGAATAAGTAGCTTTTTTCATAATAATTCCTTTATTATTATGGAAATTGACCCTATAATATGTAACATCAGGTATAAATATATCCAAATTTTATTCTTACATAAAAGCAGTCACTGGTTCCTTTCTTTATCAATAAATATAGAGATAGCTTAGCTAGTTGGGGGATAGTAGAGTATGTGGAAAAAGCGAATATGGGTCATTGCCTCGATAGTAATCGTATGTTTGTTAATCCCTTACAGTTTACCGATTGTGTTTGCTTTATTAACAGCATTAGCGCTTGAGGGTATTGTTCAAAAATTGCATCAATCTTTTAAAATGAAGAGAGTCTACGCAGTGCTTATGACCTTCATTTTATATGTTGTTTCGCTCATACTTATTGGATTTTTTATTGTTCGGACAATCGTTACGCAAGTGGTAGCTCTTTCAAAGATAGCGCCTTCATTTGTAAAAGAAATCTATGAAACCGCGATTTATCCAACTATTATCAAGTGGAAATACTATTCAAACGCTCTTCCTACAGAAGTGATTTCTTCTATCGAGCGCACGCTTGAAAAAACCGTAAATTCATTAGATTCTCTATTAAAAAGTACCGTGGAAATCATCATTAGCTTTGCTGCTACTGTTCCTGGATTTCTACTAGAGTTTCTTATTTATTTAGTAGCGCTTGTATTTATCAGCCTTGAGCTGCCTGCTATTAAAAATAAAATTAAGTCATTTTTAACAGAAGAAACGAAATATAAGCTACAAGTTGTCATCACTCAGCTTATCCAAGCGGGGGTTGGTTTTATTAAGGCACAAATTATTTTAAGTGTCATGACGTTTGTAATGGCTTATGTAGGGCTTTGGCTATTAGATGTTCCGTATACCGCGCTGCTTAGTTTATTAATTGTAATTGTCGATATCTTACCAATCCTTGGGACGGGCTCGGTGCTCGTTCCATGGGGGATTTTTGCTCTTACGCAAGGGCATGACTCATTAGCAATCGGCTTATTTATTCTATTTGGAGTGATTACGGTAGTAAGACGTGTAGTAGAACCAAAAGTGTTTTCTACAAATATGGGTATTTCACCTTTGGCTGCACTAGTTAGTTTGTACATTGGATTTAAACTTTTAGGTTTTGTCGGGTTGTTTTTAGGACCGGCTTTAGTTATTTTATACGATGCTCTTCGTAAAGTAGGTATTATTCAAATTAACTTTAAACTATAAAAGCGCTGGATAAAACTAGCGCTTTTTTTATTGAAACTTTTGTAGTACGTCATACGTAAAGAGGGAAAGGAAAAAACTATGTCGCGTTGGTTTTTATCTATCAATCGGCTAAATTATAGTTTTGCAGTCTTAGATTTAATGACATGAGGAGGAGAATTTTTGTTAGAGTCGGTTTTACTTTCTTTAATTGAAGCGCTAAAACAGCTCTCTTATTTTGGCGTAATTTTAGCATTAACGTTTGAGTTTGTCCCCGCAGAGCTTGTTTTACCTTTAGTAGGGTATTGGGTGTACCAAGGTGATATGAACTTGTATCTGGCTATCCTTGCAGGTACAGTAGGCGGTGTATGTGGACCGTTGACTCTTTACGCACTGGGACGTTACGGTGGACGACCGTTAGTTTTAAAATATGGAAAATATTTTTTGGTGAAAGAAAAAGAAATTGACGCTGCCGATCGCTTTTTTAATAAGTACGGCAGCGGGGTCGCTTTTTTTGGACGGTTTATTCCAGGAGTGCGTACGGCTATCTCTTTTCCATGCGGGATGGCAAAAATGAATGTATGGCTGTTTTCTATTTACACATTTGTTGCGATGCTTCCAGTAACGGCTATTTACGTATATTTAGGATATAAGTTAGGACCTAAGTGGAAAGAGGTGGGTCCGATTGTTTCTCAATACATGCAGCCTATTGGAATCGGAATTGTTGTTTTAATTGCGTTGTTTTTTATCATTAAATATGTGCGGAATAAACAAGTAGGACAGAGCTGATAAATCGAGGAAAAGAGTGAGGATATGTCAGAGCATGAACAATTGAGAATAGAATTACGAAAAATTGAAAAGTGGGAGAAAGACCAAAAAGGACTTTTTTTCTGGGAGCGGCTGGCTCGCTTGCCTTTTTCAGCTTTAGATAAAGTAACGCCAAAGTTCATTCATCAAAAAATAGAAAAATTATTAGATGAAATTGCTAAGTATGTTGATAATGGAGGCCAGTATTTAGCTAATACGTCTGCCACGCTAGAGAAAGCATCAGCCCAATTACAAGAAAATAAGCAGCTGTCAATAGAGGATGTTCAGCATTTATCTCTGCAGGAAATGGATGAGTTGGCGGAGTATTTTATTGAAGTCCGAAAAAAGAATGCGCAGCTGCAAGGAGCTACAACCGGAGTAGGTGGAATTTTCACACTGGCGATTGATATTCCTTTTGTATTGGGACTTACGCTTAAGACACTGCAAGAAGTGGCTGTTTCTTATGGTTACGATCCCACTGAGCAAGAGGAACGCATTTTTATGGTCAAATGCATGCAGTTTTCATCCTCTGATATTGTAGGAAAGCGTGCGATTTTAGAAGAATTAGCAAGCGGCAATCGAACGCAGAGCTTGCAGCAGCTCCAAGGTTGGAGAGAAGTGTTTCTAACCTATAGAGACAACTTGGGATGGAAAAAGCTATTTCAAATGATTCCTATAGCAGGGATGGTATTTGGGGCGTATATTAACAAACAAGCGATTAGCGATATAGGAGAAGTTGGAATGATGCTTTACCGTAAAAGACGCATTTTAGAAAAAGTCTCACAATCTAAAAAATAAAAATAGGCTGGTATGAAAGTATTTTAGTTGAAAAAAAATCCGAACGAGTTTGATTCTTTGTTGAGAATCAAATACGTTCGGATTTTTTTACTGATATAGTAAATGTAGCTTTCATGTATTTAGTTGCCTCTAGGTGTTGATTGGAGGGCAAGGCGAAGACTCCCGCGGAAAGCAAAGCCTTGCACGGAAATCAACAGCGGTGTAACGAGCGATTCATATTAGATCGTTTACCTTTTTGTTCGTGTGTAGATGGGATTGATTTGTTTATGTCTCAATTACTTTTTTTCGACATTATTTCTGGGGAAATATGTCGAGGTGTGTTAAGCCTATTTTCTTAATCAAAATGAAAAGTAGGAATGGTAATAGTATTTTTTCGTCTGGCAATCAGTAAATAAATAATTCCAATTATACTCCATACAATACCGATAAATAAGGATGTTTTTTCTAAGTTAAGCCACATAAAAAATAAAAATAAACTGCCGAGTAAAGGCATAAGTACATATGAAATATATCCACTGAGAGATCGTTTGTTTTGTTGAATAAAATAATGGATAAAAACCGCTATGTTAACTGAACTGAACGCAATTAAAGCACCAAAATTAATTAAAGAGGTAGCTTTTTCAAGAGACAGACTTAGTGAAATTAAAGAGAGACCACCAATAATGACTACGTTCCAAACAGGCGTCTTTGTTTTAGGGTGAATATAGCCAAAAATTCTCCGCGGCAGATAACCATCTTTCCCAATTGCGTAGAGAAGTCTTGATGCACTCATATGTGAGACAAGTCCAGAAGCAATAGTTGATGTTAAGGCTGCTGCTACAAAAATAGATTGAAACAGCTGGCCGCCAATTTTATAAGCGATTTCAGCCGATGCACCTTCTAAATCATGAAACAAAGAGGCTGAAGGGAAAAGAAGCTGAGCAAAGTAAGAAACCGTAATAAATAAGGCGCCTCCCGTACATGCAATAATGAGAATCCCTTTGGGAATGGTTTTCTCAGGCTTAAGTGTTTCTTCAGCCATGGTGGTTACAGCATCAAACCCTAAAAAAGAAAAGCATAAAATAGCTGCTCCGTTTAATAAAAGAGATATAGAAGCCGATTCACTTATAAACGGTTTAAATGATAGCTCTTGCCCTTGAGTTGTAGCACTTAAAATAATAAAGATGATAGCTACTAAAATTTGAAAAGCAACTAATAGCGTACCAAAAGAAACGGTTAAATGAACACTAAAAATATTCATTATGGTCATGATGACCACAAAGCTGATAATCCATACGGCTTTTGGAACACCTGGAAACAGAGAGCTTAGGTAAATATTTGTCAAAAGTGCATTAATCATCGGTAGAAATAGATAATCAAGAAGAGCCGTCCATCCTACCAAAAAACCAATGCTTGGATTCATTACTTGCTGTGCGTATGTATAAGAAGAACCAGCTCCAGGAAAAGCTTTTACCATTTTTCCATAACTAATGGCTGTGAATAAAATAGCAATCAACGTGAATGCATAAGCACCTGAAACATGTCCATCTGTGGATTCAGTTACAATGCCAAATGTATCGAAAACGGCCATGGGTGCCATGTAGCCTAATCCTATCACGACGATATGCCATAATTTTAGTTGTTTAAGAAGAGAAGGTCCATGATTCATATTTGTCATCCTTTCTGTGTATAATCATTCTGCAATATTTATTATTATACTATATTGTTAGATTTGTCATCTTTTTTTGAAAAAGAAGAGAAAATTGCGCGCTAAGAGATAAAGAGCGTTTAGTTAATTACTAGATAAAGCAAAAAAATGCTTTTTTTCACTTTGATTTTTACCATTGAGTCTAGAAAGCATTTTACATAAAATGAAAGAAAGTAAAAAAGCTTTCGATTAGTATGATCTACTTGTAATAAATACGAAAACAAAATTTTGAATGCGGTTACATTTTTGCGGGTGTATAAACTTATAATGATGATAAAGGAGATGAAGGAAGTGATTGCTACACCCTATATAAACTTGGAGATAAACAAGGGACCAGGTGTGCATGTTGTATTGGATGAAACAAAAAAAGATGGTGTTTATTTTATTAAATTAACGGTCAAGTCGATTAAAAAAAGAAGTCTTCCAAAAATGGCGTTAAAATGGAGCGTTCCGTTGTTAGATATCCAGCTATATAAATCTATACAAACTAGTCAGGGACATGTGAGTACCTCTTCTGTTCATTGTTTTATGAATAAAAATGGCTCTAACCGCTACACTATTGCATGTTCAGACATACTTCACCCTATTCGGTGTGCCCCCAATTGGAAGGAAATGTGTCTAGATGTGGAGATGAACTTATTTAGTGAAAGCACTTGGTCTCTTCATAGCTACGAAACTGAACTGCGAGTAGATACAAGAATGATTGAAACAGAAGAGTTATTCAAAGATTTAGCGAAATGGTATGAAAGAAAAGAGATTAATCTAGCATCTACTGTTGAGCATGCAACGGCAATAGATGAAAAAGGAAATGTCTCGTTAGATATTTGATGGTGAGGAGAGAGATAAAGTGGGGATCTTATTTAATGAACGTACAAAGGAGTTTCACCTGCAGGGCCGCGATGTAAGTTATATCTTTTCAGTGTTGAGAAACGAGCAGCTTGGTCACTTATACTATGGAAAAAAGCTTAAGCACCGTCCGTCTTTTCAGCATTTTTTACGTGTGGAAACAAGAGGAGCTAGCGCTTCGGTCTATGAAGGAGAACTAGCATTTTCTCTTGAAACAATCAAACAAGAGTATCCTTCTTATGGGACAACAGACTTCAGAGAGCCAGCCTACCAACTTCTTCAGCAAAACGGAAGCCGAGTCACCAATTTTGAATACGATAACCATAAAATTTACAAGGGCAAGAAGCCATTAAACGGCTTACCTGCTACATACGTAGAAGAAGAGAGTGAAGCCACGAGTGTAGAAGTTGAACTGATTGATAAATTGCTCAATGCATCACTTATTTTAACGTATACCGTTTACGAAGACCGAAATATTATTACGCGTCACGCACGATTTGAACATAGAGGAGAAGAACCAGTCGATATTTTGCGTATCATGAGCGGCAGCATTGATTTGCCCACATCAAACTATGAAATGGTTCAGCTTTCCGGTGCTTGGATTCGAGAGAGACACGTGAAAACAAGAATGCTTCAGCCGGGTATTCAAAGTATTTCTAGTGCGAGAGGTACAAGCAGCAGTCAGCAAAACCCATTTTTAATTTTAAAGAATCCAGCTGCAACTGAACACAGTGGAGAAGCGTACGGTTTTAGTCTTGTATACAGCGGAAACTTTCTTGGACAAGTGGAAGTAGATCACTATAATGTATCAAGAATAACTATGGGTATTCATCCTTTTGATTTTCAGTGGCGACTAGAAAGTGGACAAACTTTTCAATCACCAGAACTAGTATTGGCTTATTCAAATAACGGGCTAAACGGTCTTAGCCAAGAGTATCATGAGCTTTATCGCAAGCGTCTCGCTAGAGGAAAATGGCGGGATTTAGAGCGACCAGTTTTAATTAATAACTGGGAAGCGACGTATTTTGATTTTAACGAAGAGAAAATTGTACACATTGCCAAAGAAGCACAAAAGCTGGGCGTTGAACTTTTTGTATTGGATGACGGCTGGTTTGGTAAACGTAATGATGATACAACTTCTCTTGGAGACTGGTTTGTAGATGAAAATAAGCTTCCGGGCGGTATGAAATCATTGGCTCAAAAAGTAACGGATTTAGGTATGGACTTTGGATTATGGTTTGAACCTGAAATGATTTCAAAGCAAAGCAACTTGTATGAAAAGCATCCAGATTGGTTGATTCATGTGCCAAATCGTCATCAGTCTCATGGACGAAATCAATATGTGCTTGATTTTTCACGAGAAGAAGTAGTGAATTATATTTATGAACGAATGGAAGCTATTTTAAGTGAGGCACCTATCTCGTATATAAAATGGGATATGAACCGAAATATAACGGAGATTGGATCTGTTGGGCTACCCGCGAATCGCCAGTTTGAAGTAGTACATCGCTACATTTTAGGAGTATATGATTTGTATGAGCGACTAACAAAGAAGTTTCCGGATATTTTATTTGAATCGTGTGCAAGCGGGGGCGCTAGATTTGATCCGGGAATGCTTTATTATGCTCCTCAAGCTTGGACGAGCGATAACACGGACGCGATTGAACGTCTGAAAATTCAGTACGGCACGTCTTTTGCTTATCCAATCAGTTCAATGGGAGCACACGTATCAGCCGTACCAAATCATCAAGTACGCAGAGTAACAAGTCTAGAAACAAGAGGAGACGTTGCGTATTTTGGCGCATTCGGTTATGAGTTAGATGTTACGCTGATGACAGAAGATGAAAAAGAAACGGTAAAAAAACAAATTCAGTATTATAAAAAATACCGATCTCTTATTCAAAATGGAAGATTCTATCGATTAAAAAGTCCGTTTGAACAAGATGGAAATGTGACGAGCTGGATGGTTGTTTCATCCGATCAAAAGCAGGCAATCATCGGTTATTATCAAGTATTAGCTAGATCAAATCCTTCTTATGAACGCATTGAGCTAAAAGGGCTTCATCCTGATTATGAATATACAGTGATGGAAACAGACCAAACAGCTTATGGAGATGAGCTCATGTACGCAGGAATTGCTCTAACTCATGAATATCCGGGTGTTGAAGCATACGATAAAAAATCTGGAGACTTTGTATCGGTTATTTACACACTGCAAGCGCAATAAGCAAAAAGGCTGGGACATAACGAAATAAATCCAATCGAAAGATGAACAAATGAGATACATGAGCTGGACTGCTTATGACACCGCAATTGATTTCCGTGCAAGGCTTCGCTTTTGCTCCTGCGGGGTCTCACCTGTTCCGCTTTTCCCGCAGGAGTCTTCGCCTTGCCCTCCAATCAACTGCTAGAAGGAACGAAACAAATAAAACGATATGCATCATCCAAAAAAAAAACGAACCACTCATCAAACAGGTTGATGAATGGTTCGTTTTTTACTTGGGCTCAACTACTTTTGTCCCAGTCTCTTTAAGTTAACTATTATTTATGAAGTGTTGACATAAAAGGCGTGATAATGGTAACTTTTAGTTATAATTGTTAACTTTATATTTTTTTAGTTTACTAAAGTGGAGGGGAATCGATGGAAACCACAAGTTTAAGAGATTGGAAAGCACTTGCTCAGTCTATTATTAAAGGGAAAGAAATTACATATAAAGAAGCGCTTCAACTTCTTTATGTACCGGATGAAGAAGTGTTAGAGGTCATGAATGCCGCGTACTTAATTCGTCATCATCATTATGGAAAAAAAGTAAA
Source organism: Priestia sp. J2 (assembly GCF_020790095.1). Classification (NCBI taxonomy): domain Bacteria; kingdom Bacillati; phylum Bacillota; class Bacilli; order Caryophanales; family Bacillaceae; genus Priestia; species Priestia sp. J2. The sequence continues at coordinate 436,385 of NZ_CP086208.1, forward strand.
GCTTAATATGATTATTAATACTAAATCGGGTTTATGCCCAGAAGACTGTGGATATTGTTCGCAGTCGATTGTATCAGAAGCGCCGATTGATAAGTATGCGTGGTTAACAAAAGAGAAAATTGTAGAAGGTGCTTTTGAAGCTCAAAAAAGAAAAGCAGGTACATATTGTATCGTAGCGTCAGGCCGCCGCCCTACTGATAAAGAAGTAGCGCACGTAGTGGGAGCGGTAAAAGAAATTCGTCAAAAGACAGACTTGAAAATCTGTGCCTGTCTAGGATTTTTAACAGATGATCAAGCACACGAACTAGTCGAGGCGGGTGTTCATCGCTATAATCATAATTTAAATACTCACGCTGATAACTATGACAATATTTGTTCTACGCATGGCTATGAAGATCGAGTCGATACGGTTACTACATCTAAAAAAGCAGGTTTGTCACCTTGTTCCGGTGCAATTTTTGGAATGGGCGAGACAAATGAACAAGCCGTTGAATTAGCTTTTCAAATTAAAAAGTTAGATGCAGATTCTATTCCATGCAATTTTCTTGTTGCCGTTCCAGGAACGCCTCTAGAAGACAAAAAGGCGTTAAAGCCAATGCAATGCTTAAAGCTGTTAGCGATGATGCGTTTTGTAAATCCAACCAAAGAAATTCGAATTTCAGGAGGCAGAGAAGTTAACCTCAGATCACTTCAGCCGCTTGGTTTGTTTGCTGCAAACTCAATTTTTGTAGGCGATTATTTAACGACTCAAGGTCAAGAACCTACAGCTGACTGGGGATTAATTGAAGATTTAGGATTTGAAATCGAAGAATGTGCACTGTGAAGCCGTTGAGAAATCAACGGCTTTTTTTATCTTCAGCAGATTTACAGGAACTATACGTTTACTTTACAAAACTCAACAGCTTCTTTATATTGCCTTCACAAATAACCATTATTATAAAACATGTGAACGATAAGTGAATAGTTACTAAGGTTATGAAATTGAGAAACCACAAAAAACAATAGGTCTATATAAACATCCTATGCGTTTTTTGTGGTTTTTTTATAAATGAAAGGAAGGAATCGTTTTGAATAAGGAAGCAGATTTCTTACAACAGCTTGGACAAGATCGTTTAATTGCATCCATTAAAAGTCCGAAAAATTTAGAGCAATTTTTAGAAACAGAGATCCAGGCCGCCTTTTTATTAACGGGAAACATCAGTGTAATTAAACGCTATGTAGATTTACTCAAACAGCATAATCGAACGGTTTTCTTACACATTGAAAAAATTCCGGGAATTAGCTATGACCGGGAAGGGCTTAAATTTCTCGCTAAGTTTGTAAAGCCCACAGGTATCGTAACCACTAAAAGTTCACTCATTAATTACGCAAAACAGGAAGGGCTGGTTGCTATTCAGCGGCTGTTTTTAGTGGATACAGACGCAGTAGCACAGGGGTTAAAAACCGTTCAAGATATTAAACCGGATGCATTAGAACTAATGCCAGGATTGATTCCGGAGATGATAGAGAAAATCGTTAAAAAAACAAGTATCCCTATTATTACAGGTGGACTCATTCAAAATGAAAGCCATATCCAAGCTGCTTTAAAAGCAGGGGCTACGGCAGTTTCTACAGGAAAATCATGGCTGTGGAAAAAATATGAATGAGCGAGAAAGGAGCGTTTTTAATGAAAAAAGTAGAGTTGGTTAACGTTGGAAAGTCATACGATCAAAAAACAAATGTCATTCAAGATATTAATGTCACAATTGAACCTGGAGAATTCTTCGTATTAGTAGGTCCTTCAGGGTGCGGGAAAAGTACAATGCTGCGAATGATTGCCGGATTAGAAGAAGTCACACAGGGAGAGTTGCTAATCGGGGATGTAAAAGCAAATAAACTGCTTCCAAGTCAGCGCGATTTGTCCATGGTGTTTCAAAACTATGCTTTATATCCGCATTTGACAGTAGAACAAAATATTCTTTTTGGTCTGCATACAAAGAAGATTTCAAAGCAAGAACAGCACAAGCGCTGCAGGGAAGCAGCAGAAATGCTTGGTTTAAGTGAATATTTAAAACGAAAGCCTAGACAGCTTTCGGGAGGACAGCGTCAGCGTGTAGCACTCGCACGTGCTATAGTTACTCATTCACCTATTTGCCTGATGGATGAGCCGTTATCCAACTTGGATGCGAAGCTGCGAGCAAAGATGAGATCAGAAATTCGCCAGATTCAGCGTAAGTTAGGTATTACGATGATTTATGTCACGCATGATCAAACGGAAGCGATGACGATGGCGGATCGAATGATGATTTTAAATGGAGGTAATATTCAGCAGGTTGGGCGTCCGCTCGATATTTACAATGCACCGGCAAACACGTTCGTAGCGTCGTTTATAGGTTCGCCCCCTATGAACTTATCAAACGTTTCTATAGAAAATAACTTACTCGTTTTTGAAGATAGAAGAGCTATTTCTATGAGTGCATCATACAACAACCTTAGCGGTAAAAAGGAAGTTGTGGTTGGAGTAAGACCTGAGCACGTTCAGCTTGCGACAAACGACAACACCAGCTTTATCGTAGAGGTAGATAATGTCGAAATTCTAGGAACGGAAACACTGCTTACATTTCAAATGGGAGACAAACAGTGGATGGCTAAGTGGAACGGTCAATGGAATATAAAAGTGGGAGAGCGCGTCCCTATTTTTATCGATCCAAAACACCTGTTTTTATTTGATAGTGATACAGGTTCATGCTTGCACTATGAACCATCAACGGAAGATTTAACTGTAAAGGGGGCATTTGTATGAGTGCTGTTACCAAAACAGCAAACTCGCCTGTTTCTGTTTCATCAAATCCACAAGAAAAGAAGTCAATGCCTAACCTATTGGTAGGATTATCTTACTTGCTGCCATCATTATTGTTATTTGGTGTATTTCTTTTCTACCCAATGATTAAGACCTTATATTTAAGTCTTTTTATTACAGACACACAGGGAAATCCCTTGAAATTTGTAGGATTACAAAATTTCTTTTATCTATTTACAGATCCAAACTTTTTACAAAGTATGAAAGCCACTTTTTTATTTGTACTATACACGGTGCCTATTGGCTTAATTATTGCATTATTCCTAGCGCTAATCGCAAATGAAAAGCTAAAAGGAATTGGTTTTTTCAGAACAATGTTTTCATCTACGATGGGAATGAGCGTAGCGGCTTCTTCTGTAATTTGGATGTTTATGTATAACCCGACAATCGGTGTTATTAATAAAGTATTAAATCTTGTAGGCATTCATGATGTGCAGTGGTTATTAGATCCTAAGTATGCGCTGATTGCTGTGTCCATCTCTACGATTTGGATGAACATTGGGTTTACCTTTTTAATTTTACTTGGCGGGTTACAAAATATTGATGAAAAGCTGTATGAAAACGCGCGTATTGCTGGAGTTAGCTATTGGTATCAGCTCCGTAAAATTACGCTTCCTATGCTTTCGCCAACGCTGTTTTTTATTATCACCGTTTCGTTTATTAACGCGTTTCAAACGTTTGGACAAATTGACATTTTAACAAAAGGCGGGCCTACAGATTCCACAAATGTCATTGTTTATTCAATCTACAAAGATGCATTTGTAAACTATAATGTTGGCTCTGCAAGTGCTCAAGCTACAATTTTGTTTTTCTGTATTCTACTGGTTACGGCTCTTCAATTTAAGCTTGGAGAAAGGAAGGTACATTATCAATGAGCATCACGAGAAAATGGACAACTTATTTGTTACTCATTGCAGCTACTTTAGTATTGATGTTTCCTATTCTATACGCTTTTTCCATTAGTTTTATGAGTGGAGCGGAAGTGTTGGAAGGGAAGATTTGGCCATCATCTTTTTCATTTGAAAACTATCGGGATGCTTTTGAAAAAGTTCCGCTGCTTCATTATTTAATTAATAGTTTTGCTGTATCTATTTTTGTCATGGCTGGGCAGCTGTTAGTTTCAAGTTTGGCTGCTTTTGCATTTGTATTTATTAAATTTAAAGGAAGAGATGCTATTTTCTTTCTCTTTATTTCTACGATGATGATTCCATGGGAAGCAACGATGGTTCCTAACTTTTTAACAGCACAAAAGCTAGGCTGGATTAATAACTATTTGGGATTAACAATTCCTTTTTTCGCCTTAGCATTTGGAACATTTTTATTGCGTCAACAGTTTAAAACCATTCCGGGCGAGCTGTATGAAGCTTCTCAAGTCGCAGGGATCAGCCGCTTTCGTTTCTTTTGGAATGTTGTGCTTCCTGTTTCTAAAACAAGTCTAGTTACGCTTGGCGTATATAGCTTTTTAACAACATGGAATATGTATTTATGGCCACTGTTAGTTACAAATACAGAGGATGTTCGTACCGTTCAGATTGGTTTAAAACAAATGCAAACGCAGGAGATTTCAACTGATTGGGGAGTGGTTATGGCCGCTGTCGTAGTTGTTATTATACCGACATTATTACTATTATTCCTAGGTCAAAAACGTCTTCAAAAAGGATTAACACAAGGTGCAATTAAATAGGAGAGTGAATGTGATGAAAAAGATATTGGCTATCGTAACGGCATGCTTGCTAGTCATTCTAGGCGCTTGCTCAAACTCAACTGGTTCTTCGGAAGCGCAAGAAACTAAAAAAACAGCATCAGGTAAAACAGAAGTCGTTTTTTGGCACGCCATGAGCGGTGACCTTGAAAAATCACTCAATAAAATAGTCGATGAGTACAATAAATCTCAGGATAAAGTTGAAGTAAAGCCCGTTTTCCAAGGAACGTATGAGGAAGCACAAACAAAATTTAATACGGTAGCAGGAACTAAAGATGCACCGGCTATCATGCAAACGTTCGAAGTAGGAACGAAATTCATGATAGACAGTGGTAAGGTTCAGCCTGTTCAAAAATTCATTGATGAAGACCACTACGATACTTCACAGTGGGAGAAAAATATTTCAAGCTATTACCAAGTAGATGGAAAGCAATATTCAATGCCGTTTAACTCTTCAACACCTGTGTTAGTTTACAACAAAGATGCCTTTAAAAAAGCAGGGTTAGATCCTGAAAATCCACCAAAAACGTATGATGAATTAAAGGCAGCTGCAAAGAAACTAACAGAGAAACAAGGAAATAAAACATCACAATACGGTTTTTCAATTCTAAATTACGGATGGTTCTTTGAAGAGCTAGTTGCTTCTCAAGGCGGTTTGTATGTAGATCACGAAAACGGTCGTAAAGGGGATGCCGAGAAGGCAGTATTTAATGGAAAAGAAGGACAAAACGCATTTAATTTAATCAATGACATGTACAAAGAAGGTACTTTCTACAATGTAGGGCAAAACTGGGACGATATGCGCGCAGCATTTCAATCTAAAAAAATTGCAATGTTTTTAGATTCATCAGCAGGTATTAAAACATTAGTAGACAATGCTCCATTTGATGTGGGTGTATCAGATCTTCCTGTGCCAAAAGAAGAGGATCGCCAAGGAGTAGCTATCGGGGGAGCATCTTTATGGATGTCTAAAGGAATTAGTGATGAAACATCTAAAGCGGCGTGGGACTTCATGAAATATTTAGCAACACCAGAAGTTCAGGCAAAATGGCACGTGGAAAGTGGCTATTTTGCGGTTAATCCTAAAGCATATGATCAAGAAATCGTAAAGGAGGAATGGAAAAAATATCCTCAACTAAAAGTGACGGTTGATCAGCTTCATAAAACTAAATCAACTCCGGCAACACAAGGCGCTTTAATTTCGGTATTTCCGGAATCACGCCAAAAGGTAGTAACAGGAATGGAAAGCCTGTACCAGGGAGTAAAGCCGAAACAAGCACTTGATCAAGCAGCAAAAGAAACGAATAGAGCATTAGAAGTAGCCAATCAAAAATAACGTATGATTACGAAGCTCGTCTTTCAAGTTATTTTGAGGACGAGCTTTTTATTTAGTGAATGACTAGTTAGGGGAGATAGAGGACAATGAATAATTCAATTGATCTTTATGCGCATCGCGGCTTTAGCGGACGATATCCTGAAAACACAATGATTGCATTTGAAGAAGCTAGAAAAATGCGAGTTTCAGGTATTGAATTGGATGTACAACTAACCAAAGACGGAGAAATAGTAGTGATTCACGATGAACGAATTGACAGAACGACGAATGGAATGGGATATGTTCAAGAATTTTCATATAAACAGCTGCGGTTATTCGATGCTGGAAGCTGGTATGATTCTCGTTTTTCTAAACAATCAATTCCCACGTTAATAGAAGTGTTTGAGTGGATGATGGACAAAAAGACAGAAATGACCGTGAACATTGAATTAAAAAATGACCAAATTTACTATCCAAAACTTGAGGAAAAAGTTCTTCGTCTAATCGATGAGTTTGATTTAGAAGATCAAGTTATTTTGTCATCTTTTAACTATGATAGCTTGGCTAAAGTGAGATCTCTCCATTCATATATATCAACAGGTTTTTTATTTGAAGGCGTGAGTGAAGATGCGATTGGAAAAGCAAAATCGATAGGTGCGCACCTGCACTGTGATATGTCGTTTGCTCTTTCTTCGTACGGGAAAAAAGCAAAGCAAGAAGGATTAGACTTACGAGTATATACAATTAATGAACTGAATGACTTTTTGAAGCTCCAGCAGGCTTCAGTAAAAGTAGTGATGACAGATTACCCTAACCGTTTTTCCTCTACAATGTTCAAAGGATGACGAAGAAAGGCCGTATGTATTCGTACGGCCTTTTTTATAGGGTAAATATTATTTTATTCTGAATAGTATAAAATTTATATTGTGAAATTGTTTTATAGATGATATATTGAGAGTAGATTATAATGTTCCTTATGAAAGCGAATACATGTTGCGTAGCTCCGCAAACGTTCATTTGCCGGTCCCTAGCATCGTCTGTTATCTCTTTTAGGAGGAATAAAAAATCATGTATGATCAAGATACTATCTATATTATTGGAGATGCCAAAGCTCCTCAAAGCAATCCGATTACTAAAAAGTTCAATCAGTATTTTTTAGGATTGGTAGTTGATAAAACAAATGGAAAAATTATTGATGTGGAATGCTCAGCGACGATTGAGTTAACCGTTCGATTTGTTCAATCAATTTTTATTGGACGTCATATAAGTGATCCCACCCTTATAGACGACATTAACAGCCGCTACTTCGGGTCTTCCCAAAAAGCGCTGGTGGTAGCGTTTCATGATGCACAGAAAAAATATCAGCAAATAACAGCTGCTTTGTCTACATAGACCTAGACGAAATCCAGCCTGACGTTTTCAAACGTTGGGCTGGATTTTGTTTTGCATAAAAACATTTTCGGGGAGATGAAGGGGGAAGAATAAATGATTCAAGATGGATTTATGTATGTGAGTGTGTTAACTGCCTTTGCTGCGCTCATGGTAGGGATTGAAAAACGATTTAAAGCCAATGGATTTTTTAAGTTTATTCCAGGTATTGTACTTATTTATATAGGAGCGGCTCTTATGCAAACGGCAGGATTATTTGGGGATAGCGAGTCAAATGCCGCCATGTATGCAGGCGTTAAAAATGCACTTCTTCCTGCTATGCTGATGCTTATGCTGTTAAAGTGTGATGTTCGAAGTGTAATTAAACTTGGTCCAAGAATGCTGGGAGGATTCATCGTTGCGGTTTTTAGTATAATGATAGGCTTTTTCCTCGTCTATGCCATCTTTAAGAATTTCTATGTAGAGGATACGTGGAAAGCTTTTGGTGCTTTATCAGGAAGTTGGACCGGTGGGTCAGCTAACATGGTTGCCCTTCAAGGGATTTTGGATGTTCCAGAAAATATATTTGGCTACGCTCTTATGATGGATACGATTAACTATGCCGTATGGGTTATGTTTATGTTTTGGCTTGTACCATTTGCATCTAAATTTAATAAATGGACAAAAGCAGACGTCAGCTTTATTGAGAATAGTATAGATGAAGTCGCAGCAACATCTGAAAGCGAAAAAGAAGGTCCTCAGTTTCAGCATCTTCTTTATTTGCTTGGGCTAGGTTTGTTCGTTTCGGCATTGTCTACATTTATCGGAGGGCGTTTGCCTGAAGTGGGAGCCGTTATTAATGCAACGAGCTGGACGATTATGATTGCTTCTGTCGTTGGTTTAGTGCTTGCTGTAACTCCAGCGGCAAAAATTCCAGGTACGCTCGATGTATCAAACGTTATGTTATACATCGTTGTAGCGTTAATTGCTTCTCAATCAGATTTTTCAAATTTAGTTCAGGCTCCTATTTACTTAGTATCTGGTTTTCTCATTATGTTCGTCCACTTAGTGATCATGCTGTTGCTAGCTAAACTATTTAAATATGATTTATTTACGCTCGGGGTAGCCAGTTTAGCTAATATTGGCGGAATGGCGTCTGCTCCAATGCTTGCAGCTGCTTATAACCGTGCACTGATTCCGGTAGGAGTCATTATGGCTCTGATGGGTTCCTTCTTAGGTACTTATTTTGGTATGATGATCGCCAAAATTTTAGGGGCGATCTAAGAATAAACCAAAATAGGTATAAAAGAACATGTGTGCTGAATCGAAAGGAAGCGATTGAAATGATAATTAAAGACATAACTGTAAAGCATCAAACCGTTCCACTGCTCGTTCCGTTTAAAACAGCGCTTCGAACAGCAACAGAGATAGACAGCATAAGTGTAGAGATTCAGTTAGAAAACGGAATAAAAGGAAAAGGAGCGGCTTCGCCAACATATGTTATTACAGGCGATTCTTTAGAAGGCATTCAAGCTGCACTTCAAGGACCTATTAAACTAGCGCTAATAGGGGAGGATATACGTCAGTTTCAAAAACTCTTAAAAAAAATTCAAAGCTGCTGTATTCACAATTCAAGTGCTAAAGCGGCTGCTGATATCGCTTTGCATGATGCTTATACAAAGTTTCTCAACATTCCTTTATATGCTTTCTTGGGCGATAAGCAGCCTATCTCTACGTGTATGACGATAAGTGTTGATACACCTGAAAAAATGGCTGAAGACGCACAAAAAAGTGCAGCGGACGGATTTGACATTTTAAAAGTGAAGGTAGGTTCAATTCCTGAGCTAGACCTTGAGCGTATTAAACATATTCGATCTGTCATTCCGGATCATGTAAAACTTCGGTTGGATGCAAATCAAGGATGGACTCCAAAACAAGCAGTGCAATTAATTAATGAAATGGAAGCTCTCAATTTCGGTATTGAACTGGTAGAACAGCCTGTCGTTGCTCATGATTGGGAAGGGTTAAAGTTTGTGACTGAACGAGTAAACATACCCATTATGGCAGATGAGAGTCTATTTTCTGCCAAAGATGCATTAAGGCTTGTAAGCGGGCGGTACGTGGATCTTTTAAATATTAAGCTAATGAAGTGCGGAGGCATTAATGAAGCAAGAAAAATCGCGAGTATTGCTGAGGCGAACGGTGTTGCGTGTATGATTGGAAGCATGATGGAACCATCACTTTCCGTGGGAGCAGCTGCTCATCTGGCAGCCGCTCATCCAAATATCACGTATTTTGACTTAGATGCTCCTCTTTGGCTTTCAACTGAACTGGATGTGTTAAAGTACAGCGGTCAAGAGGTTTTCTTATCAGATCTTCCTGGAATAGGAGAAATCACCGTTCCTATCTCAAAATAAAAAGATAGTAATATAGTAGAAGGAGAGAGACGATGAATATAAAACGTTGGCTTTTGACGGTAACAACAGTTATTTTAGCTACATTTGGAGTCAGTGCAGTTCCTTCTGTTCATGCTTCTGAAGAAAAAGAAACTGCTTATATAGATGTCGCAGCAGCTACTCTTTGGACAGCACCAAACATCTTGCGTGAAGTGGACGCTCCGTCAGCTACTAATCCTGTAGATATGAAGAAGTGGACCACATCGATGAATTTGAAACAGAAGCAGCAGTTATCTAGTGACGGGATGCTTGAGACACAAGCGTTATATGGAAACAAAGTAACGGTTTTAGAGAGACAAGGAGATTGGGTCAAAGTAGCTGTAGACGGACAGCCTACTTCTCGAAATGAATTAGGATATCCCGGGTGGATGCCTACTAAACAATTAACCTATAGCAAAAGGTACGAACAGTATGCAAAGAAGCCTTTTATAATGGTGACGGCTCCGACTACTTATTTATATCATTCGCCTTCTTTGAAAAAGAAAGGTATTGAAGTTAGCTATAATACGCGCTTACCTCTTTTGGTAAAATCAAAGAGTGCATATAAAGTATTAAAACCAAATGGAAAGACAGCATGGGTTTCTGCAAAAGCAGGAAAAATCTACGCTTCTCAAAAAGATATTCCTGTACCAACTGGCACGGAGCTTGTTGAAAGCGGAAAGGCATTTTTAAACCTTCCATATTTATGGGCTGGCATGAGTGGTTTTGGATTTGACTGCTCTGGATTTACGTTTACGATGTACCAGTCCCATGGTATTACAATTCCACGTGACTCAGGCCCACAGTCTAGAGCAGGGAAACCAGTAGAGATGAACAATCTTCAACCCGGAGACTTATTATTCTTTGCCTATAACCAAGGAAAAGGAAGCGTCCACCATGTAGCAATGTATGCGGGAGATGGTATGATGATTCATTCGCCGAACTCCGAGCGGACAGTAGAGATTATTCCTTTAAACACGAAGGGGTATATTGAAGAGTATGCAGGTGCACGTCGTTATTTACCTTAATTAGTAAGATAAGAAAGAAGCTCTTTTTGTGAAGGGCTTCTTTTTTAATATAGGTATAAATAAAAATTAGAAAATTTAGATTATTTATGTTTAACTACTTCTCAGTAGGGGAAGAAGTAAAGTAAGAAAAAAACGTTTTTCTTCTCGAAACATATTGACTTTATGTGCAGGGCATTATATTATTATAAAGCGTCGTTGAGACATAACAGTAACAATGAAGCTAAAAAAAAGAATTTTAAAAAGTTGTTGACATTACGTCGGTAACTTGATAAGATAATAAAGTCGCTTAAGAGCGGCGGTTGAACTTTGAAAACTGAACAAAGCGACAAACGTCAACGTTAATTTTTATTTTTTAATTGAGCAAGTCAAACATTTCTTCGGAGAGTTTGATCCTGGCTCAGGATGAACGCTGGCGGCGTGCCTAATACATGCAAGTCGAGCGAACTGATTAGAAGCTTGCTTCTATGACGTTAGCGGCGGACGGGTGAGTAACACGTGGGCAACCTGCCTGTAAGACTGGGATAACTTCGGGAAACCGAAGCTAATACCGGATAGGATCTTCTCCTTCATGGGAGATGATTGAAAGATGGTTTCGGCTATCACTTACAGATGGGCCCGCGGTGCATTAGCTAGTTGGTGAGGTAACGGCTCACCAAGGCAACGATGCATAGCCGACCTGAGAGGGTGATCGGCCACACTGGGACTGAGACACGGCCCAGACTCCTACGGGAGGCAGCAGTAGGGAATCTTCCGCAATGGACGAAAGTCTGACGGAGCAACGCCGCGTGAGTGATGAAGGCTTTCGGGTCGTAAAACTCTGTTGTTAGGGAAGAACAAGTACGAGAGTAACTGCTCGTACCTTGACGGTACCTAACCAGAAAGCCACGGCTAACTACGTGCCAGCAGCCGCGGTAATACGTAGGTGGCAAGCGTTATCCGGAATTATTGGGCGTAAAGCGCGCGCAGGCGGTTTCTTAAGTCTGATGTGAAAGCCCACGGCTCAACCGTGGAGGGTCATTGGAAACTGGGGAACTTGAGTGCAGAAGAGAAAAGCGGAATTCCACGTGTAGCGGTGAAATGCGTAGAGATGTGGAGGAACACCAGTGGCGAAGGCGGCTTTTTGGTCTGTAACTGACGCTGAGGCGCGAAAGCGTGGGGAGCAAACAGGATTAGATACCCTGGTAGTCCACGCCGTAAACGATGAGTGCTAAGTGTTAGAGGGTTTCCGCCCTTTAGTGCTGCAGCTAACGCATTAAGCACTCCGCCTGGGGAGTACGGTCGCAAGACTGAAACTCAAAGGAATTGACGGGGGCCCGCACAAGCGGTGGAGCATGTGGTTTAATTCGAAGCAACGCGAAGAACCTTACCAGGTCTTGACATCCTCTGACAACTCTAGAGATAGAGCGTTCCCCTTCGGGGGACAGAGTGACAGGTGGTGCATGGTTGTCGTCAGCTCGTGTCGTGAGATGTTGGGTTAAGTCCCGCAACGAGCGCAACCCTTGATCTTAGTTGCCAGCATTTAGTTGGGCACTCTAAGGTGACTGCCGGTGACAAACCGGAGGAAGGTGGGGATGACGTCAAATCATCATGCCCCTTATGACCTGGGCTACACACGTGCTACAATGGATGGTACAAAGGGCTGCAAGACCGCGAGGTCAAGCCAATCCCATAAAACCATTCTCAGTTCGGATTGTAGGCTGCAACTCGCCTACATGAAGCTGGAATCGCTAGTAATCGCGGATCAGCATGCCGCGGTGAATACGTTCCCGGGCCTTGTACACACCGCCCGTCACACCACGAGAGTTTGTAACACCCGAAGTCGGTGGAGTAACCGTAAGGAGCTAGCCGCCTAAGGTGGGACAGATGATTGGGGTGAAGTCGTAACAAGGTAGCCGTATCGGAAGGTGCGGCTGGATCACCTCCTTTCTAAGGATTTTTACATGACGTACGTTTTGACACTTTGTTCAGTTTTGAGAGTTCAATCTCTCAATTATAGAAAGCACACTACTTTCTTCTTATTAGATAAGAAGAATTTTGGTTGCGATTGTTCTTTGAAAACTAGATAACAGTAATTGCTGAGGAAAAGTGAAACTTTTCTTTAATCAAACCAATAAATAACACAACTTTATGTTGTACCATTTATTCGCTAATGGTTAAGTTAGAAAGGGCGCACGGTGAATGCCTTGGCACTAGGAGCCGATGAAGGACGGGACTAACACCGATATGCTTCGGGGAGCTGTAAGTGAGCTTTGATCCGGAGATTTCCGAATGGGGAAACCCACTGTTCGTAATGGAACAGTATCTTTATCTGAATACATAGGATATTGAAGGCAGACCCGGGGAACTGAAACATCTAAGTACCCGGAGGAAGAGAAAGCAAATGCGATTTCCTGAGTAGCGGCGAGCGAAACGGAATTAGCCCAAACCAAGAGGCTTGCCTCTTGGGGTTGTAGGACACTCTATACGGAGTTACAAAGGAACGAAGTAAATGAAGCGACCTGGAAAGGTCCGTCGAAGAAGGTAACAACCCTGTAGTTGAAACTTCGTTCCCTCTTGAGTGGATCCTGAGTACGGCGGAACACGTGAAATTCCGTCGGAAGCTGGGAGGACCATCTCCCAAGGCTAAATACTACCTAGTGACCGATAGTGAACCAGTACCGTGAGGGAAAGGTGAAAAGCACCCCGGAAGGGGAGTGAAAGAGATCCTGAAACCGTGTGCCTACAAGTAGTCAGAGCCCGTTAACGGGTGATGGCGTGCCTTTTGTAGAATGAACCGGCGAGTTACGATCCCATGCAAGGTTAAGCTGATAAGGCGGAGCCGTAGCGAAAGCGAGTCTGAATAGGGCGTTTAGTATGTGGTTGTAGACCCGAAACCAGGTGATCTACCCATGTCCAGGGTGAAGTTCAGGTAACACTGAATGGAGGCCCG